>NZ_JBSGUS010000008.1:0-304289 GCF_053608045.1 Kribbella sp. NPDC055071
CCAATCAACTCACACATCCAACACAAGAGCCGGATATCCCCTGGCGTGGTGGGTTCTCTGTTGGTGTACCAGGGGAGAACCCACAACTCAGAGGGGTATCCCCTCGTGTTAGACCGGTCCGGAGGTGGTTGAAGCGTCCGGCTGGGGTGGGGTCTCGGGATGTGGCCGGATGCGGCCGGGTGGCGGGATTCGCCTTGTGGGGAAGGGGTTTGGGAGGTAATTGTGCCTGATATGGGAAGAGATCTTCCCGAGCCCGGGTGTTGCGGGGTGGTGGATCGAGCAGATGGATTGACCTCTGGATGGCGGGATTGCTGGGCTGGAACGGCCGGTTCACGGTGGCGCGGGCGGCTTCTGGGGCTGCGGACCAGGACCACGACCGCATCCGTGGCGCCGAGCGAGTGGCGGGTCCGCGGTCTTCGGATGGGGTCCGCCGTCACCCCGTAGGGTGTCTGCGCCGGGCTGGAGGCAAGGAATTAGCGGAGGCTTAGCTGGGCTCGGAGGCGGTCTTGCCAGGGGCGGGTCTTCAGGGCTTGGGTGAGGGCTTTGAGGCCAGACCAGGCTTCGGTGGGGAGGTTTGGGCGGATTGTGGTGCCGGACCAGAGGGCTTCGTCTACTGCTTGGGCGAGGGTGGTCAGGCCGGTTTGGGCTTTGGGGGTGGTGATGGGGGCTGCGGCTTGGGCTAGTTCGCGGACGGTCATGCCGGCGGTTATCTCGATGCCGAAGGCTCGGAGGCGGTCTCTTGCCTCGGCCCAGGCGCCGATTACGGCGGCGGTGCCGGTACGGCGTCGGCGGCGGGTGGTTCGGATCACCTTGAGGAGTGGGACTCCGAGTACCCAGAGGACCAGGAGGGCGGCTGAGGCTATGAAGAGCGCAGACACGGGTAGCACCCAGCAGTCGCCGCACGGGCCGTGGCCTCGCTCGTCCGCGTCGTTCGGTGGGAGTGGCGGGTCTTCGAGTTTGTCCGGCGGGGGGAGTTCGGAGCGTGCTTCTGCGGTGACCTGGGCCTCGGAGCCTAGCGCCGCGGCTTGTCCCGCGTCGGCTTTGCCGGCGGGGTCCAACGGCCACCAGCCGACGCCGTTGACCGCTACCTCGGGCCAAGCCAGCACATCGCCGTTCCGGACTGTGTACCAGCCGTCCGGACCAGCCGACGCGGGAGCTCGGAATCCCACCACCAGGCGAGCCGGGATCCCAGCCAGCCGAGCCATCGCGACGTACGCCGCAGCGAACTGCTCGCTGGTTCCGACCTTGTCCTGCAGGAGAAAGCGCTGCAACTGCGGCCAGCCGTGTCCGGTCGGCAGCGGCGGACCCGATGCGAGTTTGTAGTTGTCCCGCAGGTAACGCTCGAGCCCCAGAGCGGTCTGGAACGTCGGTCGCCGGCCACCCAGCGCCTTGTCGACCAGATCGGTCACTGCGGCGGGCGCCGTACCGATGTCGCCGAGTCCGCCGGTGGCGTCGTCGTTCACTCCGGCGTTCAGGAGTTGGCGGGCGGTGACGGTCGGCTTCGACCAGTTGAGGGTGTAGCTCACGGGACGTTCGCCGGCGAGCAGGGTGCCGCCGACTGGTTCGATTTGTGGTTCGCCTGCGCCGGTGACCGATGCCGGGAGCAACTGTCCGGGCAGCCATGGTCCGTCCAAGCCGGTGAGCTGGATCTTCGCGGTGTGGCTCGTCGTCGGCACTCGGACGTCGGCGCCTAAAGCAAGCTCCGAGCCGAGGCGGAGGAACGGGTTGCCGGTGCTCCAATTCGTGCCGTCGAAGGAGTCCAGCGCGACCTGCCGCCAACTCCCGACCGGTGTTGGCGATTGATAGCGGAAGAGCGGGCGGTCCTTGTTCTTCGGGTCCAGGCGACTGGCCAGCTCATCCAGCGGGTTGGTCAACCGGGAGCTGTCGTCGTTCGCGGCCTGGAGCTGCTGCAGCGTGTACGGGTCGCGGCCGACCGGGTCGGCGACGATCAGCACGACGCTGCCGAGCGCCGCGATCACGGTGACCAGGCCGGCCGGGACCACGACTCGCCAAGGGACCAGACTCCGGTACGGCGTACGACGCGTCGACGCGGGCCGATCGCTGACCAGCAGGGCGGCTACGGCAGCGGCATACGCGAGGGCTACGAGTACGGCGGCACCCGCAGTCAGGGCGATGTAGGCCTGGCTGACTCCGGTCACCAGCAGACCGGGCACGGCCGCGATCAACGGCGAGACGCGGTCGAGGAGCTCGATGCCGAGGAGGCAGGCGAGTAGCACCAGGAGTGGCACGAACAGCACGAGATCGGGATCCGGGCGCGCGGGCCAGGTCGACTCCAGCGTCAGGCGCCACGAGGACAGGCCGCGCGCCAGAGCGTGAATCGACGCGATCATGGGCAGTCCAGCGTCAGTGGTTGCTTGAAGCAATGTTTCGACGATGGCGAGTAGGCCGGCGAGAAGAACCAGAAGCGGGCGCCAGGCAACCAGTCCAGCCCACCGCCGGCAGCACTCCGTCACCACCAGCACGACGAGACACAAGACCCCGATCGGCAAGAGCAGGCCTCGGACCCCGAAGAGCGGGCCGAAACACAGTCCGCCGATGGCGCCGCAGGCGACAACCGCAACAGTCCTTCTTCTGGTGCCTGGAGAAGATGTACTCATTCGATCAGCCCGCTCCACTGTTGGAGGGCGGTGGAGGCGTCGGTGGCCAGGACTACTTGGGCGCCGGAGATGGGGGCTACTCCGTGGACGGGGCCGATGCCCAGGACGGTGACTGAGCCGAAGCGGGGTGGCAAAGGCGCTAGGTCGGTGGCGGTTCCGCGGGCTCCGGTGACCAGGACGACTGCACCGCCGCTGGGACCGTTGGTCAAGGAAAGCGGCACCAACGGGATCCTCGCGGACGACTGCTTGGCCATGCAGAGCTCATCCAGGAACCCTCGCGCGGTCAGCGGCCCGCCGGGTGCGGCGATGTCGACCTCCGCCGACGTCAACAGTCGGCACCGATGCCCAGCCATCGCGGCGGCGAAGAGGACCGACGCCGCGACCTCGACCGCCTCCTCGAACTTTGCCCCCGGCAACGATTCGGCCCGGGTGTCCAGCAATACGGTCAACCTGGGCTGATCGGGATCGACGAAGTCACGCACCATCAACTGCCCGGTCCGCGCCGTCGCCTTCCAATGCAGGTGCCGAACCTCATCCCCGACCACATAAGGCCGCACGTCCCGCACATCCGAGGACCCACGCAGAGAGTCGTCGGCAGTCCGCCCGACATGGTGATGCCGCGGCCGTCCTGCGACGACGGTCCGCGTGGGATGCCGCCGCGGATGCACCCAGAGCGTCTCGATCTCGCCCGCGGCCCGGCTGTTCCGCGCCAGCCCGAACGGATCCGCCCGGTCCAACCGCAGCGGCCCGACCTGGACCTTCCCCCGCCGCGACGTCGGCAGCTCGTACCGGTACGTCGCCTCAGCCCCCGGAGCCAACCGCCGCACCCGAACCTGCCGCCGCTGCTCACCCGCCGAGTCGTGCGCCTCGAACGCCGGCTGCCAACGCTTCCCCGCGTTCCGCACCCGCAGGGTCGCCAGCGCAGGCGAGCCGCGCTCGACCCGATCAGGCGACAGCTCCCGACGTACGGCGACAACCGGCTGCTGCAACGTGAGCAGTACCGCGGCCACGACCGCCCCCAGCCCGATCCCCCCAACCGCCCGGAAGAACGGCCAGCCAGCAAACTCACCGACCGCATAGGACAGCAGCGCGAAGACCAGTACGGCGATGCCACGCCCCGTGAGTCGCATGATGGGCTAGCCGACGCTGGCGGTGGGAGCCGGTGTGGCAGCGAGGACCTCCTCGACCACCGACGCGGGCGGTCGCTGGCTGAGCTCGGCATCCGGCGTGAGGACGAGGCGGTGAGCCAGCACGGCCTGCGCCACGTCCTTCATGTCGTCAGGTGTTGTGAAGGCACGGCCGTCCGTAGCGGCGAAGGCCCGAGCCGCCCGGACCAATGCGATGCTCCCCCGCGGACTAGCGCCGTACCGAACCGCAGGATGCGTACGAGTCGCAGCCGCCAACTTCACCGCGTACGAGACAACGGCCTGGTCGACGTGGACCGACCGGACCGCGGCGATCGCGTTGTGCAGAGCCGGTACGTCGATGACCGGTGCCAGTGAGTCCGGTCCGATCCGGCCCGTGTCGCCGAGCACGATCCGCACCTCGGCCTCGTGATCCGGGTACCCGATCTCGATCCGCATCAGGAACCGGTCGAGCTGCGCCTCGGGCAGCCGGTAGGTGCCTTCCATCTCGATCGGGTTCTGCGTGCCGATCACCAGGAACGGATCCGGGACGGCCCGCGTGATCGAGTCGACGGTCACCCGTCGTTCGGCCATCACCTCGAGCAGCGCGGACTGGGTCTTCGGCGTACCGCGGTTGATCTCGTCCGCGACCACCACGTTGGCGAAGATGCCGCCGGGGTGGAACTCGAACGTCTCACTGCCCTGGTGGTAGACCATCACGCCGGTGATGTCGCCGGGCAAGAGGTCGGGCGTGAACTGGATCCGGTTCCAGCTGGCGTCCGTGCTGCGCGCGATGCACCGGGCCAGCGTGGTCTTGCCCAGCCCGGGCACGTCCTCGATCAGCAGATGTCCTTCGGCGAACAGCGCGGTCAGCGCCAGCCGGATCGCGTCCGGCTTGCCCTGGATCACTCGCTGCAGGTTGCCCGCGACGAGCCGATAGGCCTCGCCCGGAGGAATCGCGGCGTTCATCGAATCACCTGACAAACAAGAGGCCGTGCCCACAGCTGCGGGAACCACACGTGCGGCTCGGCAGCGGAGACGGGACTGGTCGGGAAGAGGAAGGCCGGAGCGCCGTCGCCGCCACCGATCTCGGCGAACGTCGACGAGGTCGCGCCGGTGAGCTCGCGGCCGTCCGAGGTCTTGGTGACCGCTCTGACCGTGAACATGTAGTAGTCGCCCTTGTAGAGGTTCTTGAAGGTGTGGGAGCGAGACGTACCGTTCGCGCCGCCTTGTCCTTCAGGGCCTGCGTAGGTGTATTCGTAGCGCACGAGCGTCCCTCCGTGCAGGTTCGGTTGACCCCAGGTCAGCGTGGCCTTGCCGCTACCGGGCTGCGCGTTGAAGCCGGGCGGGGCATCGGGCGGACCACCGGTCGGAACGATCCGGGACGTACTGGCGCCTGGACCGGCGCCGACCCTGTTGGTCGCGCGGACCGTGAAGGTGTACCCGGTACCGTTCGTCAGACCGGTGATCGTCATGCTCCGCGACCCGGCCGAGGCCGTGCGGCTACCGCCGCTCCAGCTCACCGTGTACTTGGTGATGTCCGCTCCGTTCGACGCGGCGGCACCCCAGCTGACGGTGGCCCGGCTTTCACCGGCCTTACCACTCACGGAGCGTGGAGCGCCCGGCTTACTGGCGCTGACCGTCGGCGGCGGTGGCGGCGGTTTCGGAGTCGGCTTCTGCGTCGGCTTCTGCGTGGGCTTGTTGGTCGGCTTCGAAGTCGGCTGATGCGTTGGTTCCGGCGGCTGGGTCGGCCGGTCCGGTGGCTGCTCGGTCCTGGTCGGCCGGTTTCCGGGCTTGCTGGGCTGGACGACCGGCGGCCGGCTCGTCGGCTTCCCGGTCGGTACCACCGGGTGCGGAACCGACGGCGGCGGAGTCGTTGTCGGGATCGTTGTCGGGGGCAACGTTGTGACCGGGCTGGTCGGCTCGTTCCCAGGTGCCTCGGTGGTCTTGCCCTCGGTCGGCTTCGGCTGGTTGGTGTCGACGCCGGTGACCTCGCCGCCCTCTTCCACCACCAGGACGTGTTCGCCGGCCACGCTGTCGACGTACAGGCGCGAGTCCGCGCCGCGGAACAGGCCGGCCCGGTCGGTGGACTTCGCCTTCGAGGCCTTCGACGGCGCGGGGATCTTGTGCACCTCGCGCTGGTCGCCGTTGCGGTCGAGCGTGATCAGAGTGTCGCTGTTCTCGTCGATCAGCGCGATTCCGGCGCCGGAGGAGGCGATGCGTTCGTACTTGCCCGGGCGGAGCTTCTTCACGATCGGGTCGGCGGCCTGCTTGTCGCCGGTGAGCTGCGCGGTGTCGATCAGGTGCAGGAGGTTCTTGCCCGGGTCCAGGATCGCGACCCGCCCGGCGACGTCGTTCGCGGCGAGGATCGAGTCGGCCGGCAGGTTCAGCCCGGCGAGCGAGATGCTCCGGCCCAGGCCGTCCGCGTCGACTGCCTGCAGCTGGCCGGCGGTCAGATCGACGAACGTCGCTTGGTCGCCAACCATCGTCAGCGCACCCGCGTGGCCCAACGGCACCTTGGCCGGGCAGGACAGGCGGTCGGCCTTGACCGGCAGCTGGCACAACTGCCCGGTGTCCAGCCGATGCACCCACAAGGTCCCGGCCGACGTCACGGCCGGCGGCCCGAGCCGGCCCGCGGTCTGCACCAGCGCGTTGTCACCGAACCGGGCAATCCGGCCGGACTGCGGATAGATCGCATACGCGACCCCGGCCGCTTCCAGGCCGATCGGCCGCTCGTCGGTCGGGGCCAGCAGCGGGTCGGCGACGGACAGGTCGGACTTGCCGAACTCGATCGTCTTTCCTTCGGCCAGAACGAAACCGCTCTTGTCGGTCTGGACCACCTGCGTCCCCGGACCAGCGCCCGGCACCGAGGCCTGGCTGTCGACGTTCTTCGTCCCGCCGTCGATGTGGAAGACCGTGCCCAGGGTGCTGTTGTAGATCCAGTGGCCGGACTGCACGAACTTCAGTCCCGGCGAGTCGCTGCTCGCTCCGGCCACCGCGACACCGGTGAGCGCGAGGCACCCCGCGATGACGGCGGCGAGGGCCGCCCGCGGCCGCCACGTCTCCGTCGAGCGGGGCCGGGTCGCGGACTCGGTCGCCGCTCCGGCACCGGGTCGCCGGTGACGGCGTGTGACAGCGAAGAGCTCCGAGAGTGACTTCACGGGCTCAAGCTAAATACCCCCTGGTCCAGCCCGGATACAAACGCGGTCCAGCCGCGATCAGCCTCAGCGGTCCACCCAGACCGGCAGCTGGAACTCGAAAATCGCCCCACCCTCGGCCGCGTTGTAGACCGCCAGCTCGCCTCCGTGCGACAGCGCGACCCAGCGCACGATCGACAACCCCAGCCCGGACGAGCCGCTGCCGCTGCGGTACCGGTCGAAGATCTTGTCGCCCAGATCTGGCGACACCCCAGGCCCGCGGTCGGCGACCGTGACCCGCCCGTTCGCGACCGTCACGGTCACCACGGCCTCACCATCCGGACCACGCCCATGTCGTACGGCGTTCTCCAGCAGATTCCCGATCGCACGCCGCAGCAGCGTCGGGTCGGCGCGAACCTTGGTCGGCGCCATCACCATCGAGATCCGCGCGGAACCGGGCGGGAGGTCCTCGACCAGCCCGCCGACGAGCTGGTCCAACCAGACCGGCTCCATCCGCAACTGTTCGACCCCCGCGGCCAGCCGGGCTCGCACCAACAGTCCATCGATGGTGTCGCCCATCCGCGACGCCAACCGGACAGTCCGGGGCAGCAAGTCCGTCCGCTGCTGCGGATCCTGCTCGGCCGTCTCGGCCAGAGCGCGCAGAGCGGCGACCGGATTCCGCAGGTCGTGCGCAGTGTCGGCCAGCAACGCCTCCTGCTGTTCCAACGCGGCCATAGCCGGCCGGATGGCACGTCCAGACAGCCAATACCCACCGAGCGCGGCAGCGGTGACGAGGAAGAAGCACCCGGCGAGTACGACGAGCACGAGCCGTTGATGCCGATCGCTCTCCCCCTGGGCGTCCGACCACGCGACCACGGCCCCGGCGAACCGTCCGCCCGAATCACGGAACGGCTCGACCCCGATCCGCACCCGACCACCCGACACCGACCGTCCCTCGGCGACCAGGCTCTCGCCGGACGAAACTGCCTTGGTAGCAAGGCGATCGAGCTCACCCGAGTCGACCACGACACACGAATGCCGACTGGTGTACGCGCGAAACGGCGTGGCACCACCAGGCAGTACGGCGAACTGCGGGCAGGCGTCGTTCAACTCCGCATCGTCACTCACCCGATCGAGTCCGATCGCGCCACCGTCGTCACGGACCAGTCGGAGAACGGACGCGGTCACCACCGCGATCCGGCCGTCGATGCTGTCGATCCCGCGGTCGGAGTCGAGCGTGATGATCAACGGCGCGAACACGACCAGCCCGATCGTGTTCATCACCGTGAAGATCGCCGTCAACCACCAGCGCAACTGATGGAGATCGCCGGCCGCGGGTCCCTTCACCGGAGCTCGTCCTGATCGATCAGTTGGTAGCCCTGACCCCGGATCGCACGGATGAGCTCGGGCGGGCCGAGCTTCGAGCGGAGTCGTTTGATCGTCGCGTCGACCGCGTTCGACATCGGCGGGTCGCCGTCCCAGCAGCCGTCGATCAGCTCGGCGCGGGTCAGTACCCGGCCCGGTCGGAGCATCAGGTACTCCAGCACCTGGAACTCTTTGGCCGTCAGCGTCAGCAGCACACCGTCGCGGCGCACCTCGCGTCGACCGGTGTCGACCTCGACATCGGCGTACCGCTGGACCGGCGACCGGCCGACACCGGCGCGACGGCACAGGCTCAGCACCCGCGCGGTCAGCTCGGCGACCGCGAACGGCTTGACCAGGTAGTCGTCACCGCCGTGCGCGAACCCGTCCACCCGGTCGGCGAGCGTGTCGCGGCCGGTCAGGAACAGGACCGGGACATTCCAGTTCTGCTGCCGCCGTCGCCGTACGTAGGTGATCGAATCCCCGTCCGGCAGGATCCGGTCGAACACCACGCAGTCGTACTCGTTCACGAAGAGGGCCTCGTCCGCGGTCGCGATGTCACCCACGGAGTCCACCGCGAGCGCGGCGGTCCGGAGACCGGCAGACACGGCGACCCGCAGGTCCTCCTCGTCTTCTACCACCAGTACGCGCACTCCCGGCCTCTCGTGTCATCGAAATGTCATCGTCGGTATGGATCGTAGGTGTTTATGAACGGCGACTCTCTGCAACCACCGCCTCCGATGACCTTCCGCGTCCTCGGTCCGCTCGAGATCGTCGGACCGGACGACCGGCCGATCGAGGTCGCCGGTGGCAAGCCGGCCATCATGTTCACGCTCCTCCTGCTCCACCGGAACACCTGGGTCAGCACCGACCAACTCATCGACGCGCTCTGGGAGCGGCAGGAGCTGCCGACCTCCGCCCAGCGCAATCTCAAGACCTATGTCTGGCAGCTGCGCCGGATCCTGCCGGGTGACCGGATCGAGAGCCGCCCCGGCTCGTACCGGGTCCGCGTCCTGCCGGGCGAACTCGACGCCGACCTGGCCGCCGACCTCTCCGTCGAGGCCCGCCGACTGCTGGTCGAGGGCACCGACCCCGCCCGGGCAGCCGAACTCATCGGGCGTGCCCTCGAGCTCTGGCGAGGAGACGCGTACGACGGTCTCGCGGGTGGAGCCGGGTCCGCCGTCGAGCGGCTGACCGAGCTGCACCGGTCTCTGCGCGAGGACCTGGCCGACGCCGCGCTGGCGCTTGGCCGGCCCGCTGACGCGATCGCCACACTGCGAGTGCTGACCGAGGAAGAGCCGCTGCGCGAGGTCGCGTGGACGAAGCTGATGGCCGCGTTCCTGCAGACCGGTCGCCGGCATGACGCACTTGCGACCTACCAGCGCGCCCGGGGCGTACTGGTCCGCGAACTCGGTATCGAGCCCGGTGCGGAGCTCACCCAGCTCCACCAGGAGATCCTCAACGACACCCCGAAAAACACCGAAGAGACCGGCGGACGTTCCGACCTGCCCTGCCGGATCGCCGGATTCGCTGGTCGTACGGCAGAGCTGGACCGGCTGGCCGCACTGGCCAACGACTCTGCCTCCGGAGTCGGCGTGGTCACCATCGACGGGATGCCGGGGATCGGCAAGACCGCACTGGTTCTCGAAACCGCACACCAGCTCACCAACTCCTACCCGGACGGACGCTTCTACCTGGATCTCCGGTCTCATCGGGATGAGCCGGTCGGGACCGCCGAGGCACTCGGCAAGCTGATCCGCTCGTTCCGCGGACCCGCGGTCAAGCTGCCGGACACAGTCGACGAACTCGCGGCGTACTGGCGCTCGACCTTGCGCGGACAGCGGATCCTGCTGGTGCTCGACGATGTGGCCGACGCCGAGCAGGTCGGTCGGCTCCTGCCGGGAACCGCTGGCTCCCTGGTCCTGGTCACCAGCCGCAGTCGGCTGGCCGGGCTGAATCGGACCGGCTCGATCAGCCTGGACGTACTCCCGGACGAGATCGCGGCAGAGCTCGCCGATCCCGCTGTACTGCGGTGGTGTGGCGGTCACCCGGCCGCGATCCGTCTGTTGACCGACCGGCTCCGGGACAGGCAGCCGTGGACCGCCAAGCGGATGGTCTCCCGCCTCGAGGACCCGACCGCGCGGCGCCGCGAGCTGTCCGACGTGCTGGCGCTGTTCGACGCGACCTACGCGTCACTACCTCCCGAGGTGCAGCAGTGCTACCGGCTACTCGGCCTGCTGCCGGTCTTCGACGTACGACGGGCTGCCGGCCTGCTCGGGATCACCCAGGTCGAGGTGGAACCGATCTTGGACGAGTTGCTCGACCACCACCTCGTCACCGAGCCCGGGCCTGGACGGTTCGCGCTCCACCCACTCGTCCGGGATCACGCGAACCGGATCCTGCTAGCCACCGAGTCGGAGGCCGAACTCCGCGCCGCCGCCCAACGAGCCGACATCCAAGGCGCCGGCCTGGAGCTGGTGTCTGCCCGGGGACCGAGGGTCGCATGAGCCAACCATTCACCACGTCCACACTGGCTGAGCAAAGCGGACAAGCACTCGCACCGGCACAACAACCACAGGCAGCCGCCGCGCCCGTAGCCACCACAGTCGGTACGCCGATCGCCCAGGCCGCACCGCAGTTCTTCCTGCCGCCACCACCGCAGGCGCAGACGTTTGCGCCCCCGGCTCCCGCACCGGCAGCACCGGACCTGTATGCCACTCCTCCACCCACGCCGGACCCGACAGCCACTGTTATCTCGCACCCGGATCGCGCACTGCGGCTGGGACAGATCATCTGGTGGCAGACCGCGGTGGTCGCAGTAGGTGCGGCCACAACCGGCTCACGACTCGCTCTGATCCTCACCTCGGTCGCTGCCTTCACGGTGATCCTCCTGACCGCCATCCGCTTCCGGGGTCAATGGCTCTACCGCTGGGCCCTCCTACTGGCGGCGTACCTGCTCCGGCGGCGGCGTGCCGACCTAACCGGGGAGGTCGGGATCAGCCTGGTCAGCCTGTTCTGCGGCCGGACGTCCACGAGCACCCTGACGATCCGGGAGCAGCCGTACGGGCTGATGAGCCGAGCCGAAGGCGCTTCCGTGGCACTCCGGGTCGGCTCGGACGCGCAGTACGAGGTGTTGCCCCGACTGACCGCACTCGCCGACTCTGTTGACGAACAACCGGTCGGTGTATCCGTACAGCTCGTCCTGCACACCGGAGTCAAGCAAGGCCGCCAGCCGCGGGCGTGGATAGCAGTCCGGGCCTCCCGGACGACCGACATCGCCACCGATGAGCAACTCGGCCAGGTGCTCGCCAACACCGTTCGCCGCTTGGTACGGCGTTTCGACCGCGAACAGGTCGAGACGATGCCACTCGACCAGACCGACGCGTTGGCCTCGGTCGGAGCTCTCGCACACGCCAACGCCGGCCGCAGCCATCTCCGCGAGCGCTGGTCCAGCTGGGCCGCCGGTCCGATCATGCAGATCTCCATCCGGCTCACCGGCTTCTCCGCGCTCGAACCGATCACCGCACAGGCCTTGGTGGACACCCTCCTCGGCACTGGCACCGGCGGAGCGCAGACCCTCGCCATCACCGTTGCCGCCGCAGGTGGCGGCACCACCGAACCCACCCGGTACGACGCAGTCCTCCGGGTAGCGGCGGCTCACCCCGCCACGCTCGACACAGCGGTCACCGTCCTGACCACACTCGCCCGCTCGTTCGGAGTCGATCCGGAACGTCTCGATGGACGGCACGCCCAAGGCGTGGCCGCGACCCTACCTCTGGGGGTTCCCCTCTCATGACCGCCTCACTCTCCCTCCTGAACCGGCCCGCCGTGACTCACCCGTCTGCTTTCGACCAGGTACCCGCCCACGACGGCATCGCATCCCTGCTGGCCAACGCCACCTGCGATGTGATCGCGCTCAGCACGCTCTCCCCGGCCGGTCCGGTCTTCGGACCGCGTGACCTGGTCGCAGGAGTCCGCTACCGAGCCATCTATCCCGACACCGCCAGGACGAACCCGGGTCAGTCCCGCCATCTCAGCCGGATGTCCGTGGCCGGTGCCGCCGTACGGACCATGCCGGCAGTGCCGATGAACGCCCTGGTCATCGACGGCACTGTCGCCGTGCTGCCGGGTGAGACCAGCGCCGGGAGCGTCGCCGTACTGCGGCTGCCCAGTGTGGTCACGACGGTCACCGAGCTGTTCGAGCGGATCTGGCCGGACGCGGTAGCACTTGCCGATGGCGACCTGCCCGAGGGGTCGGACCTGTCGATGCGGGAGCGCGAGATGCTGCGCCTGCTGTCGTTGGGTGCGACCGACGAGTTCGCCGCCGCCCACCTCGGCATCTCGGTCCGGACGGTACGACGGATGGTCGCCCAGATCATGCATCGACTCGGCGCCCGCAGCCGCTTCCAGGCCGGCGTCAAAGCCGCGGACCGGGGCTGGCTGCTGCTGGACCAGGCGAGCTGATGACCCCAACCCGCACCCTGACAGTCGCTGCCGACCGGCCGGGCGCCTACCCGACCATCGGCGCCGCACTCCTGGAAGCACCCGACGGCGCGGTGATCGCCATTGCCGCCGGCACGTACGCCGAGATCCTCGAGCTGAACGGCCGCCGCCTGACTCTCCAGGCCGAGGCCGGGACGAACGTCGTACTCGATGGTGAAGGCGCGGACCAGCCGACGGTCCACGCCATCGACGGCGAACTCACCCTCCGTGGCCTCGATATCCGGGCCGGAGACAACGCGGCCGTGGTGGGCGATCGGTCCAGCCTGACCGTTGAGCAGTGCGAGGTGCGGAGCCGGACACAACCGGCCATCCGGCTGCATGCGACCCGGACCTTCATCGTCGACCGCTGCACCGTGAGCGGCGCCGAGACGGGCATCGTGATCGAGGGCGCGAGCGGCCGGCTCCTGGACACCGTCATCACCGGGATCGCCGGCGACGGCCTGGTCGTTGCCATGGGCTCCGATCCGTTGATCCGCGGCTGCACGATCAGCGGCTGCGGCGGCCGTGGTGTCTACATCTACCAGTACAGCCGTCCTGAGCTGACCGACTGCGAGATCAGCGGAATGGGCACCGAAGGGATCGGCGTCGCGCACGGCAGCAGCCCGTCCATCCGGCGGGTCCGGGTCTCCGACACCCGGGGATCCGGCATCACGTTCGCCCCGGGATGCGGCGGCACCATCGAGGGCTGCCGGACCGAGAACACCGGGCTGCCCGCCGTCCAGATCGCCGACGGCAGCACGGTGCAGGTGATCGAGAACGCCGCCGCGCGCCCGGCCGCCGAAGGTGGCGCGTTGGAGAACCTGCTCGGCGACCTGGACGGAATGGTCGGTCTCCTCGGAGTGAAGGGCGAGGTCCACGCGCTGGTCGACGAGATCCAGGTGAACGAGTGGAGACGCTCCGCCGGGCTGTCGATCGGCGGTGTCAGCCATCACCTGATCTTCGCAGGCGCACCCGGTACCGGAAAGACGACCGTCGCCCGGACCTATGGCAAGCTGCTGAAGGCCCTCGGTGTGCTGCCGAACGGCGAGTTCACCGAGGTGTCCCGCCGCGATCTGGTCGGTCAGTACATCGGCCACACGGCCGAGAAGACCACGCAGGTGTTCGAGAAATCGCTCGGCGGTGTGCTCTTCATCGACGAGGCCTACACCCTGTCCCGGCAGGCCGGGGCCGGCGGCGACTTCGGCCAGGAAGCGATCGACGCGCTGGTCAAGCTGATGGAGGACCACCGCGACGAGATCGCCGTGATCGTGGCCGGCTACACGCAGGAGATGGCCGATTTTCTGGACGCCAACCCGGGACTGGCCTCGCGGTTCTCCAAGACCATCGAGTTCGAGAACTACTCCGCCGACGAGTTGCTGCTGATCACCAACCGGATGGTCTCCGTCGACGACTACGAGCTCGACCCGGCGGCCGGCCCGTCCCTGACCGCGTTCTTCGACCGGATCGCCCACGGTCCCAACTTCGGCAACGCCCGCGAGGCCCGCCGGCTGGTCGAGGGGATGCGCAAGGCCCAGTCCCAACGCCTCCGAAAGCTCGGCCGGATGCCCTCCACCGAGGAGCTCCGGTCGCTCCAGACCGATGACGTGCTCGCTGCCGCGGGCTGACCCACCTCGAGGAGACCGAACGTGACATCACCGATCGCGCGCCGGGCGACCGCAGTCCTCGCCGCTACCGCGCTCACCACCACCATTGTGTCCGCACCGACGGAGGCGGCGACGCCCGTACCGCCGTCGACGCTGTCCGCTCCCGCGATCAGCGCAAGGCTGAACCACGACGCGGCCATCCCGGGCACCGCCTGGATGACCCGACCGGACGGCACCGTCGTCGTGTCGTACGACGACACCGTGACCGGCAAGAAGCTCTCCAGCCTGCTGGCCGTGACCCGACAGTTCGGGGCCAAGGTCGCGGTCGAGAAGACCCCAGGCACGCTGCGGAAATTCATCAGCGGCGGCAGTGCGGCGTACGGGCAGGCAGGCCGGTGCTCGGCGGCCTTCAACGTCCAGGCCGGCGGGAAGTACTACTTCCTGACCGCGGGCCATTGCGGCAACATCATCCAGACCTGGTACTCGGACAAGACGCTGCGGACGAAGATCGGCAGCACCCAGCACTCGAGCTTCCCGAACAACGACTTCTCCCTGGTCAAGTACACGACCACGGGGAAGCCGCCGGGCGGCAGCGTGAACCTCTACAACGGCAAGTCGCAGGACATCCGCACCGCCGGGACGGCCAAGCTCAACCAGGCCGTCGCGCGGGCCGGCAGCACGTCGGGGCTCCACAGCGGCCGCGTCACCGGGCTCAACGCGACGGTCAACTACGCCGAGGGCCAGGTGTCCGGGCTGATCAAGACCAACGTCTGCGCGGAGAGCGGTGATTCGGGCGGTCCGCTGTTCGCGGGCACGGCCGCGCTCGGGATCACCTCGGGTGGTAGCGGCGACTGCACTTCCGGCGGTACGACGTACTTCCAGCCGGTCAGCGAGCCGCTGGCGGTCTACAAGGTCAGCGTCTACTGAAGTACTGAACAGCGCGCCGCAGCGGCCGTCGGGTTCCGGCACGACGGCCGCTGTGGTGTTTCCGGTCCGGTGACCTGATCTGGCGGGTCCTGCCACCGGGAGCTTCAGCCGAGGACGGTCTTGGCCTTGTCGCGGTCGCGGGTGGAGGTCGTATGCCGCTCACGGGACGGTTCGTGCGCCGCCCGATCAGCGATCCGTGGGGCTGGGCAGACCGGGCCTCGACGGATCGGTCCGCCTCCCAATCGCCTGCTCTTCCACTGCTTCTCTTCGTAGTCGTAGTAAGTGTCGACGCCTCCGACTGTCATCCAGATCCTCCCGTCAACCCCCCGGTACCGTGCTGGCCTTTCCACATTCCGCCACGGATCGCTTCCACACAAGCGATTCCAGAAATCCCCCGCGAAACAACAGGCTCGAACGGCGTGTTGTGTTGGATTCGAAACACATTGTGCGGCGTTAGTGATTAACGGACCGCGACGATGGCAACGCCATGACCTGGCAGCCGAACACCGTCCGTGACGACGTTCGCCGTACCGAAAGCCATCACGAGGTACGCCGGGTCCTCGTCGAGCGGGACCACGGACTCGGCCGGGCTCAGGTTCGCCGCGATCCGCAGGCTGCCCCGCGTCACGACCAGCCAGGCGCCGCCCGGATCGAACGCGATCGCCACCGAGTCCAGCCGGTCGTCGCGCAATTCCGGCATCTTCGCCCGGAACGTCAGCAGGTGGCGGTACCAGGCCAGCAGGTCGTGGTGCGGCGCTTCGTCCAGCTCGGACCAGTCCAAGACCGAGCTGCGCCAGGTCTCGGGATCCTGTGGGTCCGGGATCTCCTCGGCCTCCCACCCGAACTCGGCGAACTCACGCCGCCGCCCGGTCCGGACGGCCTCGGCCAACGCGGGCTCGTCGTAGTCGGTGAAGAACCGCCACGGCGTCGAGGCACCCCACTCCTCACCCATGAACAGCATCGGCGCGTACGGCGAGGTCACCACCAGCGCAGCACCGATCGCGAGCTGGCCAGGTGTCAGCGCGGGCCGGTCGCCGAGCGCGCGATTGCCGATCTGGTCGTGGTTCGACGTGTAGACGAGGAAGTCACCACCGCTGACCTTCGTCGGGTCGACCGGGCGACCCCAGTCCGTGCCACGGAAGGTCGAGTAGGTGCCGTCGTGCAGGAACACCTTCGTCAGGGTCTTCGCGAACACCTCCGGCGCACCGAAGTCCACGTAGTACCCGAAGCGTTCCCCGGTCAGCAGCGAATGCAGCGCATGGTGGAAATCGTCGTTCCATTGCGCGGTCATGCCGCGCCCGCCCTCGGACACCGGCTCGACCATGCGCGGATCGTTCAGATCCGACTCCGCGACCAGTCCCAACGGCCGACCCAGGTCCGCGGACAACTCTGCGGTCTCAGCCGACAATTGCGCGAGCAAATGCACCGGACTGTCATCAGCAAACGCATGTACGGCGTCAAGCCGCAAAGCATCCAGGTGGAACGACCGGAACCACCGCAATGCGTTGTCACAGATCCACCGGCGGACTTCGACGCTGCCTGTGTCGTCGAGATTGACGGCCGGACCCCACGGCGTCGAGTGCTTGGCGGTGAAGTACGGACCGAAGCTGCTCAGGTAGTTACCGCTCGGACCGAGGTGGTTGTAGACGACGTCGAGGCAAACGGCCAGCCCGACGTCATGACACCGGTCAACGAACCGCTGCAACGCTTCGGGACCGCCATAGGCCTCATGGACGGCGTAGAGGTCGACGCCGTCGTACCCCCAGCCGTGGTTGCCGGGGAACGCGGCGACCGGGAGCAGCGAGACCACCTCGATGCCCAACAACGCCAGATAGTCCAGGTTGTCGGCTGCCGCGTCCAGCGTGCCTTCTGGAGTGAACGTCCCGATGTGCAGCTCGTAGAACACCGAACCGCGCACATCGCGGCCAATCCAGTCCTCATCGGTCCACTCGAACCGGTCTGGCTCAAAGACTCGGCTGAACCTGTGGACGCCGTCCGGCTGCCACGGGCTGCGTGGATCCGGCAGTGGCTCGCCTCCGTCCACGGCGAACGCATAGTCGGTGCCGTGATGAGCCTCGACGACCTCTCGCTGCCACCAACCGCCGTCCGCCGAGTGCATCGGCAGTACGCCGTCCCGCAGCACCAGATCGACCGACGACGCTTCAGGCGCCCACACCGAGAACGTGTGCATGTGTTCAGCTCCTGACGAGCAGAGCTACTGGGAGGTGTTCCAGTAGGTCATGGATGCGAGCTGCTCCACTACCCACCTCGTGGCCGGTCAACACGTTCTTCCATTGGCCGCTGGGTAGGACGACCGTGCTGTCACCCCAACCGCCGAGCCGATGCAGTGCCGCGGGCAGTCTGGTCGCCACGGTGATGACCGCGTCGCCGCGGGCGAAGGCGACCGCGTGACCGTTGGACGTCGGGAGCGGGGTGTAGCTGCCGGCGAACGCCTCCGGGTACTGCCTCCGGATCCGCAGTGCCCGCGCGGTGACCAGCAGCTTCTCGTCGGACAGGTCGTCCGGCTTGGCACCCTCGTCCAGTCGACGCAGCCGGTCGATCCGGTCCGGGTAGTCCACCGGCCGGCGGTTGTCCGGGTCCACGAGCGACAGGTCGACCAGCTCGCTGCCCTGGTAGACATCCGGTACGCCGGGCATCGTCAGCTGGACCAGCTTCTGGCCGAGCGTCGCCGCCCGGACGAATTCGGTCTGCCGATCGGCAAAGCGTCGTACCGCATCCAGGACGGTCTGGTCGTTCAGGACCGAGCTGGCGAAGCCGGCGACGGTCTGTTCGTACTCCTCGTCCGGAGACGTCCAGGTGGTGTGACGCTTGGCCTCGCGGATCGCCTTGAGCAGGTAGGCCTGCAGACGGTCCTCGGGGAGCGGTCCGTCGTCCCACGTGCCGAAGAGCGTCTGCCAGAAGAGGTACTCGGTCGAACCGTCCAGCAACGGGCTCCGGTGGTCATCTGACAACCGGCGCCACTCCCGGACGGCCTCGGACCAGGCAGCGGGCTGTTCCGACAGCACACCGAGCCGGGCACGCACGTCCTCGGAGCGCTTGGTGTCGTGAGTGGACAGCGTGGTCATCGTCTTCGGCCAGTGCTGGTTCAGCCGGGCTGCGTACGCGTGGAACTCCTCCGGCGAGACACCGAAGTGCTCTGGATCGCCACCGACCTCGTTGAGCGAAGTGAGCCGGAACCACCGGTAGAACGCGGTGTCCTCGACCCCCTTGGCCATCACCGGCCCGCAGGTCTGCTGGAACCGCACAATCAGCTCGTGCCGCGCGTGTTCGTCGATCCGTCCGGCCGTACCGACCTCTCGACCGAGCAGCAGATGCAGTACGACGTCGAGCGTCTCCTGCCTGTCCTCGTCGAGGTTGTCCCGAGCCTTCGCGGCGGCCCGTTCCATGGCGTGCACCGCTGTGGGCTCCGGCGTCTCCCCCGGTACGACGTACGCCCGGTAGACGTCGAAGTGGACGAGCAGCTCGACAACGACCTCATGGAACGCACGTCGGGTGTGATCCCGCAGCCGGACGTCGTCCTGGCAGATGCGAGCCAGGAGCTCCACGAGTCGATGCACTTCGGCGTACTGCCCGTGCTGCACGATCTCGCGCTTCGCCTCCTCCACAACCGGACCGAAGTCAGCAGGCTGACCGGTGAGCTCGGAGTGCAAGGCCGACAGCGGCGCTGCGCCGGCGGGGTCGACGAACAGACCACCGACTCGTAGGAGCGCGTCGTACCCGGTAGTGCCGGCGCAGGGCCAGTCGCGAGGTAGCTCTTCGTCGCCCTCGAGGATCTTCTCCACCACGACCCACGCACCGCCGGTGCGCTCGGCCAACCGACGCAGATAGCCACGCGGGTCGGCCAAACCGTCCGGGTGGTCGATGCGGTAGCCGTTGATCTTGCCCTCACCCAGGAGCTCGAGCAGAAGCGCATGCGTCGCGTCGAAGACCTCCTGCGTCTCCACCCGGATGGCTGCGAGCGTGTCGACGTCGAAGAAGCGCCGGTAGTTCAGCTCCTCGTCAGCGACCCGCCAGTGCGCCAGCCGGTACCACTGCTCGGTCACGAGCTCCGCCATCGGCAGGTCCTCGGTCTCGGGCCGCACCGGGTACTCGTGGTCGTAGTACCGCAGAATGTCGCCGTCGAGGGACAGCTCGCCGTTGGCCAGCACCTTCCCGATGCGCTGACCGAGCACAGCCATCAACAGCGGCTGGTTCCCCGAACCCCAGTCCACGTCGAACCACTCGGCGTACGGCGAACTCGGTCCGTCCCGCAGCACCGACCACAGGGCCTTGTTGAGCCGCGCCGGCGTCGGCACCGCCACATGATTGGGTACGACGTCAACCACAGTCCCCATGCGGTGATCTGCCAACCGCTTCGCCAGCCGGTCGAACGCAGGCCGACCACCGGCCGGCTCGGACAGCCGGCTGTGGTCGACAACGTCGTACCCGTGGGTGGAACCGGGTGCGGCCTGCAGGATCGGCGACAGGTACGCATGCGAGATCCCGAGGCTGTCCAGGTACGGGACGACCGCGGCCGCGTCGTCGAAGCCGAACTCGGCGCGCAACTGCAGCCGGTACGTCGCCTGCGGGACGGCCGTCATCCGGCGACCTGGCGAGGACGGGTCAGGACCAGCGTGCTGCGCGACTCCAATCGGACTGTGCTGCTGGCGGCATGCGGCTCGTCACTCGCGACACCCGTCGCGGTCGTCGTGTCCACGACCACTGTCCAGGCCGCGCCGTACTCCTTCGGCGGGAGAAGGAAGTCGGTCTGCTCGTAGTTGCTGTTCAGCAGGACCAGGAACGAGTCGTCGACCACCGGCTCACCGCGTGGATCCGGCTCGGAGATGGCGTCGCCGTTCAGGAACACCGCGATCGCGCGGGCGTCGTCGGCCTGCCAATCGCCGTTCTGCATCTCGGTGCCCTTGGGGGTGAACCAGACCAGGTCACCGAGCCCGTCGACGCCGGTGTCGCCGTGGAAGAACCGGCGGCGCCGCAGCACCGGATGGTTGTTCCGTAGCTTGACCAGCGCGCGGGTGAACTCGAGCAGGTCCTTCTGCGTCGGCGTCAGCTTCCAGTCGACCCAGGAGAGCTCGTTGTCCTGGCAGTAGACGTTGTTGTTGCCGCTCTGCGTCCGGCCGAGCTCGTCGCCGTGCGCCATCATCGGCACGCCCTGCGAGATCAGCAGCGTGGTGAGGAAGTTGCGCTGCTGCCTGGCGCGCAACCGGAGCACCTCGGGGTCGTCGGTCGCGCCCTCGACACCACAGTTCCAGGAGCGGTTGTGGCTCTCGCCGTCCTTGCCGCCCTCGCCGTTCGCGTCGTTGTGCTTCTCGTTGTACGAGACCAGGTCGCGCAGCGTGAAGCCGTCATGCGCGGTGATGAAGTTGATGCTCGCGATCGGGCGGCGGCTGTCGTCCTGGTACAGGTCGGACGAGCCGGTCAGCCGGGACGCGAACTCGGCCAGCGTGTACTTCTCGCCGCGCCAGAAGTCGCGGACGGTGTCGCGGAACTTGCCGTTCCACTCGGTCCACAGCGGCGGGAAGTTCCCGACCTGGTAGCCGCCGTCGCCGACGTCCCACGGCTCGGCGATCAGCTTCACCTGGCTCACCACCGGGTCCTGCTGGACCAGGTCGAAGAACGCCGACAGCCGGTCGACTTCGTGGAACTGCCGGGCCAGCGTGGCCGCGAGGTCGAAGCGGAAGCCGTCGACGTGCATCTCGGTGACCCAGTAGCGCAGCGAGTCCATGATCAGCTGCAGCACGTGCGGATGCCGCATCAGCAGGCTGTTGCCGGTGCCGGTCGTGTCGTAGTAGTGCGACTTGTCCTGGTCGACCAGGCGGTAGTACGCGGCGTTGTCGATGCCCTTGAACGACAGCGTCGGGCCGAACTCGTTCCCCTCGGCGGTGTGGTTGTAGACCACGTCGAGGATCACTTCGATGTCGGCCGCGTGGAGTGCCTTCACCATCGTCTTGAACTCGGTCACCTGCTGACCACGCGTGCCGCCGGCGGCGTAGTCGTTGTGCGGCGCGAAGAAGCCGATCGTGTTGTAACCCCAGTAGTTCGACAGGCCGAGCTCCTGCAGGTGCCCGTCCTGCGCGAACTGGTGGATCGGCATCAGCTCGATCGCTGACACGCCAAGCTCCTTGAGGTGCTCGACTATGGCTGGGTGGCCGATCCCGGCGTACGTGCCGCGGATCTCCTCAGGCAGCGCGGGATGGGTCTTGGTCAGGCCCTTGACGTGCGCTTCGTAGATCACGGTCTCGTGGTAGGCGTGACCCGGCGGGCGGTCGTTGCCCCAGTCGAAGAACGGGTTCGTCACCACGGACAGCATGGTGTGTTCGCGGTTGTCCATCGTGTTCAGCTCGTCCGGCTTCTTGAACCGGTAGCTGTACAGCGACTCGTCGCCGTCGATCTGCCCGTCGATCGCCTTCGCGTACGGATCCAGCAGGAGCTTCGACGGGTTGCACCGGTAACCGTCCGCGGGGCTGTACGGCCCGTGCACCCGGAACCCGTACCGCTGGCCTGGCTGCACCGCCGGCAGGTACGCGTGCCACACGAACCCGTCGACCTCGGTCAGCTGCACCAGCTGCTCGGTCCCGTCGTCGTCGATCAACGCGAGATCTACTCGTTCCGCAACCTCCGAGAACAGCGCGAAGTTCGTCCCGGCGCCGTCGTACGTGGCACCGAGAGGGTAAGGACGACCTGGCCATTTCTGCACCTGACGACAGTAGCCACCTCCACCGGTGGAGACTGCATCGGTGCCGATTTGCAGCCGAGAGTTCACCGAGCGGAGTGTTACCTCGAGTGCTTGATGGGTTACCTGGAGTAAGTTCTGCGCATGCTGAGACGGGGTTTGGCGCTGGTCGGGGTGCTGCTGCTGGTGACGGCCGGGGCGAAGGAGCCGGTGGTGATCGGGGGGACACTGGCCAGTTCCAGTGAGGCGCCATGGGCGGTGGCGCTGACGTACTCGGGGGCCGCGTCGGCGACCGGGCGATGGTGTGGGGCGGTCCTGGTACGGGCCGACAAGCTCGTGACTGCGGCCCACTGCATGGGGAAGCCGTTGTCGACGTACGGCGCCGTCCAGGGGCGAGCCGAGCTGGCCGACGACAGCACCGGGCGGGTGTCTGCGATCAGCAAGGTGTGGATCGATCCGGCGTACAACACCACGAACAACCGCCACGATTTCGCCGTACTGACGCTGGAGAAGCCGTTCACCGGCGTACCGGTGATCGCATTGGAGACGGACCCCAAGGCCGACCGGCGTGGCGTCGTACCGACCGTTTACGGCTGGGGTGACACCAGGGACACCGGTCCCGACGACACGTTGCAGAAACTCGCCGTCCCCGACCTCGGCGACGCGACCTGTTTGGCCAACAAGGAGTACGTCGCCAACGGTTACGCGGCCGCATCCAATGTCTGCGCCGGATACCTCGACGGTAACGCGGACGCCTGCCAGGGCGACTCGGGCGGCCCGCTCGTGTTGAACGGACGTCTGCTCGGTGTCGTCTCCTGGGGCAAAGGCTGCGCAGAGCCCGGCTACCCCGGTGTCTACGCCGAGATCGCGCCGGTGGCCAAGACGCTGCTCC
Source organism: Kribbella sp. NPDC055071 (assembly GCF_053608045.1). Lineage (NCBI taxonomy): Bacteria > Bacillati > Actinomycetota > Actinomycetes > Propionibacteriales > Kribbellaceae > Kribbella > Kribbella sp. NPDC055071. The sequence continues at coordinate 22,838 of NZ_JBSGUS010000008.1, forward strand.
AACAGGTTCGTTAAGCCGAAACATACCTGTCAGTTCCGGTTTCAGCTCGTCACCGTCGCGTCACGGGGTGAAAACATCATGTCCTTACCTTTCTGGTCAGCTACCCCGTTGCTCAGTGAGGAGAAGGCATGGCGCAGACCAGACGTCAGTTCCTGCAACAGGTCGGTATCACCGGTGGGGCCGGTGTGATGTTCTCCACGATGTCGGCGCTCGGCCTCACGGGCGCCGCCGAGACACCCGCGTACGCCGCTCCGTCGCGGACCGAACTCAACGGCCGCGGCACCAAGCACGTCGTCGTCCTCGGCGCCGGGATCTCCGGGCTGACCTCGGCGTACGAACTGCTCAAGGCCGGCTACAAGGTCACGCTGCTCGAAGCCCGCAACCGCCCGGGGGGCCGGAACTGGACGGTCCGCGGCGGCACCGTGGAGACCGATCTGGCCGGGAACACCCAGCGGGCGACGTTCTCGCCCGGTCAGTACATGAACGCCGGGCCGGGCCGGCTGCCGCAGCACCACCTGACGCTCGAGTACTGCCGCGAGCTCGGTGTCGCGATCGAACCGTTCGTCAACCAGAACGCCGATGCTTATCTCTACCGGGAAGGGTCAACAGCCCTGTCCGGCAAGCCGATTCGGCATCGCACGGCCAAGGCGGACGTGTATGGCTACGTCTCCGAGCTGCTGGCCACGGCCGCGGACCAGGGTGCGCTCGACGGCCTGTTGACGGCGTCCGACAAGGAGGCGCTGATCGGGTTCCTCAGCAGCTTCGGTTCGATCGGGAACAAGGCGGCCGGGTTCGCGTACACCGGGACGGATGGTCGCCGCGGATACGAGGTGGAGCCGGGCGCTGGACTCGAGGGCGGTAAGACGGCAGCGCCGTACGCGCTGAGCGATGTGTTCGCGAGCGGCGTCGGCAACTACTTCTCGTTCGAGTTCGGCTGGGATCAGGCGATGATGATGTTCCAGCCGGTCGGCGGGATGGACCGGATCCCGTACGCGTTCGAGAAGGCCATCGGCCGGGACAAGATCCACTACGGCGCCGAGGTCACCGGGCTGGCCAACACCGGCAGCGGCGTACAGGTCACCTACAAAAGCGGGTCGCGGACCAAGGTGATCACCGCGGACTACGCCATCTGCACGTTGCCGCCGCACCTGGCCGCGAAGGTCCCGTCGAACCTGCCGGCTCCGATCATCGAGGCACTCAAGTACGCCCGGCCGACGAACGCGGGCAAGCTCGGCATCGAGTACGGACGGCGCTGGTGGGAAGAGGACCACAAGATCTACGGCGGCATCACCAACAGCTCGCTCGACACGGTCAACACGTGGTACCCGTCGACCGGCTTCCACGGCAAGCGCGGGACGGTGATCGCCTACTACAACACCGGCACCAACGCCAACGCGTACGGCGCTCTGACCCCGGCCGCCCGGCTCCAACGCGCATTGATGCAAGGCGCCAAGATGCACGGTGACGTGTACACGCAGGACGTCAAGGCGGCGTTCTCGGTGAACTGGCTCGGGACGAAGTACTCCGAGGCTTCCTGGGTGAGCTGGCCGTCCCAGACCGACGGCATCTACGCCCGGCTACTCGATGCCACCGGCAACATCTACTTCGCCGGTGATCATCTCTCGCACACGATCGCGTGGCAGCACGGCGCGATCGTCTCCGCGCGGGCGACGGTCACCGCTCTGCACAGCCGGGTGACGAGCCGATGAGGAAACGTACGTTGGCTGCAGGGGTGGCAGTCGTCGCGTTGTCCTTCGGTGGTGGTGCCACCACGGCCGCCGGCTGGTGGAACAAACCAGGACCGCCGAGGCCCGGGACCGTCGTACCGGCATTGCCTGCTGGTCAGGCCAATCCGATGATCGCCAGCGGGGTCGGCATCGGCGCGAATACGCCGTACTACAAGACCAGCGGGATCGGACCGTCCGCGCTCAACCCGGGTGCTCCGGCCGGCTCGGAAGCGTCGTACGTCGATGCCGTGGTCTTCCCCGGTGGGACGCTGCCCGCCGGGGTGACGATCACCGAGGCCCAGGGGATCAACGTCCTGCGGCGCATCGGCGAGAACCTGCAGGCGGCCGGTCTGTCGTACGCCGACGTCTACACGATGCGCGTCTTCCTCCAGAATCCGGCGGGCGCGACCACGGCCGACTTCGCCGGCTGGAACCGCGCCTACCGCCAGTACTTCGCCAACACCGACCTCACCACCGGCCAGTACGTCCCCGTCCCTCTCGGCACAGCTCCACCCGCCAAGCCGTTCGTGGTGAACAAGTCCCGCCCGTCCCGCTTCGCCCTCGAGATCGAGAACCTCCCGGTCGCGGGCTGGCTCGTCGAGGTCGAGGTCGACGCCGCCTACCCCAAACGCTGACACACTGGAGGCATGAGTGAGCCCGTCCGCGTAATCACAGCGGGTGACCTGGTCGCCGCCGACCCAACGGCCGGCATGCTCCGGATGCGAGCCTTCGAGCTCCCGATCCTGTGGGCCGGCCAGGTCATCACCCAGCCCGGCGCGATCTCCGGCTGGCACCACCACGACAAGAACGAAAGCAGCCTCTACATCGTCTCCGGCGTCCTCCGCCTGGAATTCGAAGGCACCGACGACTACCTCGACGCAGTAGCCGGCGACTTCGTCCACGTCCCAGCCTTCACCATCCACCGCGAAAGCAACCCCACCACCACCCCCTCCCTAGCCATCATCGCGCGGGCGGGCGGCGGGATCCCCACGGTCAACGTCGACCCGACCCAACTCTGAACTTCATGCCTCGTGCTTCGAAATTACCGTGGTAGAGTATTTTCGAAGTGATACTCGGAGGATTGAAGTGTTGATCGCTGTGGTTGCCGCCATCGCCGACGAGCAGTGGGGGTTGGTGACAACCGCCCAGGCGCGCGCTGCCGGCGTGTCTCCGCAGTCGATGGCCCGGCTGGCCAACGACGGCGTCTTGGAGCGCGTGTCCCATGGCGTCTACCGGGTAGTGGGAGCAGGCTCGCCACTGGACGACCTCCGCGCAGCATGGCTCGCACTGGCTCCTGAGCAGCAGGCATCCGACCGTCTCCAGAAACCAGACGCAGTCTTGTCGCATCGATCGGCCGCCAGGTACCACCAACTGGGCGATCTGGACGCGGATCGATTCGAGTTCACCGTTGCTGCCCGCAAGCAGTCCAAGCGAGCTGATGTCAGCTTTCATCGCGAGCACCTGCATCCGGACGATTGGCAGATCGTCTCGGGCCTTCCAGTAACGACGATCGTGAAGACCATCGGCGATCTGGCGAAGGCGCAGACCGACGGTGGCCATCTGGCCGGCGTCGTACGCGACGGGATGGCTCTGGGCTCCGTGACGGCGGATGAAATCAGCTCTGCACTCTCCCCCTTCGCCCACCACTACGGGCAGCACCTGGGACACGGTCGCGCGCTCCTGCGTTACCTCCTCGAGGAGGCCGGTATCCCTAGAGCGACGCAGCAGGCCGCGGAACTCGTCGGGCCAAGGCCGTCTCAAGCTGATTCCGCCCTTCTTCACGCACTTGCGCTGCTGGATCCGCGAGTCCCCAGAGACCTCCGTAATCGCGCTGCGCATACCGGGCTGTCGATCGACGACCTGCGGGCCGTGCAGACCGCACTGGGCGTCACCAGCGATCCCGGAGAGATCCAAGACGCGCTGCACGCCGCCTATGAAGCTCGCGCACGACTCCTTCACGAATCAAAGGATCAGGCAGTCGAGTGAGAGAGAAGCCGTATGCCAGCGCTCGCGAGTTCCGGGCGAGCGCCAACGCACACATGAAGAAGCTTGCCAAGGACCTGGGGCGGCCGCCCCAGGAGATCAACCGCGAGTTCGTGTTGCAACGCTTCCTCGCCCGCGTGTTCCACAATCCCGGTGCGCCGTGGGTACTGAAGGGTGGGACCGGTCTCCTGGGCAGGCTTCCGCATGCCCGCTACAGCGACGATGTCGATCTCTTGTACCCTGCCAACGAGGTTGACCTCGTCGCGCCTCTGACCGAGCTGCGCAGCGCAACAGCGCGACCGTGTGGCGACGACTTCTTTCGGTTCGAACTCGGCCGAGTCGACGAGCGCGCTTCGACGGACGGCGAGAAAGCGGTCGCCACCATCCGTGTCGCGGCGGCGATCGGCACCACCGAATACCAGCGGTTCAGCATTGACCTTTCCGTGAAGAAACGCCAACTCAGCCGCGTCGACCGGTACCAGCCGAAGCCGGTCATCGAGATGCCAGGCGTACCGCCCCTTCCGGAGTTCTCGCTCTACTCGTTGGCCGACCAGATCGCAGACAAAGTCTGTGCGATGTACGAAGTCCATCGAGACGGCATGCCATCGACTCGGTACCACGACCTCGTCGATCTCGTGTTGATCGTCACCAGCGGTGCAGGGATAGTCGCAGCCACCACTGCCGCCGCGCTACACGCTGAGGCACTGCATCGAGACCTTGCTCTACCGGCCACGCTCGACTCGCCGGGCAGGCAGTGGCCCGCCGGCTACCGGAACGAAGCCGTCAAAGCCAAGCTGCCCGCCGAACTGTGCGACCTCCCACAAGCTCTCGGTGCGGTGGGTGCCTGCCTCGGCCCGCTCCTCGCAGGTGACATCGAACGCGGCGCTTGGGACCTCGCCACTCAACGCTGGGTCGAGTAGCTCGACAGTGCCGACAAGTTCGTCGAGATCCTACCGATGCGACCTGCCCAAGCCCGCCTCAGGTGAAGGTTTCGTAGGCGGGGAGGGTTAGGAAGTCTTTGTAGTCGTCGGCCAGGGCTACCTGTAGGAAGAGGGTGCGGGCGGCTTCGTAGGCGGTGGGGGTGGGGAGTTTGGTGATTTCTTCGGCGGTCAGGCGTTCTACTAGTTCGGTGGTGATGGTGTCGCCGGTGTCTAGGACTACGCCGTTGCGGCGCCATTGCCAGATTTGGGAGCGGGAGATTTCGGCGGTGGCGGCGTCTTCCATCAGGTTGAAGATGCCGACGGCGCCGGTGCCTTCGAGCCAGGCGGCGAGGTATTGGATTGCGACGCTGATGTTGTTGCGGAGGCCCGCCTCGGTGACGTCGCCTGGAGTGGCGGCTACGTCCAGCAGTTGATCGGCCGTGACCGATACGTCCTCGCGGAGCTTGCCGAGTTGATTGGGCTCCGAGCCGAGCACAGAGTCGAAGACTGCGCGGCAGGTCTCGACCATGCCAGGGTGCGCGACCCACGAACCGTCGAACCCGTCACCGGCCTCCCGGGTCTTGTCCGCCTCGACCTTCGCGAAGGCCTGCTCGTTCACGGCCGGGTCCTTGCTCGGGATGAACGCCGCCATCCCGCCGATCGCGTGCGCCCCGCGCTTGTGACACGTCCGCACCAGCAATTCCGTGTACGCGCGCATGAACGGCACGGTCATCGTGACACTGTTTCGATCCGGCAACTGGAAATCGACACCGCGATCACGATGCGTCTTGATCACGCTGAACATGTAGTCCCAGCGTCCCGCGTTCAACCCCGCCGAGTGCTCACGCAGCTCGTACAGGATCTCTTCCATCTCGAACGCCGCCGGATACGTCTCGATCAGCACCGTCGCCCGGATCGTCCCGCGCGGAATGCCGACGAACTCCTGCGCGGTGACGAACACGTCGTTCCACAGCCGCGCCTCCAGATGCGATTCCATCTTGGGCAGATAGAAGTACGGCCCCTGACCCCGGTCGAGCTGCAACTGCGCACACGCCGCGAAGTACAGCGCGAAGTCCACCAGCGAACCGCTCACCCGCGAACCGTCGACGAGGATGTGCTTCTCCGGCAGGTGCCACCCGCGCGGCCGGACGACGATGGTCGCCAACTCGTCGTCCGGCCGCAGCGCGTAGCTCTTCGTGTCGGTACTGAAGTCGATCCGCCGCGTGATCGCGTCGAGCAGGTTGAGCGGACCGCCGACCACGTTCTCCCAGGTCGGCGTGTTCGCGTCCTCCTGGTCGGCCAGCCACACCTTGGCACCGGAGTTCAGCGCGTTGATCGTCATCTTCCGGTCGGTCGGTCCGGTGATCTCCACCCGCCGGTCGACCAGCCCCGGTGCCGCGGCAGCGACCCGCCAGGACGGATCGTCCCGCACGTCCTTCGTCTCCGGCAGGAACCCCAGCGACGCCCCGGCCGCGATCTCGGCGACCCGCTGGGTCCGACGATCCAGGAGCTCGAGCCGCCTCCCGTCGTACGCGCGGTGCAACGCCTCGATGAGTCCGAGCGCCCGCTCGGTGAGGATCTCGTCGTACCGCTCGTTGATCGGCCCGGTGACGTCGACTGACACAAAAGGCTCCTTAGCTCAGGACCAGAACTTCGTGATCGGTGATCCGGTCAACCACGACCGTAATCCAGCCGTCCACCGAGGTCACCTCGACCTCGCCCCCGGCCACCAGGAACCGCGCCCGCGACCCGTCCGACCGGAGCGTGACAGTGAACGGCCCTGCGGGCGTGAACTCCGCCAGCCGACCGCGCCACGCGCCGCCCTGATCAAGGTTGACCAGATGCAGGATGACCGTCTCGCCCTGCCGGTTGAGCTGACAATCCAGTACGCCAGCACCCTCCACGCGCAGCGGGAGTCCTTTGATACCAAGGCTTCACGCGAGACTCCGGACTGCGTCACCAGCGCCTGACACGTTCTCGAGCAGCATCTCGGAGTACTTACGACTCAGTACGACGCCCTCCGCGCCACCCTCGAACGCGGCCAGCGTGGCATCGCGCACGGACTCCCGTGTGCACTGTGTCAGCTCACCCTCGTTGTCGTCCCAGTTGATCTTGGTCCCGAGATCACGCGGCGCCTCCAACCGTTCACGCGCCTTGCCGACCGGGATGTCGATGTCGATACCGGGGTAGATGGCGCTCTGCCCGCCGACTCCCGCGACTGCGCGCGCGGTCTCCCGCCGTACGTAGTCGGCCGTGAATCCGGTCTGCGGCAGCTTCTCGTACGAACCCTCGTCGAGCTGCAGGAGCTTCATCACCAACGGGTAGACGTCCTCGGGATCCGCGTCGGCGAAGAGCGCACCACAGATGCTCTTCACCCAGGTGAAGAAGCGCGGACCGGCGCAGTTGTTGTAGATCACGACCTTGATGAAGTCGGAGAACCTCGCCATCTCGGTGTAGTCCTGATCGGCCCGATAGAACGGGCTGAACGAGATGTTGTGATAGACGTGCCAGCCGACCTGCACCTCCGGCGACAACGCCTTGGCGACACCGTAGATGTCGCGGTACAGCTGCCGCTGGCTCTCGGTCCACAACGTTTGCCAGGCAAGCACTTCGGGGAAGTTCAGCAGGATCCGCCAGAACGTCACGAACGCGCCGTCGACCGGCCGCTCGCCCGCGCCGACCCGCTGGTTCCACTCGATCAGCTCGCGATACCCCTGGATCGCGCGGGCCACATCGATCCCGCGATCGCGGCCGATCTGGCGGCAGTGCGGGCAGAAGCACCCGATCTCGGCCACGTCGACCGTCCCCTGCATCAGCAGGTTCAGCGGGCCGGGTCGCTCAGAGCACCAGGCGAGTCCATCGAGTTCGTAGCTCTGCAGATAGTCCTCGACGAAGCCGAGGTGCCAGTTGCGGTAGTCAGGGTTGTTGAAGCACGGACGCCGACCGGGCCGGCCCCAGGCGTCGACCTCGAGCACCTTGACGAAGTTCGGGTAGGTCCGTAACTGGCGCGCACCACCGCTCTCCTCCATCCACGCGAACGACTTCATCCCCCGCTCGCGCGCCTTCGGCACGACCTCGGCAAGCAGGTCCAGTGAGGGGTGCTCCGGCGCGCGACCGGCCGAGCCGAGCACAGTGTTCCCGTAGTACTGCGGATGCGGCGGCGCGTAGTTCCCGCCGACCCAGCCGAGGTCGTACTCGGCGCCGCCGTGGTCGGGGATCGGATGCCCCGGGATCTGCCGTCCGCCGGTGCCCCGGGTCCAGGTCGGCGTGGCCAGGAACAGCGCATTCACCGCGCCGCGGTCGGCCAGGATGTCCAGTGTCTGGTCGACGCCTTCGTCGACGAACGAAACCGCTCCGATCTGCAGGGCAACGAGCCGGTCCGGCACGGTGCTCACCCCTTCTCCCCTTGCGCTGGGCTGAATACGTCGACCGTGAATACGTATACACAGGTCGGTGGGAGCGGTCAACGGCGCGGGGTGAGACTCTTCAGTAGGGTTCAGCATCTGGACCGGCCGATTGGACTGGCCGACTTGACTGGGTAGCGGGATTGGGGAGGGAGGCCGGGATGGCGCGTCCACCGACGAGCCGGGATGTGGCGCGGCTGGCGGGGGTTTCGCAGGCGACGGTCTCGCGGGTGCTGACCAACAATCCGAAGGTCAACCCGGAGACGCGGGCACGCGTGCTGCAGGTGTTGAAGGACGCGAACTACACCCCGAACGCGTTGGCCCGGGCGATGAAGACCGGCCGCACCGACACCATCGGCGTGTTCATGACCCGCGTGACCAGCCCGTTCCATGCCGAGTTGCTGGACGAGATCGGACGGGTGCTCAGCTCGGTCGGGCTGCACATGATCCTGTGGAACATCGAGCACGATCCGGAGGAATCGGTCGGCAACGTCATCCAGCAGCGCCTGGTCGACGGGTTTCTGCTGACGTCGGCGACGTACGACTCGACGCTGCACACGATGGCGCTCGCGTCGGGGACTCCGACCGTGCTGCTGCACCGCGGGATCGACGGGCTCGATTGCGACCAGGTCGTCGGCGACAACTGGCAGGGCGCGTACGACGCCGGCCGCTACCTGGTCGAGGCCGGGCACACCGACATCGGCCTGGTCACCCTGACGCACACCGGGAACACCTCACGCGATCGCGACCTCGGGTTCCGGGCGGCGCTCGCCGATGCCGGGGTGAAGATCAAGCCCGCCAATGTCGTCTCGGTCGGCGTCCCGCACGCCGACGGCCATGCGGCCGCGACGAAGCTGCTGCGCCGCAAGAAGCCGCCGGCCGCCATCTACACCGTCACCGACCTGTTGGCCTTCGGCATCCTCGACGGCGCCCGCGCGGTCGGGGCCAAGGTCCCCGACGACCTGTGGGTGGTCGGCTTCGACAACACCGAGATGGCCGCGTGGGAAGCATTCGACCTGACCAGCGTCGAGCAGCCCGTCCACGCGATCGTCGAGACCGGTGTCGACCTGCTCCGCCGACGCATCCAGGACCCGGAGCGACCGACCGAGATCATCACCCTCCCCTGCCCACTGGTGATCCGTCGCTCGACAGCCAACACCCGCCTCTAGCTCGGTACGGCGGAACCACGCGCAGTGGGCGCACGTCCAACGCGCGATCGGTACCCGCCCCGTACAACGCGAGAGGCTTTCTGATGAGCGAGGTCCCCGTCCTCGAGACCAAGGTCGGCTGGTCGGCGCTCCACGCCGATCCGGAGCGAATCACCCACGGCCGGCGAACGATGACCCTCGACGAGATCGAGTGGGTCAGCTACTGGGTCACCCAGACGACCGAGAAGCGCTTCATGTATCCCACCACGCACACCACCTACTGGCACTTCGAGGTCGGCAAGTATCCGCACAAGGCCGCGCCGACGATCATCTTGTCCTCCTCCCGCGGCGGCGTTCGTGACGAGCTTCCGGAGTGGTTCACCTTCATGGCGAACCTGTCCGCCGAGTTCCTCGAGCCGCGCCTGCTCACCGACCTCGTCAACCGGATCTACCAGGGCGAGACGGTGACGATCGGTGGCAGCATCAAGGTGAACCAGCTCGGCATCGGCTGCAAGCGACCGAAGCTCAGCCTGCACTGGTCGTCGATCCGCCCGCCGCGGGTGGCGAACGGCATGGTGCGGATCTACCGGACCGACTCCGCGGAGCCGATCGTCAACGTGCCCCTCAGCCACCCCAACGCAGGTCTGATCCCCGCCCTGTTCGGCATCTTCAGGTGACCTCTAGGTAAGGCGCTGCAGGACGCTGCTGAGGACCTCGGCGTGGTCTTCGGGCTTGGACAGACCCATGTTCATCGTGTTGACGCACAGATGCGTCGCGCCGAGGTCGCGCCAGGCATCGACGTACCTGCGCCAATCCTGCTCCGGCACGGCGCCCAGTGAGAGTCTTGGCTCGATCCCGATCTGAGCGGGATCGCGGCCTGCCTCTTCGGCGGCTGCCTTCATGATCCGAAGCTTGCTCTTGGCTTCGTCGTCGGGTGCGAGCTGCGGCATCCAGCCGTCACCGATGCGGCCCGTTCGTCTCAGCACCGCGTCCGCGCCACCGCCGAACCAGATCGGGATCTGCTTGGCCGGTAAGGGATTGAGCCCGGCTTCCTTGACGCTGCCGTGGGTGATCACCGGCTCCGCCCAGAGCTTGCGCAGCAGTTCCACCTGTTCGGTGAGGCGAGCGCCTCGCCGCTCGAACGGTACGTCGAGTGCGTCGTACTCGACCTTGTTCCACCCGATGCCGACGCCGAGCCGCAGCCGTCCGCCACTGAGCACGTCGATCTCGGCCGCCTGCTTGGCGACGAGCGCCGTCTGCCGCTGCGGGAGGATGAGCACGCCGGTGACCAGCTCGAGCGTGGTGGTGATCGCCGCCATGTATCCGAACAGGACGAAAACCTCATGAAACAAGGACTTGTCGGTGTAGCCGGTCCACCCGGGCCGATTGGTCGGGTCCGCGCCGAGGACGTGATCGTAGGCGAGCACGTGGTTGTAGCCGGCCTGCTCGACGGTCGTCGTCCAGTCGCGGACGACCGCGGGGTCCGCGCCGATCTCGAGCTGAGGGAACACCGCACCGATCTTCACTTCGTAGCCTCCAGCAACAAGTTGATCAAACCCTGTACGGCGAGGTCGAACGGCTCCCGCGATCCGGCCGCTCGCGCCAACACATAACCGCCCTGCAACACAGCGGCGATGGTCGCGGCCGTCTGATCGGCATCCAGGGTGGCCGGATACTCGCCGTTTCGCTTGCCCTCAGCGACTACCTCCGCGAGGCGCGTCCGCAACCAGTCGAACATCTCGGCGACCGGCGCACGGAGATCGGCATCCGCCAGTACGTCGGGATCCGCGGTCAGCCGCCCGATCCGGCAGCCCTTGAGCACCTCACGATCTCGCTCGAGGTACCCGCTGATCCGCTCGGTGGCCGTGCCCGGTTGCTCGAACTGGCCGGCCGCCGCGGCGCGCAGTTCCTCGGCCGACCTCTCGATCGCAGCCTTGGCCAACTGGGCCTTGCCGGCGAAGTGGTGATACATGCTTCCCTGCCCCGCGTCAGCCGCTCGCTGGATCGCTTTGGGCGAGGTCCCGACGTACCCACGCTCCCACAGCAACTCCTGAGTACTGCTGATCAACCGCTCGACCGTCTCCACCTCACCACCGTACCCACAGGTACAGCGGCGTACGCACAACCATCGGCCGCACCCTGCTCCCGACCGGACACCGCTCCGCGACGGCTGACCTGCTGCCGCCTTCGGCGGGGGCGCGGATGGTGGATCCGCCGCTCAACTCGTACGCGCACAACCACCGTGATGCGGCCGGACCGACCGGACACCGCTCCCCCGGCGGCTGACTTGCTACCGCCTCCGGCGGGGCGCGGATGGTCCGATCCGCCGCTCGACTGGTCTGCGCAGAACCACCGTGATGCGGTCGGACCGATCGGACAACGCTTCGCGGCGGCTGACTTGCTACCGCCTTCGGCGGGGGCGCGGATCGTGGATCCGCCGCTCACCTGGTGTGCGCAGAACGACTGCGCTGCGGCCCCGGCCTTGCGGAGGAACTGTGGTGGCGCGGTCTCCGGGCTGCGTGATCGTGCCAGTCGGCGCGGCGTGCATCAAGGGCGCCTCCGGCGTCGCTGCGCGATCTTCGACCCTTGACCCACCACCACCCCGACCAGGAAAGACCGCAGCTATCCCGGAGCCGCTCACCCGAGTGGTCGCGCGCAGGGTGTGATCACGGTCCCGGACTGTGGTGAGGCTGACGGGCTGGTCTGGATGGGGGCACCGGTGTGTTCACAGAGGTGGGCTGTGGTGACGGGCCGGTCTGGATGAAGCCGCGGCGTGATCACGGTGACGGATCGTAGTGGGTGGCTGTTCGGGGTGCCGCCGGGCAGACCTCACAGCGGCCGGCCGACGACGCGACGGGGCTGCCCCGACCAAGCGGTCTCCAACTCACGGGTTAACCCATGAGCTTGTCCCTTCTCCCACCGAGATCTCACCCGAGAACCGACAAACTCACCGGATAACCCACGAGTTGGCAGCCCAGACGCGGGGTAGATCCCGGGATGTGGTCGGGAGTGTCCGAGTGACGGGATTCCCCTGGCAGGGAAGAGGGTCGGGAGGATCTTCTACCCGGAACGGGAAGACATCTTCCCGAGTCCGCGAGTCGCCGGCTGCTGGACCGGCGGGTGGATGAATCTGCCCGAGTCGTGAGATCCCGAGCCCGGGACAGCCCCCGCGCGACTGATACGTGCACACCGATAGACCAGGACCGGCCGGTCCACCGGATCCTGCACCGAATCACTCCGAACCAGACCAGCCCGCCACCACACCGACCAACCGGGACCACCTCGACCCGGCTCACAACTCCCCGCGGGATCCGCGTAGCTGCGTCCTTCCCTGGTCGCGGTGGTGTGGGTCAAGGGTCGAAGATCGCGCAGCGACGCCGAAGGCGCCCTTGACGCACACCGCCGCGACCAGCACACTCACGCAGCGGAGACCGCGAACCACAGTCCCTCCGAAGGCCCCGACACCACATCCCCTCCGCGCACACCACCCGAGCCGCGGATCCACCCTCCGCGCCCCGCCGAAAGGCGGCAACAGGCAGTCGCCGCGGAGCGGCGACCACCACACCCGCGACGCCACATCTCGTCACGCACACCAGATGAACGCGTGTCAGCAGTTCGCGCACCCCGCCGAAGGCGGCAACAAACAGCCGCCGCGGAGGGGTGAGCGTTGGAGCCGCAAGCCGGTCCTTCGGGGCTGTCCGTTGGGGGGAACGATAGGCTCGGGCGCCATGAGCACCAGTGTCGCCATTGCAGTAATCACATTCAGGCGACCTGCTCTGTTGCACGGGCTGTTGACCAGCTTGCAGGCTCAGAAATTACCGGAGAACTCCGACTACGCGATCCGGATCGTGGTGGTCGACAATGACGCGGACGGCTCGGCCGCCCGGGTGCTCGAGGAGTTCGGCGCGGGGACGCCGTACCCGATCGAATCGGTGGTGGAACCGGAGCCGGGGATCCCGTTCGCGCGGGAGAGGTCGGTCGAGCTGTGCTGGAACGACGACGCCCTGATTTTCGTGGACGACGACGAGGTCGCGCCGCCCGGTTGGCTCGCGCGCCTGCTCGACGCCTGGGAATCCACCGGCGCCGACGTTGTCACCGGCCCGGTCAAGGGCAACCTGCCGCCTGGCGCGCCGCCGTGGAGTCACTACAGCGATGTGCACGACTCGACCGGCAAGCACGCCACCGGCGAGGAGCTGCGGAAGGCCTACACGAACAACACGCTGGTCAGCCGGCGGGTCTATCACACTGTCACGCCCGGGTTCCATCCCGCGTTCCGCTACACCGGGTCCAGCGACCTGCACTTCTTCCTCCGCGTCCACCGGGCCGGGTTCCGCATCGTCTGGTGCGAGGAGGCCTGCATCGCCGAGGAGGTGCCGGTCGAGCGGACGACTCTGCTGTGGCTGGTACGGCGTGCGTTCCGGTCCGGCAGCGGGGACACGATCAGCCGGCTGCTGATCCGGCCGGGCGCGGTCAGCTACCTGCTGGTGCTGGCCTATGCTTCGGCGCGGGTGATCTCGGCGCTCGGGTTCGCGCTGGCCGGGCTGCTGCTCGGCCGCAAGACACACCTGCTGAAGGCGGTCCGCCGGTTCTTCTCGGGTATCGGGAGCCTCGCGGGCATCATCGGAATCAACCACGACGAGTACCGGGAACGGCATGGAATCGAGCACGGCACCGGATCGGGAGCCGACGGTGGCGAGTCTGTGCCAGGCGATCTGGCAGGTGGAGCGGGAGCTGAGTCTGCTCGACTGGGAGATCCAGGGCGTTCGTCCGTGGCCGATCATCCGGATGCGCGTCTTCCATGAGCTGACCCGGCGCAGCGGGATCCACGGAGTACCTCATCCGGTACGACGTTCGCCGTACGAGAAGGCTGCTCTCACCGGCAGGCACCTGGCCGGCCTGATCACTCGCAATCCGTTTCTCGGCCGGTACGACGTTCTCGTCGTACCGCATCCGCGGAAACCGGGCGGTGTCGAGATCTACACCGACGAACTCCGGACCGCTCTGGGTCCGTCGGCGCTCATCCTCGACTCAGGGATCAACGGGACCCCGCTGCCCGGCAGCAAGAACCTCGACTTCTTCACCTCCGCCGCGGGAGCGGTCCACGGGCGGTCCTTCGACGATCGCGGGGCCGGCGCGGCGCTGCGTGAGTTGACGGGCGTTTCCGTTCCGGTCGGTGCGTTGCTCGCGCGCGAGGTGCCCAAGCACCTGCGGTTGCGGGCGTTGTATCGATCGCTGCTGCGACGGCATCGGATCAGCACGGTTTATGTGGTCGTCGCGTACTTCCATCAGCACATCGTCGGGGCAGCGCGCGATCTCGGCATCCGGGTGGTTGAGCTGCAGCATGGGGCGATCAGTCCGTTCCACCTCGGCTACAGCTATCCGGGGCGGCCGGCGGTGGCGGATCAGCCGGATGAGCTGTGGTGCTTCGGCTCGTACTGGACCGATGTCGCGGAACTGCCCGCGGGAATGAAGACCGCGGTTCTCGGGGCGCCGTTCCTGCCCAGCGTCGGGACGAAGGATCCGCGGCGAGTCGTGTTCCTGTCGCAGGGCACGATCGGCGCGGAGCTCGTGGACGTCGCCGAGGCGGTGGCGAAGGAGCATCCGGAGCTGGAGGTTCTCTTCCGACTGCACCCGAGTGAGCGGGAGACCGACTACACGCTGCCCGACTGTGTGCGGCTGTCGACAAGTGGGAGCACGCTGGAGTTGCTGGCGTCGGCGACGTACCAGGTCGGTGTCGCGACGACCGCGCTGTTCGAGGGGATGGCGCTCGGCTGCCGGACTGCCGTGGCTGACCTCCCCGGTCACGAGTACCTCGAGCCGGCCATCAAGCGCGGTCACGCCATCCTCATGACCGCACCGAACCAACTGACCGCCGCTCCGGTCTGTGCCGACCCCACCACCTATTACGCCCCCAGCAACCTCACCCAGCTACTAGGCTCCGCCTCATGAGGTACATGCTGCTGCACAAGACGAACGACAGCCTGGAGGCGGGAAATCCGCCCGATCCGGCGATTCTGGAGCGGGCCGACGCGGTGCTCGAGGAGATGCGTCAGGCCGGCGTGCTGGAGGTCGGCGAGGGGCTGATGCCGAGCTCACGGGGTGCGCGGCTCACGTTCCCGAGTCCGGGGCAGCCGCGCGTGGTCGACGGACCGTTCGCCGAGACCAAGGAGCTCGTCGCCGGCCTGTCGATCATCCGCGTCGACTCCAAGGAGGAGGCGATCCAGTGGGCGCTGCGCTTCGCCGCGGCCGACCCGAACACGCCGATCGACATCCTCGAGATCGCCGGCTAAAGCGCTAGGTGCAGGATCGGGTAGGGCTTGTTCATGGCGTCTGTCTCGCTGCGGGAAACCAAGCGGAACCCGTGGTGCAGGTAGAACCCGAGAGCCTGCGGATTCTGCTCGTTCACATCCACGGCGGTTGTCAGGTCGATAAGGCGAGCGCGGCTTTCAGGTCAGGTTTGTTGCGGCCCAGGTTGTGATGTCCTCGCGACGGATGGCCGCTGCCATCAGGTCAGGGAAAAGATCGGGTGTGCAGGCGAACGTCGGTACGCCGAGATCCGCCAGCGCGGTCGCATTCTCAGCGTCGTACGACGGTATTCCCGAGTCGGCCAACGCCAGCAAGGCAATCAGTTGTACGCCGGACTCCACCAGCGAACGTGCTCGCCGCAGCATCTCTTCCCGGACGCCGCCCTCGTAGAGATCCGAGATCAGGATCATCACCGTCTCGGCCGGCTTGGTGACGAGCTCCTCGCAGTACGCGAGCGCCCGGTTGATGTCCGTCCCACCGCCGAGCTGTGTCCCGAACAGAACGTCGACCGGGTCATCGAGCTGATCGGTCAGATCCACCACCGCGGTGTCGAACACGACGAGGCTGGTCCGCAGCGTGCGGATCGATCCGAGGACCGCGCCGAACAGCGACGCGTACACAACCGATTCCGCCATCGAGCCGGACTGGTCGATGGCAAGCACCACATCCCGCCGGACGCTGTGGTTCCGGCGCGCGTAGCCGACCAGCCGATCCGGGACGATCGTGCCGAGGGCCGGCGAGAAGTGCTTGAGGTTGGCCCGGATCGTCCGGTCCCAATCGATGTCGGAGTGCCGCGGCCGGCCGGTCCGCCCGGCCCGATCGAGTGCACCCGTGACGGCGGCCCGTGTCCGCTCGGCCAGCCGCGTCTCCAGCTGGGCGACGACCCGCCCGACCACGTCACGCGCGGTCTGCTTGGTCTCCTCCGGCATCACTTCGTTCAGCGCCAGCAGTGTGCTGACCAGATGGACGTCGGGCTCGACCGCACCCAGCAACTCCGGCTCCATCAGCATCCGCGTGAGGCCGAGCCGCTCGACCGCGTCCCGCTGCATGACCTGTACGACGGTGCTCGGGAAGTACTGCCGGATGTCGCCCAACCACCGCGCCACTCGCGGCGCCGACGAACCCAGCCCCGCGGACCGTTGCGTCCCCTCCCCGGCCTCCGCGTCGTACAGCGCCGCGAGTGCCGCGTCGACGGACTGGTCCGCCTTCGACAGCGTCGTACCCAGCTCGGGTGCGGCTTCACCACCGAGCACCAGGCGCCAGCGGCGCGCCTTCTCGTCGCTCATCACACCCCCAGCAACTGTGCGACCACGGGCAGAACGGACTTGGCCAACTCGAGATCGAGCTCGTTGTCGTCAGCAACAATCACCGACGCGGGATCGCCGAGGGCGCGAGCACGCGTGCCGATCGACCGACGTTCCGGCGCGGCGAACGTCCCGAAGGTACGGCGCAACAGCGGCAACACCTCGAGAAACGCATCGTCCGGGATCGCACCCAGCCAGGCATCCACCAACGCGAGCAGGTGTTCGTCGTGGACGAGGAGCAATCCACCGCCGGCCAGGAATCCCTCGACGTATCCAGCGGCGTCGGCGGTCGGCGTACCCGGCGACAATGCCCGCCCGAGCCGCAAAGCGACCTCGTGATCCGGCAACCGGGAGGTATCGAGCATCAGCCGGGTCAATCGGCCCCGAATCAGCGGCGGGACCGGC
Organism: Kribbella sp. NPDC055071; assembly: GCF_053608045.1. Classification (NCBI taxonomy): domain Bacteria; kingdom Bacillati; phylum Actinomycetota; class Actinomycetes; order Propionibacteriales; family Kribbellaceae; genus Kribbella; species Kribbella sp. NPDC055071. The sequence continues at coordinate 40,035 of NZ_JBSGUS010000008.1, forward strand.
GCACGATCACTCAACCCCTCCAACGTGTTCAGCCACTCCGACCGCACATCCTCAGCCAGCAAAGCGGTTGCGTCCTGTACACCGTCGATCAATTCCTGTACGGCGGTTGCCGCGTCCGGATCGAGTCCGTGGACGGTCCGGCCGAGGCCCGCGCAGATCCGCGACACCATCCGGCCGGCGACCGAGGCGAGTCCGACGGAGTCGGTGCCGCGGACATCGCCGTACCGCGAAGAACGCGCCAGCGCGGGCAACGCGGCCATCAGGTGACCAACGTCGGCATCGGCCGCGGCCCTCGTGTCGACGCCTCGGAGCAATGCCGGGAGTGCCTCGGCGAGGTCGGCGAGGAGCGATCGCTCCAAGGCGGCCGTGACGTCGGCGAGGGTTGCCGACTCGTCGGCGACGGCGAGCATGACAGTGGTCGCGGCCCTGAGGACGGTCGTGCCGTGCGCGCCGGCGGCAACCAACTCGACCTCGAGACCGGGGTCCCAGGTCAGTCGCCACATCTCGCGGAAGGTGCCCTGAGCCCGCCGTTCGTCGGTGGCCGGCACACCCCAGTGCACGCCGAGGATTCTCAACCGGTGCAGGAGTCTGGACTTCTCCAGGTCGTTCGGTTTGCGGAGGTCGAGCTCGATCACGCGCTCGGTCGCATCCCGCTTCATCCGCAGCCGTCGCGCCTGCGCCGCGAGGTCCGCGGCGACCGGCGCCTGCGGAGTCTCACCGGGGACCGATCCGAGCAGCTCGCCGACGACGGCTTCCCTGGTGACGAGATCGAGGAGTACGTCGTTCCCGCCACAGAGAACAGCCCGGGTCGCCTCGGTGACCTCGCTCAGGCCGGCCAGCGGGCGCTCGCGGAGTGCGGCCAGGGTGTCCGCGAGCCGGACTGCCTCGATGACGTGCGCGCTGGAGACGGGCAGGTCTTCGTTACGGAGGACCTGGGCGACTTTCGACAGCCAGCGTGTCGTGATCTGGTCGGGGGCTGTGAAGAGGTGGTGGTACCAACCAGGAGACGTGATGCCGGCGCCGTACCCACTCGCCGACGCGAGTCGACCGTGCGTCCAAGGGACCCAGGTGCAGGCGACCTTTCGCTTCGGCAAGCCTTTCAGGATGCGTTGGTCGTGGGTTGCCGGGGGCAACGGTAGCTCCAGCGCCGGGACGTGCCAAGCGCCGCAGATCACTGCTATGCGTTCGAATCCTTCGCGAAGGGCCTTGCGCAGCACCGTGCGCATGTAGGCCTCGCGTTGCGCTTCCCGACCACCTGACCGGGGCGGTGGGGTGGGTGATGAATCAGATTCAGCGTCCTCGTCGTGGCGCAGTTCGCGCATCGCATCGGCGATCACGCTGAACGGCTCGGCGCCCTCGCGACGCGACTCGATCACGTCGTCCCACCAACGCTCGGGATCGTCGTACCCACCGGCCTCGGCGAGCGTTGCCAACGGATCGATGGACGCCGCGCGTCGGCTCTCCCGCGCGGTCGAGGCGAACTGGTGTGCGGCAGGGAGGTCGCAGAATCGGACCGGGACTTCGGCGGCGAGTGCGTACTTGATCGCCTGCCACTCCGGGCTGAAGACCGCGAACGGCCAGAACGCGGCGCGGGTCGAGTCGTCGACCGCGTAAGCCAGCAGGGCGACCGGCGGCTCCATCTCTGCCGACGCCGCCAACTCGACGACCTTGTCAGCCTCGGGCGGTCCCTCGATCAGCACTATGTCTGGTCGCAGCTCGGCCAGGGCCGTCGCGACCGCGCGCGCCGATCCTGGCCCGTGATGCCGAATCCCCAATAAATGAACGCTCATCCGGAGATCTCTCGGGCGGCTCGGTAGAACGGCGCCCAGTCGTCGCGTTCGCGGACGACGGTCTCCAGGTACTCGGACCAGACGACTCGGTCGGCGGAGGGGTCTTTGACAACGGCACCAAGGATGCCGCCGGCAACGTCCGTCGGGCGGAGCACGCCGTCGCCGAAGTGCGCCGCGAGGGCGAAACCGCCGGTGACCACGCTGATCGCCTCCGCCGTGGAGAGCGTGCCGGATGGTGACTTCACCGCCGTACGGCCGTCCTCGGTTCGTCCGGACCGCAGCTCACGGAAGATCGTCACGACGCGGCGGATCTCGTCGAGGGCGTCGTCGGGTTGCGGCAGCTCGAGCGCCGTACCGAGTTGGGCGACGCGGCGGGAGACGATCTCGACCTCGTCCTCGGCGGAGTCGGGGAGCGGGAGTACGACGGTGTTGAAGCGCCGGCGGAGTGCGCTGGACAGTTCGTTGATGCCCTTGTCGCGGTCGTTCGCGGTCGCGATGACGTTGAATCCCTTGCGGGCCTGGACTTCCGTGCCGAGCTCCGAGATCGGCAGGGTCTTCTCGGACAGGATCGTGATCAGCGCGTCCTGGACGTCGGACGGCATCCGGGTCAGCTCCTCGATCCGCGCGATCTTCGCATCGCTCATCGCGCGTTGGACCGGGCTCGGGACGAGCGCGGCCTCACTGGGGCCTTGGGCAATCAACTGGGCGTAGTTCCAGCCGTAGCGGATGGACTCTTCCGCGGTTCCCGCCGTACCTTGCACGAGGAGGGTCGAGTCGCCGCTGATGGCTGCGGCCAGGTGCTCGCTGACCCAGGTCTTCGCCGTACCGGGCACGCCGAGGAGGAGCAGCGCGCGGTCCGTGGCAAGGGTGGCGACGGCTACTTCGATCAGCCGGCGCGGTCCGACGTACTTGGGTGAGATCTCTACACCACCGGCACTTCCGCCGAGGAGGTAGGTGACGACGGCGGCCGGTGAGAGCCGCCAGGCCGGCGGGCGCAGCTTGTCGTCGGCGGCCGCGAGCGCGGTGAGCTCGTCGGCGTATTCCTCTTCCGCGTGCGGCCTGAGTACTTCGGTGCTCACGATAACTCCTCGTACATCTCGCGTCGGAAGATCAAGGTCTCGACGAGCCGGCGCCGCCAGGTGTCTTCCTCGCCGGTCGGCTCTCTGGTGATCGGATGATTCAGTACGTCGGGAGGCGCGGCGCGGGCCGTGATACTCGCCAGCCGAGCCCAGGCGCGATTGGTGCCGACCTTCGCCAACTGATCCAAGATCATGCTGGCCAAGGACGCCGGCCACGGCACTGGCAGCCCACCCACCAGCTCCGCCACATCCACCGTCACCCGCAACCCCTCAACAGCCCCAGCCCACTCCCCGGCAGGCAACAACCGCAACAACTCCGCCGGACTCCTGCTGCCTGTGTTCGCATTCACCCGCAACAACTCACGCGCCCACGCAGCCGAGCTCTCGCGAATAGCTGCCTCCGCCCAAGCGGCCTGTAGGGCCTCGGGTGGGCAGCCTTCTACTGGGGTCTCCAGCCAGCTGAGCTTCATGGCTGTGAGTGGGGTGTTGGCGATGATTTGGTGGAGCCACCAGGTGCGTTTGCCTTGGGATTCGGGGGGTGGGGTGTCCAGGGCGTCGCGTTCCATGGTGGGGGTCAGGTGGTGGGGGAGGGTTACGGACAGGACGCCTTGGGATTCGGTCACGTGGGAGTTGAGGCGTTGGATCATGCGTTCGCCGTACTGGGAGCCGGGCATGCGAGCGAGGAGATGCGCGGCGGCTCTGCGGACTTCCTTGGAGCGGTCATCCAAGGCCGCCTCCAGGAACGGCTCGTCCTGGGTGGAGAGACCGTCGGCGAGGATCGCCAGGAAGTCGGTCCGGGTGGGCGCGGACTCGGTGTGCCAGACCTCGGCTAGGGCCTCGCGAGCGGCGGCCGGATCTTGGCGCCTGAGGGCGCTCAGCCAACTGCGGCGCTGGATGGTGTTGCCGTGCGTCCACAACTCAGGATTGTTGCTATCGGCAACCGCCGCGTGCAGGAATCGCCACTCGGGGTTGAGATCCGCCAACCACTGCGCACGACGACCGGCGGCGGCGATGACCAGCGGACGATACTCGGCGCGGTTGCGTGCGTAGTCCGCCAGCGCCGGCAACTGCTCCGGCGGCACGCCCCACCCACGCGCATCCGCAGCGCGCAACCACTCACCCAACGCAGTCGTCTGAAATCCACCAAGCATCGCAGCCAACCGCCGAATCGCCACCGGCCGAGGCAGCGGACCATCATCGCCAGGTGCCGAAGGCAACGGCTCGAGCTCCCGCAACGGCTTACGACCGGCACGCTTGTACACGGTCGCCAGCGCAGCCGCATCGAGTAGCCCGCCCTCCCCCAACTGCTCCTGAATATCCTCCGGCAACTCCTCGAATCGCGCCGGCCGCCGATCCGTCCCCAGCAACGCCGAACTGACCAGCCCGTCCCACCCCTTCACAGGATCACCGGCCGATCGCCGTGCCAGCAGGTGATGGGCCGCAGACCGGCTCGATTCCACTCGCCGGCAACAGTCAGCGCGTCACCGGCCGACACCGCCAGCAGCTTCCACACATCGATCCCCGGAAGAAGCTCAAGCGCATCACCGTCCTGATCGACCAGCGCCCACCCCGAGCCGAACCGAGCAGGCCGGACACCATCCAGCACCAACGGCCAGCGCTCGTTCCACGGGTCCGCCGCGACGGATTCGACGTACGACGCCAACGCCTGCCGCACCGTGAATCCGGCCGGCCGCGGCGCCGGAAACCGCGGAGCGAATTGTGTCAGGAGCGCACGCATCGGCAGCGCCCCGGGATAGAACGACAACGCCCCAGGCACATACTCACCAGGCCGCCCCGGCAACGGATCGAGCGGCCGCCCAGCCGCCGCGAAGTTGAGAATCAGCCCGAGCCGCCCACTCGTTGCCCCACGCAACCAAACCCGCCGGACCGTGAGTCGGTCGTCCGGCTCGATCACCCGGCCGAGCACGAGCCAATCGTCCTCGACCTTCTCCCCCTCGGCCAGCACACGCGCAGTCTCCACACTCCGCCCGATCCGGCTCTGCACGGTATCGGCCAGCGACGGCGGCAACTCCGCGAGCCGATCGTGCGCCGCAACGACCAAATGAATCAGCGACAACTCCTCCAGCAGCTCCCCCGGCCACCCGTGACCACGTCCAACGACCCCGGCCGCACGCCGTACCGCTCCCGCGACTCCCGGCGCCTGCGCGTCCACCATCCGCGCCGCCAGCCGGCTCAGCTCGGTATACGCCCGCTGATCGAACCCGCCCAACCCCTGCCGGACCTGATCGTCCAGCCAACTCCGCAGCTCAGCCATCCCCGCCGACACCCGATCGGCCCGCCGGGTCGCCCGCTGTTCGGCCGCCAGCGGATCGGCGACCTCCCCCGGCTTACGCTCCGGCCGCTCCGCTCGCGCCGCCCGCTGGTCGACCCATGAGGTCACCCACTCCGGCTCGTCCCCGGCGCGGACCTCACCTCCGGTCCACAGCAACAGCAACCCGAGCGCGTGCTTGCAGGGAAACTTCCGGCTAGGACAACTGCACTTGTACGCCGGACCTGCCAGCTCGACCGTGGTCTGGTACGGCTGCTTCCCACTCCCCTGACACAGCCCCCACACCGCCCGCTCCGAGGCTCCCGTGCCGGACCATTTCGCCGTACGGGCCTGGCCTTGGCCCGCCTTCGCAGACGCGGCATCGGGCGCCAACCCCAGCACCCGCTCCACGTCCCACAACCCCACGACGCTCCTCGCTCGACAACCTTCCCCCCGGAAGCATGCCACCCACCCCCGACACACCTCGCGGCGACCGGTTGCTGGGTGGACCAGGTCCGACTTTGTGCACCAGATCCGTGTTTTGTGGCGTGCGGCGTACGGACCTGGTGCACAAAGTCGACTTGGAAGGGCGGGCTCGGCGAGCGGGGGCGGGCTCGGCGGCGGGGTTGGGGGGTTGGGGGTTGGGGGGTTGGGGGTGGGGTGGGGTTAGCCGAAGGCTTGGCGGTTGTGGAGGTCTTCGGGGTAGCCGTTGCCGTTGCTGGTGGTGTGGGGTACGGACTCGGGCGGGGCGGCCGGTGGGGGTGGGGTGTCGGAGAGGCCGTCGCGGATGGTCCCCAGGAGGCGGTGTTCGACGGCTTCCAGTTCGGCGATGCGGTGGCGGATCTCTTCCTCTTCGGCTTTCGCCTCGGCGACGAGCTGGTCGGCCTCGGCTCGGGCCGCCGCGCGGAGCTGCTCGGCCTCCGTGTGCGTAGATGCGCGCACCTGTTCGGCCTCGGACTTGGCCGTCTCGCGGAGGTGATCGGCCGTCCGCTGGCTGGCGCTGAGAACGCTGAGCTCGTAGCGGCGCAGCTCGTCGACCAGGTCGCCGGCCGGGCGTTGGGAGTCGAGGATCGCGGCCGCCGGCTGCGGGATCGCGTCCGGGAGCGTGTTCTCCAGGGCTGCGATCTGCTGGTCGACCCGGGTGAAGAGGTCGGCGACGTTCGTACGCATCTGGCGAATGACGGTCGCCGCCGCCTGGACGCGTTCGTTGGCCTGCCGCTCGCGATCGCGGGCGGTGCGTTCAGCCGAAGTGATCACGTCGAGCGCGATCACCGCGGCCCGCTCGGCCGGATCATCGGGGACCGTCTCGCGCACCGGAACCTCAACAGGCTCGGCCGATGCCGAGGCCTGAGGTGTCATAGCGACAGTCCGCCGCAGCGGGACCTCGCGGATGAAGAGGACGGCGAGCAAGCTCACCAGCGCCGCGCCCGCGGCAATGGCGAAGATCCTGCCGGTGGCATCGCCGTACGCATGCCGCACGATCTCCGCGACCGGCGCCGGCAGCGCGTTCACATCGAGCAGGCTCCCCGCCGAACCACCCTGCGCCGCGGCCGCCGCCTCGGGCCCGAGCGCACGGATGTTGGTCGCGATCAGATCCGTCACCCGGGTGGCCAGGACCGCACCAAGGACCGACACACCCACAGCACCACCGAGGCTGCGGAAGAAGGTGACCGTGGCGCTCGATGCGCCGACCTGGCTGACATCAACAGTGTTCTGTACGGCGAGGACCAGGTTCTGCATCATCATGCCCATGCCGAGGCCCATCCCGAGCATGCCGAGACCGACGTACCAGTAGGGACTGGTGTGGTCGATCGTCCCCAGCACGCCGAGACCGGCGGTGAGGAACAGCCCGCCCAGCACGAGGTACCGCTTCCACTTCCCGAACCGGGTGATCAGCTGCCCGGCCCCGACCGACCCGAGGAACGAGCCGAACATCATCGGGATCGTCAGCAACCCGGCCTCGGTCGCGCTGTACCCGCGGGCCACCTGGAAGTACTGCCCCAGAAAGACCGCGCTGCCGAACATCGCGATCCCGACCGAGAGGCTGGCCACGATCGCCAGTGCGGTCGTGCGTTCGCGGATCACCTTCACCGGTACCAACGGCTCACGCGCGTGCGTCTCGACGATCACGGCGAGGATGGCCAACACCGCCGTACCGCCCAGATAGGCGCCCGTCTGCCACGACCACCACGGGAAGTGCTCGCCGGCGAACGACACCCAGATCAGCGGCAGGCTGGCGGCGCCCGCGATCAGCAAGGCTCCGATGTAGTCCATCTTGACCTTGCGCTTGACCAGCGGCAGGTGCAGGTACCGCTGCAGGATGATCAGGCTGATCACGGCGAGCGGCACGCAGACGTAGAAGCACCAACGCCACCCGAGCCACGACGTATCGACGATCACGCCACCGACCAGCGGTCCGGAGACGGTGGCGACCGCCATCACGGCACCCATGTAGCCGGAGTACCGGCCGCGGTCGCGTGGTGGGATCGCGGCGCCGATGATCGCCTGTGCCAGCGCCATCAGGCCGCCCATCGCGAGCCCTTGCAGCACGCGCGCGCCGATCAGGAACGGAACGTTGTGCGCGGCACCGGCCAACGCCGACCCGATCACGAACATGACGATCGCGAGCTGGACGAGCAGCTTCTTGCTGATCAGGTCGGAGAGCTTGCCCCAGACCGGCGTCGAGACCGTCATCGCGAGCAGGCTGGCCGTGATGACCCAGGTGTACTGGGTCTGCGAGCCTTCCAGGTCCGCGATGATCGTCGGCAGCGCGTTGCTGACGATCGTCGAGCTCAGGATCGCGGTGAACAGCGCAGCCAGCAGCCCGGCCAGGATCTCCAGGATCTGCCGGTGGGTGAGCTGCGGATCCACGGCCGGTACGGCGGAAGCCGGTTGGCTCTGCTGCGGTGGGGCCGGCTGCTGAGCGGACTGCTCGCCGCCTTCGGCATAGATCGAGCGATAGCGGGTCGGCCGGGCATGGCCTGCGGCGTGGTGTGCCGGGCCTGATTCGCCGGCCTCGCTCCGGGTGACAGACATCGAGTTCCGTTCGGGGTCGCTGCGGCCGGAGCAGCGGTGGTGTGCTGCTCCGGGGCGGAAACGGCCGGCACGTGCTTCGTCGTACGCAGGTACGCCGGAACACCAGGTCCTCACCCGGGCCCTCGAGCCCCGATCTGTGGATCGAGACCCCGTCTTTTGGTTGCAACTACCAACAATAAGCCCGCAGCGTCAGCGACCGCTCACCGGGCGCCACCGACCGTCCGTCGACAAGCTCGGTCCATTCCTGAGACGACCCCTCCTCGGGAGAGGGTTTACCGCGTACGATCCGGGTCTTGTTGAGAGATCAACAGCGCCCTCGGCGGAGCTGTCAGGGCCCGCCGAGGGCCACCCTGCTCACGCGAACGCGGAGACCAGTACGTCGACGCACGCGGGAGCCCGCCCGGACAGGACCAAGTTCCCCGGTGCACTGAGCGGCGGCGCGAACGGACCCATCCACAACGGTTCACCTTCCGCTGTCTCACACGTCGTCCCGTAGACCACCGTCCAGGCCGGCGACCCGGTCGACATCTCGACGACCGCCGCCTCGAGATCGTCCACCGGCCGACCCACCACCGGCTCGAACCCGGCCTCGCGACAGGCGCCCACGACGTACTCGTGCAGCCAAGGATCGGCGGGCAACCGCAGCGGCAGACCGGCGAGGTCGATCAGCTTGACCCCGTCATCGGCCCGGTACGCCGCCGGCGCCAGAACGGACAGTGGATCCCGCCACAGCTCCTCCACCTGGAGATCCGCGACCGTCACCTCACCGCGCACGAAGGCGATGTCGAGCTCACCGGTCCGGATCGCCTCCAGATGCTCGACCGCGGATCCGGAGCTGAGCTTGATCTCGACCCCGGGACTCGTCGTCCGCAGCGCCGCGAGCCCGCGTTCGAGCCGCTCCCGCAGACCAGCCGCGGTCCCGATCCGCAGTACGCCGGAGTGCCCGGAGGCGAGCTCCGCGGCAACGTCAGTGGCGCGTTCGGCGGCTGCCAGCACCGTCCGCGCCTCGGCCAGCATCCGCTCGCCGTCGCCCGTCAGCCGGACATGCCGCGACGAGCGATCGAGGAGCCTCAGCCCGAGTTCGCGTTCGAGCCGGGCGACCTGCTGACTGACCGCGGGCTGGACGATTTTGAGCCGTTCAGCGGCCTTGCCGAAGTGGAGTTCCTCGGCGACCGTGACGAAGTACCGCAACTGCCGCAGCTCCATACGACCCCCAGCGATCACGATTCGCTATCACTGCACAGCGTAGCTGCGTCTTGGTCGGCCGACCCGTGGCCCGTTGACTTGAACCATGAGAATCGGACTGTGGATCGACGAAGAAGGCCGCCGGATCGACGAGGTCGGAGCGGACGCGAAGACCGCTGAAGAGGCCGGCGTCGACCGGATCTGGTTCAGCCAACGCCTCGGCTGGGATGCACTCACGCTGATCGCCGGGGTTGCGCCGTACACCTCGACGATCGGCTTCGCAGTCGGCGTCGTACCGGTGTATCCGCGCCACCCGCTCGCCCTCGCCGCGCAGGCGCTCAGTGTGCAGGTGCTCAGCGGCAACCGGCTGACGCTCGGGATCGGGGCAAGCCATCCGCACATGGTCGAGGGCATGCTCGGTCTGCCGATGGACCGGCCCGCCGCCTACATGCGCGAGTACGTCGAGGCGCTCGGGCCGTTGCTTGCCGGGGATGCGACCAACTTCCAGGGCGAACGGATCACCGCCCGCGGGCAGATCGAGATCCCCGGTGCCGAGACGCCCGAGCTGATCCTGGCTGCACTCGGTCCGCAGATGCTGAAGATCGCGGGCGAACTCACCGCCGGTACGACGACCAGCTGGACCGGCCCCGAGGTGATCGAGAACTACATCCGCCCGACGATCGACAAGGCGGCGGCCGGTCGCCCACAGCCTCAGGTCATCGCCGGTGCCTGCGTGGCGCTGACCGACGATCCGGACGGGACCCGCGAGTGGATCCGGCAACGGTTCGGCGCGGCCGGTGACATGCCGTCGTACCGGGCGGTGCTGGATCGGGGCGGTAAGGCCGGGCCGGAGGACACGGCCGTGCTGGGTGACGAGTCGGCGGTCGCGCGGGAGGTCCAGCGGTACGCCGACGCCGGGGCGACGGAGTTCTTGTTCTGCCCGGTCGGGACGGCCGAGGAGCAGGCGCGCACGATCAAGTTCGTGCTCGACTACGCGCAGCAGTAGCCGCTGCCGAAGGTGTCAAGGTCGGAGACGTAGCTCAAGCCGTCCAGCTGGGCGTTGATCCGGTCGCTGAGGGACGGGAGCAGTTCGCCGTCGACGATGACGAAGTGGATGTCGGGGTGGCGGGCGAGGATGCCGGTGAGGGCCAGGTCGGTGACGGCTCGCGCGGTCTCGAACGGGAACTCGATCACCCGTCTTGGCCGATCCAGGGCAACCTGGCGCCACTGCGGTGGTGACGTCGGGTGCAGCAACACCGTGGCCGATCTGTCGTTCAGCGCCCGCCACAGCGGTTCCCACGACGGCTCGCCTGGATAGCGTCCGCCGGCATTGCTGAGGAGTACGACGCCGTCCGCGTGCAGGACGTCGTACGCGTAGGCCAGCTCGACCAGCGCACCCTCTACATCCGGCAACGGCAAAGACGCGAAGAAGCCGAACCGACCTGGATGATCGCGACCAAGGCCGGCCGCGGCCTCGTTCACCTGACGCGCCAGCACCTGCGCGCGGAAGTCGTCGCCGAAATGCACACCCGGCGACGACACCGACAGCAGGGCCGTGTCGATCCCGGATTCGTCCATTGCCTCCAAGTGCTGCTGGACAGACCACTTCGGCCAGCCGGGCATCCCGTCTGGCCGAAGGTGTCCCGCCCGCTCCGCCGCGGCGACGTACTCCGGCGGCAGGAAGTGCGCGTGGAGGTCGATCAACGTCATCCCGCCACCGGGTGCAGGAGGTCCTCCAACCCGATCCGGCGAAGAAGCTCGGCGCGTACCCGGTCGGCGACCGGGTTGACCACGGTCGAACCGTCGTCGGACGGGTCGTAGTGCACGCGGAACGGCCGGTGTCCCTTCTCGGTGTCGACCACCTTCACGATCAGCTTCGCCACCTCTGCGACGTCGGCCCACTCGGGCTCCAGCTCGGCGAGACGCTGGCTGACCTGTTCCATCAGCCCTGCGTACTTCGCCTCGTACGCCGCGACCACGTCGGCGTCGGCCGGCGACCCGCTGTGGAGGAAGTGGTTGGTGCCATGGGTAAACGCACCCGGTACGACGATCGTCGTCTCGATCCCGAATCGCGCCAGCTCCAGCGCATAGCTCTGGGCCATCGCGTCCATCCCGGCCTTCGCCGCGAAGTACGGTGCCAGGTACGGCGGCGTGCCACCTCGCGTGCTCGAGCTGCCGACCCACACCACCAGGCCGTCCTGCTGCTTGCGAAGGACCGGCAGCGCGGCCCGATTGAGGCGCTGTGAACCGACCACATTGGTGTCGTAGATGTCGAGGATCTGCTCCGGCGTGAATGCCTCGGCCGGACCGGTGACCATGTGGCCGGCGTTGTGCACGAGTACGTCGAGACGACCTTGCTCACCGACCACGGTGGCGACGGCCTGCTGGGTCGAGGCGTCAGTGCTGATATCGAGCTCGACGGCCCGGAGGTCGACGTTGTGCTCGGTCGAGTACTGCTTGGCGTCCGCGGCAGCGGCCGCGTTGTGACCGGTGAGGCCGCGCATTCCGGCGTACACGGTGTGGCCGGCATCGGCGAGGGCCCGGGCGGTCAGGGCACCGAATCCGCTCGACGCGCCGGAGATCAGGACTGTTTTGGGCATGACGATTCCTTTGACGACGAAGGTGGGGTACTGATCAGGCGGCCGAGCCGCCGTTGGCGTAGATGACCTGGCCGTTGATCCAGCGGGCCGGTCCGGCCAGGAAGGCGATGATCTCGGCGATGTCGGAGGGCTGCCCGAGTCGCTCGAGCGGCGGCTCGGCGGTGATCCGGTCGATCAGCTCCTGCGACTTGCCGTTGAAGAAGAGCGCGGTCGCGGTCGGACCGGGAGCCACGGCGTTGACGGTGACGTCACGGCCGCGCAGTTCGCGGGCGAGGATCAGCGTGATCGCCTCGACGCCGCCCTTGGTGCTGGAGTACGCCGCGTATCCCGGCCGGGCCAGCTTGGTGAGCGAGCTGGAGATGTTGATCAGTGCGCCGCCGCTACGGAGTCGCCGTACCGCCTGCTGGTCGACGACGATGGTGCCGCGAAGGTTGGTACGAACGACCTGGTCGAAGACCTCCAGGTCGAGGTCCGCCAGCGGCGACAGCGGCATGATCCCGGCGGCATGCACGACCACGTCGACCCCGCCGAACTCCTGCTCGGTCCGGTCGAACAGCGCGGCCACCGCTGTTTCGTCGGCCACGTCGGCCTGGACTGCGATCGCCCGGCCGCCTGCCTGCTCGACCTCCTTGACCGCTTCCTCGGCGCCGGTCTTGCTGCCGGCGTACACGATCGCCACCGCGTAGCCGTCGCGGCCCAGCCGGGCCGCGGCCTCGCGGCCGATCCCGCTCGATCCACCGGTCACGATCGCGACCCGTCCGGCCGTGGTGTTCTCGGTCATCGTCCTGCTCCTCGATCTCGGTGTCGGTTCCTGCTGACACCAACGATCTTGCTGCGGTCGGTGCATCAAGTCCAACGACTCAAGTCGATAGGAGGATCAGTTTTGTTGATCTATGTCCCGACCGGGTTGGGTGCCTTCGGGATGCCGGAGATGAGTGGTGACCAGACCGAGCAGAGCTCGGAGCGCTGCGGTCGGCTTTCGCTTCTTCAGGGTCGCCATGTAGAGCGACCACTGGAACGACTCGTCGGCGATCGGTACGACGCGGATCGCATCCATCCCACGGACGGCGTACGCGGGCAGGATGCCGAGGCCGACCCCATGCGCCACGAACTGCACGCCGTTCTCGATACCGAGCGCCTCGACCACCACGTGCCGCGCGATCCCGGCCGCCTCGAAGGCCTGGTCGATCAGGGTCCGCGTGCCGAAGCCGGGTGGGAAGTCCACGAAGGCCTCGTCGGCGAGATCGGCCAGCGTCACCGACCGGCGGCGTGCGAGCCGATGCCCGACCGGTACGGCGAGGGCCTGCGGGACCCGGAGCAGCTCCCAGGCGGTCAGCTCGCGCGGCACACCGTCAGCGGCGATACCGAGGAAGCCGACGTCGATATCGCCGTTCCGCAGCCCGACGATCACGCCGGCCGAGCCTTCGGCGTCGACCCGCAACTGCAGCTCGACGTTCGGATATCTCCGGCGGAACTCACCGGCCGCGGCGGGCAGATCGATCAGCCCCAGCCCCGGCAGCAGCCCGACCCGCACGGATCCACGCATCCCCGCGCCGAGCTCGTCGACGACATCACGCGCGCCCTGGACCGCGTCCATCACCGTGAGCGCCTCGGGGAGAAGCGCCGTACCCGCCTCCGTCAGCACGACGCGCTGAGCGCTGCGCTCGAACAGCGTGACCTTGAGATCCCGCTCCAGTGCCGCGATCGCGGCACTGACCGCGCTCTGGACCACGTGCAGCCGCCGCGCGGCGAGCGTGAAGCTCCGCTCGTGCGCCACTGCCACGAAGTACTCCAACTGCCGCAACTCCACGAGGGCAGCGTACGTAACGCCGTGTCGAGAACAGCGGATCGGCTCCGGCCCAGTCGGCGTCGGCGGAGGAGATCGGCAACCTGGTTGCGAAAACTCTCTACTGAAATCCCTTACAGGTAAGGGGTTTCCGTCAGGAGGGTTGGCGCACCAACTGCTGGTCGACCCAGACGAGATGGCCGTGGTGGCTGACGAGAACCTCATCGGCCCCGGTCGTCCCGGACCGGCGCCCCAGCTCCTGGCCCGCGATCCAACGCCCGCCGATGCGGACCTGGACAGCGATGCTCTGAGCCGGTGAGGTGGCTACTGGCATGGCACCTGACTTCTTCTGGACAGGGGCGGAAGGAATGGGGTGGCGTCGTGCTCTGGGATGGTGCTGAAGATCGGTCATTTTCGTCGCCCTCTGAGGGAAACAAGGCCAACGCGGGGCGCTGGCTTCTCAACCAAAGGCCACCCTACAACCGTGACGGAGAAGACCGTTAGCGGTAACTCTGATTGTTCACGAAGCACAATCGCCGGTACGGCGAGCGTAGGATTCCTCCATCGCGGAACCTCGAGGAGCAGACCCGGGCAGCCACGGCCTGACGTCGTCCAAGCCCATCTTCGTGGTGCAGCTGCACGATGCCCGGCGGCTGCATTACGACATCCGGCTCGAGGTCGACGGCGTACTGAAGTCCTGGGCGGTGCCGCGCGGGCCGTCGCTGGATCCGACCGTGAAGCGGCTCGCGGTGTTCACCACGGACCACGATCTGGAGTACGCGTCGTACGAAGGCGTTCATGCGGACGCGCAGTACGGCAGCGGCGCGGTGATCGTCTGGGACGCCGGGGTCTTCACCAATCTGACCCGCGATGCCCAGCACCGGTTGGTCGACCCGGCTGTCGCGATCGAACGCGGGCATGTGAAGGTGCAATTTCACGGCGTGAAGCTGGACGGCGCGTGGGCCTTTACCCGGACCGGGACCGACTGGCTGCTGGTCAAGGTCAAGGACGCGTCGGCCGATCCGGGGCTCGACCTGACCGTGACTGAGCCGCGCTCAGTTTTGAGCGGTCTGACCATCGAGCAGATGGCTACCAGGCGTTGAGGTGGAGGACCTCGTCGAGTGGCTGCCGGGCGCCGGGCTTGAAGTTCGTCCCGATCGTGTACGCGGTCGGGATCAGGACCGTCTGCCGGATCTCTTCCGGCAGGCCGAGCAGGTCGCTGACCTCCTGCTCGTAGGCCATGTGCAGGGTGGTCCACGCCGTACCGAGGCCGCGGGCTCGTGCCGCGAGCATGTAGCTCCAGGCCGACGGCAGGATCGAGCCCCACAGACCGGCCTGGTTGCCCGCGGGCAGGGTGCGGACCTGCAGGCACGGGATCACCAGCACCGGCACCTGGCCCATCCGCTCGCCCAGGTAGGCGACGCTGTCACCGACCCGGCGCTGCACCGGACCGCGCTCGGGATCGTCGGCGTGGAGCTTGCCGGCCGCGCCCGGTCCGGCCAGGTACTCCTTGACCGCGCGACGGTAGTACTCGCCGATTGCCGCGCGCTTCTCCGCGTCCGTGATCACGAGCCAGTGCCAGGTCTGCCGGTTGCTCCCAGACGGCGCCTGCAGCGCGATCTCGATGCACTCGCGGATCAGCTCCATCGGCACCGGCCGCTCGAGGTCCAGCCGCTTCCGCACGGTCCGTGTGGTCGTCAGCAACTCGTCCGGGCTCAGATCCAGGGTCTCGGTCACGCACCCCTTTGTACAGCTACTCGAAGGGAGCGGGGTCTCCGGCACCGACTCGGACGATCTCAGGCGCGTCCTCCGAGAAGTCGATCACGGTCGTGGGCTCGGTGCCGGCCTCGCCTTCGATCACCGCGTCGACCTGGTTGTCCAGCTCTTCCTTGATCTCCCACCCTTGGGTCATCGCGACCTCGTGGTCGGGCAGGAGCAGCGTGCTGGAGACGAGCGGCTCGCCCAGCTCGCTGACCAGGGCCTGGGCCACGACGTGATCCGGGATCCGTACGCCGACCGTCTTCTTCTTCGGGTGCAGCAATCGCCGCGGCACTTCCTTGGTCGCCGGCAGGATGAACGTGTAGCTGCCCGGCGTGACCGCCTTGATCGAGCGGAAGACGGCGTTGCTGATGTGCACGAACTGCCCGAGCTGCGAGAAGTCCTGGCACACCAGCGTGAAGTGGTGCCGATCGTCCAGGTGCCGGATCGTGCGGATCCGGTCGATCCCGTCCTTGTTCCCCAGCTGGCAGCCCAGTGCGAAACAGGAGTCGGTCGGGTAGGCGATCAGCCCGCCGTCGCGGACGAGCTCCACCACCTGCCCGATCAGCCGCCGCTGCGGATTCTCCGGATGCACATCGAAATACCTGGCCATAGCGGCCGAGCCTACCGCCGCAGATACTCCAGGGCCTGCTCGAAGGTGGCCGAACTGAAGGGCTGGGTACGACGGTCGGGCGGCAGGCCCAGGCCCTCGTACGAGCGACCGGACGGGCTGGTGTAGCGCTCGGACGGAACCGCGATCAGCCAATCGTTCGGCAGGGTCCGGATCGCCGTGTCGGAGAACGCGCCCTGCGTGGTGTCGCCGTACCGGATCGGACGCGGACTCCTGCCGTCGAGCGCGAGCGTGAAGCTCTCGGCCGCACTGACCGTCGCGGTCGAGGTCAGCACCGCAACAGGACCGTGGTACGACGGCCGATTGCTCGGACGAACCCAGATAGACTGCGGCGCGGTGAATCCGTTGTCGGTCCGAGCACTCTTCACATAAGCGACGTACGGCCGCTTGGTCAGCCGCGACGCGATCTGCAGGCCGAGCGGGTCCGAACCACCCTTGTTGACGCGGAGGTCGATCATCAGGCCACGCAAGGGCTTGCGGAAGACGGTGTCGAGGACGTTGTCCAGGGCAACCACATCGGCCGCGTAGTCGTCGCCGTACTCGCCGAAGGTATCGAGCCGCAGGTATCCGATCCGGCCGGGCAGGTCGGCGTACTGGATGTGTCCGTCGCCGTACGACGTGAGCTTGGCACCGTGGAGGTCCTTGGCGATCAGCGTCTGTGCTTGGGCTTCGAGCTCGTCGGACGGGAGTTCGGTGCCGGCGCGGATGCCGCTGAAGGCATCGAACGGCGAGAGCAGGCCGGTGTGCGCGTCGCCGAGCGGTTCGAGCATGCCGGCCATCAGCGTGAAGAGCTCTTCGTCGGACATACCGTCGTGGATCAGCGGCCGGACGCGGTCGCGCTCGGCCTTCCAGTCGATGCCCTTCTGCGTGAAGGACGGGTAGTTCTCGGCGTAGCTCGCCCAGAACACATCGAAAACGGACAGCGGATCGTTGGGGGTGTCAACGGTGCAACGCGTCGGCAGGGTGGTCAGGCGGTGCATCCGCAGGACCCCGACGCTGCCTTCGACCTGGATGCGGCCGGGCCGGATGGTGTACCGGGATCCGTCGCCCTCGTAGACCCCGGGCTGGGTCTGGACGGCGGTGTCGGAGGCCGCGCAGCTGACCTTCGTCAGGTCGTAGAACCGGGCGGATCCGTTGTCGATGGCAACAATGACGTTGTAGCCGTCGGTCTGCCAGACACCGTCGACCGAGACAGTCTGGGCGGGAACGGCGGACGGCACGAGTAGGGATGTTACGGCGGCTAGCGTTGAAGTGATCATGTCCGAAATGCTGGTGCCCGTCCCCCACCGGTGGGAACGGGCAGCAGCGAGGTTCAGGGGCACTCCCGGGAGGTGCCTGACTACTTCCGTCTTACTTGGCCAGTCCGATCGGCGTAGCGGTGATGACGAGGTTGTCCTGGTAGCCGCCGTGGGAGGCGTCGTACGCGCCGGTGCAGGTGATCAGGACGAGCCGGTGATCACCGGTCTGGTCGAAGGCACCGCTCTTGGTCGCGAGCGCGTCCTTCGGCACCGACACGATCGACTTGACCCGGTACGACGCCGTGTGGCCGGAGCCGTTGATCACCACGACCTCACCCGTGGTGATGCGTCGCAACCGGGCGAAGAAGCCCAGCCCCTCGGTCTTGGTGTCGACGTGACCGGCCAGCACCACCGATCCGAACGGATCGCCGGCCTCGGCGCCACCGTCCCACCACCCGACGTCTTTCCCTTCCGCCGGGACCTTGAGCTGACCGTCGACGGTCGTTGCCGGAAGCACCGGTGCCTTCGCGCCGCCGGGCAGCACGACCTGCCCCGGGACGAAACGGATCCGCTGGCTCGGCGCCGGCGTACCGACCCGACCGGGCGGTGCGGTGCCCGGATCGGAGGGTAGCGGGATCGTCGGCGTGATCTCAGTGGCGAGCCCCGGGACGGACGACGGCGCCGGCGTTGCTGTGCCGTCGCCCGTCCCGGTGGTGGCGCTGTCGGCCCTGGCGGTACATCCCGCCAGGACCAGACAGCAGAGTGCGGCCCAGGTCAGCGGCCGTTTCAGCGACGTACCGCCTTCTTGTGGGCCTGTTTGCGGACCGTCACCACAACGGCCAGCAACCCGGCCAGAATCGCGATCGCCCAGAGGCCGGATCCGTGGGACGCGGCAGAGTTTCGCGCCTGGTCAAGCTCTGCCGCCTGTCCGCCGGTTCCGGTGTTCACCAACTGGGGCTTACCCGATCCGGTGGCCGGGAGTTTGATCGTGCCGACGGCAACGGTCATCGTCTTCTGACTCGGTGCGCCGACCGCGAACACGCGGGTCAGATATCCGGCTTTCGCCGCCAAATCCAACGGACCGAGAACAACAGGTGAAGTCGCGCCGGTAGGAACGATCTCGACCGAGTAGGTCGCCGCCGGAACGACTACATCGAGTGATTCCCCGTTCGCGACATTACTGAACAGCACCTTCCCGTTCACCCGGATGTCGGCCGGTCCGACCGCCGCCGTGTGCGCCACCCGCAGCGCCGCCTTGTCGGTCGGGATCGAGTTCAGCTTGTTCGCGTACGTCGTGATCACCGGAGCACCCGTCGGTGACGCCGGGTCGTGGATCACCACGTCCTCACTGACCCCGGTACCGACCGAGACCTGACGCTGGATCACCACCTTTCCGTTCTGCCTGGCAGTGATCATCCGCTTGCCCGCGGCCACACCGAACGGACCGATGAGCTTCGCGGTCTGTACACCGGTGGCCACCGTCCGGCCGTCGATGCTGATGTCCAGACTGCGGCTGGGCAGACCCTGGACGATGTACAGGTCACTCACCACCGCCGCGTCCGACGGCGCCGCGAGTACCACCGGCACGGCTGCCACGGTCACCGCCAGCAGCAGCGGAATCACCCTTCGAACTACCGGACCGCGAATTCTCGAAATTACCCCCTGAGATACTCCGCGGAATTGTCCGGACACGCTCCGTCTCTGCATTCTGTCCCCCCTCGAACTTCACGGAAAAATGCGGCAATAATTGCCGAACCCCACTAATTCGGGCGTATCGTATGCGCAAGTACGATCCGACCGCCAGAGGTAACGAATTTTTTCCGGCCAGGACCGTTTGGGGGGCGACGACGCATGCCAGGACGAGGTTCTGTCGATCGTGAGCTCCTCCCTGGCGTATCGGGGGTGGAGGATCTCAGCCGCACGACTGTGCGGACGCCGGTGCCCCGCGTCGGCGGTTCCGCCCTCCGGCGCGGGGCGGTGGCGGCGATCGCGCTGACTCTGGGGCTCAGCGCGGTGACCGCCTGCTCCCTTGGCGTCGGCGGTCCGGTCGCACCGAGTCCGGGAATCGACACCGAGCCACCAATTGCGAACGGTACCGAGAGCGTTCCGGTAACTCCTGGTCCCGGAATTACCAAGCCCGGAATCCGGCTCATCGCCGTACCGCGATCGGACGGAACGTTCGACATCACCGAGGACGTGCTGTTGCCCTCGGCCATGAACATCCTGCAGGTGCAACTGCCGGAGTCGGGCAAAGACCTGCCCGGGATGATGGCCAGGACCACTCCCAAGGCGACGAACCTGAAGATCGTCGCGGACAACCAGTCCGTGCCGCTCGAGCAGACCAGTCTCGGCGGCGCGGCCGACATCCCGTTGACGACGGCGGCGACCAGGTTGCGTCTGACCTACAAGCTGTCGGGGTCGACGATCCGCACCACACCGTCGAAGCCGGAACGCGCCAGTACGGCGATCCGGCCGCTCGCAGCGGCGTCCGAAGGGACACTGCCGGCCAGCCTGTCGGTGACCAGTGGCTTGCTGAATGCTGTCTGTCCGCTGTTGACCGACACCCGCTGTGCGGCCGGCGATCCACCGAAGCTCGGGATCATGCCGGAGATCCCGGCCAGCAAGGCACTCGTCGTACTGCAGCTGAATCTCCCGCGCGACACCTGATCCGTTTGACCTTCGTCGGGCGCGCGTCCGATGTCCGGCTGTGCATTTACGCTGTGCGCATGAGCGACGAGCGGATCGCGTTGGGGACCAGCCGGGGCCGATGGGTGCTGGCGGCTACCGCGCTGGGGTCGGGGATGGCGTTCCTGGACGGCACCGTGGTCAATGTGGCGCTGCCGGCGATGGGCGAGGAGTTCGGCGCGGACATCGCCGCGCTGCAATGGATCGTCAACGGCTACATGCTGACGCTCGCCTCGCTGATCCTGCTCAGCGGTTCGCTCGGGGACCGGTTCGGACGGCGGCGGACGTTCGTCATCGGCGTGGTCTGGTTCGCGGCCGCGTCCATCGTGTGTGCGGTGGCGCCAAACCTCGAGGTGATGATCGCGGGACGCGTGCTGCAAGGACTCGGCGGCGCGCTGCTCACACCGGGCAGCCTGGCCATCCTGCAGACCTCTTTCCGGCAGTCCGACCGCGGCAAGGCGGTCGGGACCTGGTCGGGCCTGACGTCGGTGGCCGCGGCGGTCGGCCCGTTCGTCGGCGGCGGCCTGGTCGACAGCGGCTCGTGGCGATGGATCTTCGTCCTGAACGCGCCGCTCGCGATCGCGACCGTGCTGGTCACGCTCCGGCACGTGCCGGAGACCCGTGACGAGACGGCGACCGGCAAGCTCGACATCAACGGCGCGATCCTGGCCACGATCGGCCTGGCTGGTCTCACCTTCGGTCTGATCGGCGCAGGCGATGGCGGATTCGGCAGCCCACGCATCCTGGTCAGTCTCGCCATCGGCGTGATCGCGCTGGCCGGCTTCGTCGAGTTGGAACGCCGCAGCTCGCACCCGATGCTGCCACCCGGCATCTTCAAGAACATCCGCTTCACCGGCGCCAACCTGGTGACAGTGGTTGTGTACGGCGCTCTCGGGACCGCGACGTTCCTGGTTGTCGTCTACCTGCAGACCGTGCTCGGGTACTCCGCTCTCTGGGCCGGTGCGTCCCTGCTACCAATGACCGCGCTCATGCTCGGTCTGTCCGGATACGCCGGTGGCCTGTCCGACCGGATCGGCGCCCGGATCCCGATGACCGTCGGGCCGCTGCTGATGGCCGGCGGGTTCCTGCTGATGCTGCGGATCGCGCCGGGCGCCAGTTACTGGACCACAGTCCTGCCGGCCGTCGTCGTACTCGGACTGGGTCTCGTCTCGACGGTCGCACCGCTGACCGCGACCGTGCTGTCGTCGGTCGAGGACCACCACGCCGGGATCGCATCCGGCGTGAACAACGCGGTCGCCCGGTCGGCGCAGCTGATGGCGGTCGCCGCGATCCCGGTGGCAGCGGGGATCACGGGCGACACCTATCGCGACATGGACGCGTTCCAGACAGGCTTCGGGAAGGCGTTGTGGATCTCGGCGGGGCTGGCCGTGGCGGGCGCGGTGATCGCGTGGGTGACCCTGGGCGATCGGACCAGGCAGCCGGTGCTCCGGGTCCATCACCACACCCATTGCGCGCTCGAGGCCCCGCCGTATGCGGACAGTCACACGCCGGCTCGTTGATTATCGAGCCGTGAGGTAGCGCTTGCGTACGTCGGGGGCCAGTCGCTCGATGGCGTAGCGGAGCATGGTGCGCGGCATCCGCGGCGCGTACTGATCGAGGAACGCTCGTAGCTCCGGCTCCGAGACGCGCTTACCGGCTTCCCGCAACATCCAGCCGGACGCCTTGTGAATAAGGTCTTCGCGATCGTCGAGCACTTCGACCGCGAGCGCGTAGGTGTCCGCGGTCTGGCCTACTCCGATCAGGAATTGCGTTGCCACCAAGGCGATCCGGCGTTCCCACAACGTTGCCGAGTGCACCAATTCGTAAAGAATGTCCCGGGGTTTGTCTCGTACGTAGCCGCCGACGATCTGTGGTGCGCTGCAGTCGACCAGGTCCCAGTTGTTGACGTACGCCGTACTGCGTAGATAGAGCTCGTGGATCGCGGTGACTTCGGCGGGGTTCGCCGTACGCGGCTGGAGAGCGCGGGAGGCTCGATCGGCCAGCAGGCAGAGGATCGTCAGCCGGTGCTCGTGGACCGGGCCGGCGAGGGCTTGCTCGAGCTCGGGCAACGGGAGGTCGGCGCGCAGGTACGGCTTGAGGATGCCACGGATCGTCGACAGCTTCACGCCGATCATCTGGTCGCCGTGGCCGTACCCTCCAGGCTGCAGCTGGAAGTAGCGCGACAGCACCTCCGCCGTCGCCGGGTCGGCGACGGCGTCAACCTCTGCCAGCAGGTCCTGCGTGTTCAGAGGACCAGACCGCCGGTCGCGCGGAGGTTCTGGCCAGTCATCCAGCGGCCGTCCGGGCCGGCCAGGAACGCGACCACGTCCGCGACCTCGGCCGGCTGGCCGACCCGGCCGAGCGCGGTCATCGCCACCAGCGTCTGCTGGACCTCGGGCGGGTTGGAGTCGCGGAACATGTCCGTGTCGGTCGCACCGGACGAGACCGTATTGACGGTGATGCCGCGGGGACCGTACTCGCGCGCGGCGATCTTCACGATCTGCTCCAGCGCTCCCTTGCTCGCGGTGTACAGCGAGTTGCCCGCGAAGGGCAGGGCGGTGTTGAGGCTCGAGATCGCCACGATCCGGCCGCCGTCGGACAGGACGCGGCCGGCGGCCTTGATGGCGAAGTACGGGCCTTTCGCGTTGATCGCGAAGATGTGGTCGTACTCCTCCTCGGTGACGTCGGCGATCGGCTTCAGCATCACCTGGGCCGCGCTGCACACGACGATGTCGAGTGAGCCGGTCGGCTCGAGCGCACGCTCGAACAGTTCCTCGGTCGCGCTCAAGTCGGCCTGATCCGCCTGTACGGCGAACGCCGTACCGCCGGCTGCTTTCACTTCGGCGACCACATCCGCGGCCTTGGCCTCGTTGGCGACGTAGCTGAAGGTGACCACGGCTCCGTCGGCGGCCAACCGCCGTACGATCGCGGCGCCCATCCCCCGCGATCCGCCCGTGACGAGGGCAGCCTTTCCTTCGAGTACACCCATTGCCCTTGTCTATCACCGGGTGGGTCCGTCATGTGCTTGATTGAGTGGCAGCGCTTACAGCGACGTCCACGGGGTCAGGTCACGCTCCGGGGTCATCAGCGGCACACCCGTTGTGAGGCTCGCTCGTTGGGGCATACGGTGAGACCAGGGCAGTTCCATCCGCCAGGACCTACCGGCGTTCGTGGCGCTACCCGGGGGAGATACCGGCGTGACAAGCCACCCAGAGCCGCGGGACGGCGAGATGATCAGAACGACTTTCGACGCTGTGACCGAGGAACTGGAACCGGGAGTACTGCTGGTCAGGCTGTCCGGTGAAATCGATATCGCGACCACCGACTTCGCCTCCGAGTCGATCCGCGCGGCCGTCGCCCCACCGGCCCGGCTGGTTCTGATCGACGTCTCCGCCGTCACGTTCTGCAGTTCGGCAGGTCTCGGCAACCTCGTCGAGGCCCGGAACCTGGCCGGCGAGCAGAACATCACCCTCGCCCTGGTCGGCGTCGGCCGCCCGGTCGACCGCCCACTCGCCGTCACCGGCCTGGGCGGCCAGTTCCGCATCTTCGCCACCGTCCCAGAGGCCCTTACCCAGCTCTAACGACACCCCTGGTTGGCGCTCTTACCCGGCTGTAACGAAGGCTCACTCGTGGATACGGTAGTTTGCGGTGTCTCCGACAAAGGAAAGTCATGGGTGAGCTGACCAAGATCGTGGTCGTCGTACCGACCTACAACGAGCGGGAGAACCTGCCCGTGCTGGCCGGGCTCCTGTCCGACCTGAACCTGCCCGGCCTGGAGATGCTCGTCGTCGACGACAACTCCCCGGACGGGACCGGTGACGTCGCCGACACACTGGCCAAGGAGTCGCCGGAGCACGTCGGCGTACTGCACCGCACCGCGAAGGACGGCCTCGGCCGCGCCTACATCGCCGGAATCACCCGCGCCCTGGACGAGGGCGCCGACATCGTCATCCAGATGGACGCCGACCTGTCCCACCCGGCGTCCGTGATCCCGACCATGGTCGAGACGCTGCGGACGACGGACGCCGGCGTCGTGATCGGATCCCGGTACGTCGAGGGCGGCGAGGCCGCAGCCGAGTGGGGCTGGCACCGGCGCGCGCTCTCTGCCTGGGCCAACTTCTACGTGAACGCGATCCTGCGACTGCACGTGAAGGACGCCACAGCCGGGTTCAAGGCCTGGAAGGCCGACACGCTGCGCTGGATCAACGTAGGCACCATCGAGAGCAACGGGTACTCGTTCCAGGTCGAGATGAACTACCGCACGGTGAAGCGCGGCCTGAAGATCGCCGAGGTCCCGATCCGCTTCGAGGAGCGCACGGTCGGCGCGTCGAAGATGACGTTGAAGGTGCAACTCGAGTCGGCCCTGATGCCGTGGAAGCTGCTGTTCTCACGGTCCTGACCGATCCCGTCGTACGACGTTCTGTCATCCGTAGCCGAGCTCGTGCAGCCGGGCGTCGTCGATGCCGAAGTGGTGCGCGATCTCGTGCACCACGGTGATGTTCACCTCATCGAGGACGTCGCCGAAGGTGTCGCAGATCGCCAGTGTCGGGTTCCGGTAGATCGTGATCCGGTCCGGCAGGACGCCGCCGTAGTCGTGCCCGCGCTCGGTCAACGGGATGCCTTCGTAGATCCCGAGCAGCTCCGGATCGCCCGGCGGTGGATCGTCCTCGACGAACACCGCCACGTTCTCGATCAGCAGCCCGAGCTCCTCGGGTATCTCGTCCAACGCCTGCGAAACCAGCGCCTCGAAGTTCGCCCGGCTCATCTCCATCACACCCCCAGTATCTCGTTTTGGAAGCTGGCACGGTCTCCTCTATGCTTACGGCTGTCCCTGGAGCTTCGGCTCCCGCGGTCCGAGTCCCCATCGTCTAGTGGCCTAGGACGCTGCCCTTTCAAGGCGGTAACGCGGGTTCGAATCCCGTTGGGGATACGGTCGAAAGACCGGTGTCAGAACCACCTCGAGGATGCTGTAAGATCGTCGAGTCATCTGGCCCAGTAGCGCAGTTGGTTAGCGTGCCGCCCTGTCACGGCGGAGGTCGCGGGTTCGAGTCCCGTCTGGGTCGCCAGGAGAAGGCGGCGGTGTAAAACACACCGCCGCCGAACTTTCTCCCCGGGTCAGGTAGCTCAGCTGGTAGAGCGTCCGCCTGAAAAGCGGAAGGTCGGCGGTTCGAGACCGCCCCTGACCACACTCCACCCTCTCCTTAACCGGTGAGGGTTTTTTCATGAGGACTTCTTCCCCGCGTGCTACGCAGCCGCCATTCGTCGCTCCGCTCCTCACAGCGCCCGCTCCGCGCGCTCCCGCCCACCCGACCTTCCTTGCGGGCTACCGCCCGCGGCCTGCGCGCTGCCGCGCGCGAGCGACCACGTCCGGGGCGGGCCACATCCGCCGGCGCGATACTGATCAGATCAGGCAGACCGAGCACGTCGTACGACCATCACCGCATGTCCTATCCACAGCTGGTTCGAAGGCTGATTACTCGAACCGCGCAAAGTGCACTAATTTCGGAGCATGCGTGTCGGTGTGTATGTAGACGGATACAACCTGTACTACGGAGGCCGCGATCTGTGCGGACGGAGTCAGCCTGGTTGGCGATGGCTGGACATCCGCAAGATGGTGGACGGCGTACTCGCTCGAAAGCCGAGGTGGCCGACGGCATCGATCGATCGAATCGTCTACTGCACGGCTCGGATCGACGTTCGAACGAACGCGTCCGGCCACGCCGACCAAGAGACCTATCTCAGGGCGCTGTCTACCAGCAGCTGCGTCGACCACATCGAGTACGGCAGATATGTAGCGAGAACCAAGGTCGCACCGCTCGCCACGAAGGACGACCGCGGTAGGCCAGTCCTGGTGACCTCTAGTTGGCCGGTCATGGTGCTGGACTCATCGTCGAAGCCCGTGCATGACGCTCAGTTCCTGGTCAGCGTGTTGAACACCGAGGAGAAGGGTTCAGATGTCAACGTCGCCTCGCACCTGCTCATCGATGCGCTCACGGGCGCTGTTGACGCGGCCGTTGTGGTGTCGAACGACAGCGACCTGAAGCTTCCGATCCAGAAGGCACGCGGCCTCATCCCAGTAGGGCTGATCAACCCTCAGCGGGGATACCTGGCAGGGGACCTCAAAGGACGGCCTACGGACGGAGTAGGAAACCACTGGTGGCACCAGCTAGATCCCGCAGACTTTGCCAACTCGCAACTCCCACCCCAAGTCGGCTCCCACAGCCGCCCAGCCGGCTGGTAACGGCGGAGCCGCCACTGGTGGCAGCCTCCGACAGAAAGGTTCCGACAACTCCTGTCACAACTTGCTAGTCACAATCCGACCAGCTAGAGTCGTGAACACATCCACCCGTCCCTTCGTGGGACGGGTTTTTAGTGCCTGTTGGGCAAGCCTTCGCAACCTCGGACGGCGGCCGCGTCACAAGCGCCAGCGTCGATCAGGTCCGAACCATGATCTCCGCCTCGACACCATCGAACGACGCGCAGGCGGCGCCCGAGTGCGGGACCACTGCCAGGAGGTATCTCCACGACGTCGCTCTGCCCATGCTGCAAAGGGAAGTCGAGGCACACTCCCGCTCGAATCTCTTCTCCGCCGTGGCCGAGCTGTGCGAAATCGTCGGATGGATGTACTACGACGCCGGGCAACACCGCATGGGCCAGACGTCTCAGTGGTTGGCGATGGGGTGCGGATCACGTTGCCGTGTGCGGATCGCGGCACGATCGGTCGGGGTCGCTGGGGACGTGGCGTGTGCGATGCTGCTCGCCGTGGAGAGCCGCGACGATTACGACCACGGTTGGCTGTTTGGCCTGGTCGATCCCGACCCGGCGGTACGCGCTGCGGCCCTTCGCCGCCGCGAGGCGGACGCCAGTGACTGGCGGGATGCCCTGGATCGCTGCAACGCGGCGTACTGGGCAAACGGCGGCAGTTTCGACTTCTCGGATTCACCGGCCCTGGGGGCGGCGAGCGACCAGGCCGAGGCCGCCATGCGGGAAGCCCGAGACCGTGGCTTCTCCGGCATCCTGTCGGAATTCATCACCGAGAGCCTGCCTTTCGGCCGCCGGGATCCCACCGCCCTGCGCCGTCTCGTGCCGTTCGCCGTGCTCTTCTTACAGTGGGAGGTCGCCTACCCGCAGGACTGGTGCTCGCCGAGTTCGCCATGGGGTCTCAAGAAGGACGTCCTACGGGGCCTTGCCAGTATCGAGGTACCCCGAGACTCGCGGGCGGCGCTGGTCGAGCTGGTCGTGGCCGCGGTCCGCCGCGAGCACCGCTGCGAGGACCGCGGGTTTGTGCTGCTGGCGCGCCGGCTGGACGGGCCCGACCTGCGCAATCCGGTCGCCCAGTGCCTAGACTCGCCCGACCCGATCGTCCGCCTGCGAGCACGCTTCCTTCTGGACGTCCTCGCCGATCCGAGCATGCGCGCGACAGTCGCAAGCTGGAAACGCTGGCTGGCATCAACCGCTACGTGACGCTCGCATGACGCCGCTCGTCGTCGGTACGCGCTCATCGCGCGTATCGACGGCCGGCGCCGGCCGTCTCTCGCAAGGCGACTGTGGTCGCGACGAACGGGAGCTTCGCTGATCCGGTCGCGGGGCAGAGAATGGTCGGCTCACGGGGGTGTGGATAGCTTGATCTGCGAAGGGTCTGCTCAGAATAATCTGGTGCTATGACCGCTGAGCCGATGCAGGGCTCGCCGGAGGACCCGAGCGAGATCCTCCGTATGTTGCCGGGCAAGTGGCATGAGCAGTTCCTCAGCGAGCACCGCGGTGGCCTGGATGCTGCCCACGAGGTGTGGCGCTTTCAGCAGCTGCGAGATGTGCTGCATCTCTGGCGGCTGCGGGTGGTTGCGTACTCGGATCCGGGCTTCGATGATGCCCTGCAAGCGACCCGCGAGGGTCGAGCTGAGGAGTTCGTGCCGGCCGAGCAGGCGATACCGGGCTGGTTCGATCGGCCGTAAGCTACAGCGGGTAGCCCGATACTCGCCGCGGTCGATCGCTGGCGGCGCCTTATTAATAAGGGGAACGATGACCGACCAGCCGATCACTCTTCAGCCTGTTGCGCATGTCGTTGGTGGTCGGATCGAGCCTACGGACGACTACTGGGGCGGGACTCAGGCGATCATCCGGATTGACGGCGGACTGTTCGATGCTGACGCGACGCAGGGGCTCGAGGAGTTCTCGCACCTTGAGGTGGTGTTCTCTTTTCACCTGACGGACCGGACCGATCTCCCGCTGGGCGCACGCCGGCCTCGCGACAACCCCGACTGGCCAGAGGTAGGCACCTTCGGGCACCGCAACATGCGCCGCCGTAACTGGCTCGGAGTTTCGCGATGCCGGCTGGTGAAGGTCGACCGGCTGGATCTACATGTCGAAGACCTTGACGCCGTCGACGGGACCCCTGTCCTCGACATCAAGCCCTGGTTCGCCGATTTCGGCCCCCGCGGATCCGTCCACCAACCGACCTGGCCCACCGAAATGCTCACCAACTACTACGCGCCCAACAGCTAACCGATCGGCGGTTGCGGGTCATTGCTGCTGGGGGCGGCGCGTGTGCACACTCGGATTGGGGTTACGTCGGGCTCAGGGCGGGTTCTGGTGCTTGGGCCGGGCGGTGGCAGGGGGAGGCGGGGTGGACGAGTCGCGAGGTCTTCGGCGGGCGGGGTGGGCGGGGGCGGCTTCGGTTGGGTTGTTTGTTGTGGGGGTGGGGCTGGGGTATTTGGTGGGGGTCGACGATGCGGGTATGTCGGACGCCGCGATCCTTGCGAGGCTCAATGATGATGGGCGGCAGGTTGCGGCTGGGTTTGCGTTGCCTGTGCTTGCGGGTGGGGTTGCGCTGCTGCTCTGGTTCGCTACTGGTCTGCGGCTTGTGTTGGACCGGCTGTCTGGTGGTGACCCGCTTGGGCACACGATCGTGCCTGCTGCAGCGATGTTCGGTGGGCTGATGATCACCGGGGTCTCGCTCGATGTGGCGAACGCGTTTGCGGCATGGTCGGACGAGTTCACTGCCGACCCGGACACCGTTCGCGCGTTGGGCATGGCGGGGCAGGTCCTCGCGCTGACCGGGCTGATCGGCTGCGGTGTGGTGGTCGCCGTCACGACGCGGATCGCCCAGCGGGCGGGTGCCCTGCCGACGTGGGCGATCTGGGTGTCCTATGCGGTCGCGGTGTTGTCCCTGTCCGGCTTCTGGAGTGGGGGGATGGCGTCGGTGGCTGTCGCGCTGTGGCTCATCGGCGCCGTCGTTGGGGTGCTGCGCACGGCACGGCGGACTATGGGTACCAGCTAGACACATCAACTGCAGGTCCAGTGGCCCTCGAGTCTTGATGGGTTTGGCCGCGCACGTGAGACTACGGGGATGCCGGAGGATCTGGTCGACGTCGCGTGCCGTTGGGTTGGGGCGTTGGAGCGGGCCGATGTGGCGGGGGCCAAGGCGGTGTGCGGTCTGGTTGGGTGGGATCCGGGGCCGTGGATCGTCGGGTCCTGGCAGCCAGACGTAGCGGAGTTCGCGGGGTCGGAGCGAACGGTGAGCAGTGCTCGGCAGGTCAATGAGCACATGGTCCGCGTTGTCTTGACCGGTAGCCGCGGTGAGGCGTTTGTGAGCGTGGTGCTCGACGCGGCCGGCAAGGTCGTCGGGACTTCGGTCGACGCCGACGAGCAGGATGGACGATTCTCGGTCGTTGTGGGTTGCCCCGAGGAGCGTGAGGACGAGGTACGCGCGTTTTACACGATGCTCACCCGTGGGCGGATCGGGGTGGGCGAGGGTCGAATGCGACCTCCGCGCTGGGGTGATCCGGCAAATCCGACCCAGATCCACCTCGATGTGCAGGTTGCTGAACTGGAGCCCGCGGAGTACGCGGTGCTGGAGCATGGCGCCACGAAGCTGGAGGACTTCCCGGGCTGGCGCGTGTACGCCGACCCGGTGGGGCATCCCTTCTGTCTCTACCCCGGGCCGGCCAAACCCACGGACCGCGTCGGCACGCTTGCCCGCGTGGTGATCGACTGCGCGGATCCATCACCGCTGGCACGGTTCTGGGGCGCCGTACTGGATATGCCGCGTACGGTCGAAGACTCGGCCGACCGGATCGTGATCGCGCGGGACGGCGAGCGGACGCCGATGCTTGCGTTGCAGCGCGTTCCCGACTACCGACCACCACGCTGGCCCGACCCTGAATACCCACCGCAGATGCACTTCGACGTCGGTTTCGACGACCGGGCTGAGAAAGAACGCCTCGCCCTGGCGCTCGGAGGAACGCTGCTACCGCCGCAGGGCGGCAGCTGTCCCGTGTACGCCGACCCTGCCGGCCATCCGTTTTGCCTTTGCTACAAGGGTGAGTGAGCTAGCGCAACGGTGTTCAAAGGAACAGTTGTACCGCGTCCGACTGCATGAGCTCATGAGGCCCGACGTACGGAAGGACGGGGGTTTCGACTTTCCGTTGGCCGGCGAGCGGACGATCTTTGTGCCTTCGGGGTTGGTGTAACAGGCGTCGAACTGGGCCTGCTGTTCCGGACGGTTTTGGGAGTGGCGTAGACGACGCCGCCGTTGGCGTCGTACGCGTGAATGGTGGCACTCGGGTCTACGACACGGTGGTCAGCCACTCTCGGAGAGTGGTGAAGTCGGCCGGGGTCAGACCGACCTCGGGGGCGACGGTGTGGACGAGGGCTTGGGCCGGGTGGTGGGTTTGGACCCAAGCGCGGTCGGCGTCGGTCGTTTCGTCGTCGACCCAGATGAAAGGGCGGCCGGCGGCCCAAGTGACGAGGGCGCGGGTCTTCCAGTGGAGTCCGGCTTGCTCGTCCTGATCGTCCTGGGAGGAACGCTCGGGCCAGATCACCACTGGCAACTGGGGAAACCCCAGGATCGGCGAGATGTCGTCGTTCGCCTCGGTCATCCAGGCCGTGGCCCAGATCAGGTCACAACCTAATGCCGCTAGCAAGCGTCCATGGTCAGGGTTGATGCTCTGCAGCAGTGGGTCGCCTTCGGGTGCGGAAGCCGTCGGCTCCAACTGCGAGCGAAAGGGAAGGAGCGTTCCGTCGACATCGAGGAAGAGCAGCGGGCGCGACACGACTGCACGATAGTGGAAGGCTGCTGCGGTGATTGACGATTTTGCCAAGGCGTATCTGCACGGGGATCTGCGCGACATCCGGCAGGTGATGCTGTGGAAGCTCGAGGGGCTTGCGGAGTACGACGTACGACGGCCGCTGACCTCGAGTGGGACCAACCTGCTGGGCCTGGTGAAGCATCTGACGCTCACGGAGTCGAGGTACTTCGGGGAGATCTTCGGGCGGCCGTTTCCCGAGGACCTGCCTCGGTGGGACGACCTGGAGGCTCGCGGTTCGGATATGTCAGCGACTGCGGATGAGACGCGGGCCGAGCTCATCGACCGCTACCGCCGCGTCTGGGAACACTCGGACGCGACCATCGCAGCCCTCCCGATCGACGCTCCCGCTCACGTCCCTTGGTGGCCGCGCCCGAACGTGATGCTCTTCAACGTCCTGGTCCACGTACTCGCCGAAACCAGCCGCCACGCCGGCCACGCCGACATCCTCCGAGAACAACTCGACGGCACCACCGGCGATTGGCCCCGCTAACCCATACAGCGGACCCTCAGTGCGGTGAGCTGTGCCGGAGTCGCACCAAACTGCAGGACGTACGCCGCGGAACCGCCGTACCGCCTATGTATGTGCATGAGGATCCCCCGAACGGTCTCGGGGTCAGGCGCTGGTTCGTAGACGGTGGCCGCGTAGTCCGCGGTGATGTCCTCGACCGGTACGCCGAGAAGGTCCAGCACCAGCGCAATCAGCAGACCGGTCCGATCCTTACCCGCGTGACAGTTGACGACGACAGGCCCGGCAGGAGCATCCGCGATCGCGCCAACTGCCGCCGCGAATCGTTGCGACCGTTCGTCGAGCAGGATGCGGTACTGCTTGAAGAGATCGGGGTCGTCTGGGTCGTCGGGGTCTGTCAGTGGGATGTTGAGCCACCGATGGTCGGTCGAGAACGGCGACGGGAAGGCTGCGCACTCCCAGGCGCTGCGGAGGTCGATGAAGCGGCTGATGCCGTGGGCTTGGACTGCCGCCAGGCCGGTGTCGTCGAGCTGGTCGAGGTTGTCGCTGCGGATGAGGGCCCCCGACCGCATCGGCCGGCCGGATGCCGTCCGCATTCCACCGAGGTCTCGCACGTTGCTGCAGTTCGGCCAGGTCAGTGGAGTCATGCGATCACGTTACGGGCGGGAGACTCACAACAGGCTCGAAGGGCCACTCCGCCTGCGCTGTCGCTGCAGAGCAGGCGGAGTGGTCCCGACGCACTATCTGATCGGTGCAGCCAAACTTCTACGCAGCGCGAGAGTGCCCGCTGTAGTAGAGGACTTGGCTGTCGCCGCAGCGGTCGCGGCTTCCGGCTCTGGTGCTGGGACGGGATCGCACTGGACGTCTGAGCGGTTGCCGGCCTTGCGGGCAGGGAGTGCGCCCGTTTCCAGGTACGCCGCGATGCGGTCGTCAGTACACGTGACACCCGACAGCGAGCCCGCGTGCGTGGTCCCGCCGACACCCTCGATCAGGACGGAGTTCGGGAACGTCTTGCGGGTCTGGATTGCACCCGAGTACGGCGTTGCCGGGTCGAGGGTCTCGTTGATCATCAACAGGCTCTTCACCTTGCTGCCGTCGATCTTGACCGGCTTGCCGGCCTTCGCGGGCCAGTAGACGCAGGGTGCGTTGAACCAGGCGTTGTTCCAGGTCAGGAACGGCGCCTTCGCGTACGTACGCCAGTTGTCGCGCCGCCACACGTTCCAGTTGGTCGGCATCTTGGCGTCGGTACACGTGACAGCGAGGTACATGGCGAACCCGTTGTCCTCGAACGGCGGGCCGCCGTACAGGTCGACCAGCGGCGCGGCGTCCTTGTCGTGCACCCATGCGGCGAACGCGTTGGCCACATCGACCCAGCCGTACACGTAGTAGGCCGCCTGCGTGAAGATGTCATTCCACTCGTCCGGCCCGATCTTGCCGGCGGCCGGGTGGCGGATGAGCTTGTACATCTCGGAGTAGTAGCGCTGCTCGACCGCGGCCTCGGTCTTGCCGAGATGCCAGGTCGAGTCGTGGGCGGCGACGTACGCGAAGTACACCTTGATGCTCTTGTTGAAGGCGACGTCCTGGTCGAGGTTGGCGGCGTACCAGACTCGGCGGGCGTCCACGACGCCGTCGAAGACGACGCGCCGCAGCTTGCTCGGGTACAGCGTCCCGTACACCTGACCGAGGTAGGTGCCGTACGAGAATCCGTAGTAGTTGATCTGCGGTGCGCCGAGAGCCTTGCGGATGCTCTCCATGTCGCGCGCCGAGTCGATGGTCTTGAGGTGGCCGAGCAGTGCATGCTGGTCGGCGTCGCAAGCCTTCGCGTAGGCCTTGGAACGCTTGAGCCAGGTCTGCTCGATCTTCGGCGTGACCGGCACGTAGAACGGACGGTTGTAGCCGGCGTAGTCAGGGATGCAGCTCAGCGCGGGCTTGCTCGCACCGACACCCCGTGGATCGAATCCGATCCAGTCGTAGGAGTCACCGGCGCCATGCGGCACGAAGTCTCCGAAGATCGCGTAGATCAGACCTGACCCGCCCGGCCCCCCTGGATTCACCAGCATCGGCCCCTGCGCCTGCGCATCGGGTGTCTTGTGCTTGACGCGCGACACCGCGAGCTGGATCTTCGTCCCGTTCGGATGGTCGTAATCGAGCGGCACAACGACGTAACCACACTGTGCTCCCGCGGTCACCAAGCGTGGAATGCTGCACGCGCCCCACTGCACAGGCGGCGGTGTGTAACTCGCTTGGGCCGGCTTCGACGGCGCGGCGGTCGCGAGCGGTACCGAAACCACCCCGGCAACCAACGCGGACGAAATTGTTGCGGCAACTACCAATCGACGAATTCTCATGCACCCTCCCCTTCCGCCGTCATCCTGAACCTGCACGCGGTGGGAGACAAGGACCTGCGTGAGCGCCACGCGGTCGGCGTGGCGCTCACACGGGAAATCATGCGGCTGCTGTTGCCTCGGCCAACTGCTCCGGGGTGGGCTGGAACTGGGGAGTGACCAGGGTCAGGAGGACGTTGGCCACGGAGAAGAGCGCTGCGACCAGGAGGCCGCGTTCGAAGCCGGACTGGAGTGCTGCCTGCTGGGTGGCACCGTGGGTCAGCTCGCTGGTGGTGTGAGAGATAGAGACAGTGGTGACGATGGCCAGGCCCAGTGCGCCGCCCACCTGGTACATCGCGTTCACCACGCCGGATGCGGCGCCGGCCTCAGCAGGCCGGACCTCGGAGACCGCGTTGATCTGGCCGGGCACGCCGACCCCGATGATGCCGAGTCCGAAGATGATCAGCCCAGGGAGAAGCTGTGACACGTAGCTGCCGGTGGCGTCCGCCTGTGAGAGCAGGAGCAGACCGACAACGCTCAGTACGGCGCCACCGAGCTGGACTGTGCGAGTGCCGAGGCGCTGCACGAGCTGAGCGGCGAGCACGGCCCCAACGATGGCCGCACCACCCATCGGCAGGAAGTGGACTCCAGCCTCGAGCGCACTGTCACCACGGACCTGCTGCAGGTAGATAGCAGTCAGGAAGAACATGGACAGGAAGCCGGCACCGTTCAGACCGAGCGATGCGCCGGACACGCTCAACGCACGCGACTTGAACAGCCGCATCGGCACCAGCGGAGCCGGGGACCGCCTCTCCACGACCACGAATGCGCTCAGCAGAGCCACTCCGGCAACCAGTACGCCGATGACCTCGGCCGATCCCCACCCGGACGGCTCGGACCGCACCACGCCGTACACCACTGCCATCAGGCCGGCCGTGCCGAGCACAGCACCCAGGGTGTCGAACGTCCGAGGTCCAGTGGCATGCCGTACGTCGCGAACGAACACGGGGACCACGGCGACCAGCGCGAGCACGATCGGCACGTTGACGAAGAAGACCCATTGCCAGCTGAGTGAATCGACCAGCACGCCGCCGGCCACGACACCGAGTGTCCCGCCGAGCCCGGCGAGACCACCCCAGACGCCCATTGCGATGTTCCGCTCGCGGCCATGCGCGAACGTCGTCGTCAGGATCGCCAGCGCGGCAGGTGACAAGAGTGCGCCACCAAGGCCCTGCACTGCCCGGGCACCGATCAGGAACTCAGGTGAACTCGACAGTCCGGCGATCAGCGAGGTCACGCCGAAGAGCAACAGCCCGCCGACGAACACCCGGCGCGGCCCGAGCAGGTCGGCCATCCGTCCACCGAGCAGCAGGAAGCCGCCGAAGAGCAGGGTGTAGGCGTTGATCACCCATTGCAGGGAGTCGGCGGAGAAGTTGAGATCCGCCTGGATGTGGGGCAACGCGACGTTCACGATCGTCACGTCGAGCACCACGATGAATTGCGCGAGAGCCAGCACCGCCAGGGTGGCCCAAGGACTGCGTCGCATGTCTACCTCACCGAGAAGAGAGTGTGTCTACGCTGTATGTATGCACTGTATGTATACGCCGTAAGCTTACATAGTAGACAGTAGGTCTACGGTGTAAACTTGTCAACGTGACCAGCAAAGAACCCGCCCCGCGGCTCGATCCGGAGAAGGTCGTCGACACCGCGCTGAAGATCGCCGACGACGAAGGACCGGCCGCCGTGACACTGCGGCGACTGGCCACGCTGCACGGCGTCACCCCGATGGCGCTGTACCGGCATTTCAAGGACAAGGACGACCTGCTCGCCGCTGTCGGCGACCGGATGTTGTCGGACGTCGTCCTGCCCGAGCCGAGCGACGAGGCGTGGGACAAGCAACTGCAGACCCTGCTGACCGCCTTCGTGACCGCGCTCCGCGCCCACCCGCGGCTGGCGGACCTCACGCTCACTCGCATCCTGATCGCCGAGCCGGGGCTGGACCTGTCCGAGCGGGCCCTGGAGTTGCTGACCGCGGGCGGGTTCTCCGTCAACGACGCCGCCCAGGTCGGCCGGCAGGCGTTCTGCGCGCTGATCGCCCTGGTCACCACGGATCCGGTCGCACGCGAGGTGAATGACCCGATCGCGCGTGAGGATTCACTGCGGCGCAAGCGCGCGTCTCTGGCCGCTTTGCCGCCGCGGAAGTATCCGCTGGTCACCGCTGCCGCGGACGCATTGATCTGCACGGACGACAGGGAGCGCTACTACTCCTTGGGGATCGAGATGACGGTCGCCGGCATCCGCGGCGTACTCAAGTAAGGCGTACTCAAGTAGTAGGGAGCAGTCCTTGGCAGTCAGCGTCATGACCTACCTGCAACAGAACAGTCCGGACGAGCTGGTGCCGGCGCGTGAGCAGCCGGTCGAGGTGCGTCGGGTCGAGGAGGTCGCACCGGAGTTCGCCCGCTACCTCTATACCGCTGTCGGCGGGCACTGGCACTGGTTCGGCAAACTCGGGTGGAACTGGGACCAGTGGGTCGAGTGGCTGAGCCGACCGGGCTTCGAGACCTACGTCCCCTGGGTCGGCGGTATACCGGCCGGGTACGTCGCTATCCGCGGCGTCGGCGACGAGGTCGAGATCGAGAACTTCGGACTCCTCCGTGCCTTCTTCGGCCGCGGAATCGGCGGTCATCTCCTCACGGTCGGCCTGCGGAACGCCTGGACTCTGCACGAGCGGCATGACGACGTCGACCCGATCACCAGGGTCTGGGTGAACACGAACACCTTCGACGGGCCGGCGGCACTCAAGAACTACGAGGCGCGCGGCATGACGCCGTACAAGACGGTGGAAGAGGAGCGGCCCGACGGCGACAGCCCTCCGCCAGGTCCGTGGCCCGGCTGGTCCGGCCCGCCCGGCGTGGTGCGTGAGGTCCCGGCGGGCTGACGGCGCTACGCTCCGAAACGCAGTGATACCAATCCAGGTGGAGGTATACCGATGGCGGGGAAGTTCGAACTGTACGAGGACAAGTCGGGCGAGTTCCGCTTCCGGCTGAAGGCCGGGAACGGCGAGATCATCGCGACCAGCAGTGAGAGCTACAAGACCAAGTCCGCGGCCCTCAACGGCATCGAGTCGATCAAGAAGAACGCCGCCGACGCGAACGTCGACGACCAGACATCCTGAAAGCTCAACAAAACAAGGGGTTCTCCACACCGTGGAGAACCCCTTGTGACGTCTAGAGCCCGTCGGCGAACACGACCCCACGGACCTCGACACCGAGGCCCTCGATCCCGGCGTCCGGGATCATCGCGGCCAGTTCGTAGGCACGCTCCGCGCTCGCCACGTCGATGAGATAGAACCCGCCCAGGAACTCTTTCGACTCCACGAACGGCCCGTCGGTCACGGCCGGTACGCCGTTGCGGACCTTGACCACCGCGCTCTTGGCCGGCTCGGTCAGCGCGACCGTGCTGTGGAATTCGCCCGACGCCTTGATCGTGTCCATGAATTTCTGGTGCCCCGCTCCGATCGCCTGCTGCTCCTCCTCGGTCAGCGCGGCCAGCACGTCGGGGTTGATGTTCAGGACCAGTAGGTAGTTCACGGTGTCTCCTTCAGCCGCGGCCCCCGGTGTGGGTGCCTCTCGATCATCAGTACGGAGCAGTCCGCCGCTTCTTGACATCATGCGAACGCAAGAGCAGATAGCGTCCCTCCATGGCCGAGCTGAGTCTCACAGATGTCCGGGCCGCCGCCGAGCGCATCGCCGGGGTCGCCCACCGTACGCCGGTACTCACGTCGAGGACCCTGGACGAGCGGGTCGGTGCCCAGGTGTTCCTCAAGGCCGAGAACCTGCAGCGCATCGGCGCCTTCAAGTTCCGCGGCGCGTTCAACGCGATCAGCCGACTGAGCCCGGAACAACTCCGGTACGGCGTCGCCGCGTACTCATCCGGTAATCACGCCCAGGCCGTCGCCCTGGCCGCCCGGATCGCCGGGACCAAGGCGGTCATCCTGATGCCTATCGACGCACCGCCGACGAAACTCGCCGCCACCCGCGGGTACGGCGCTGAAGTCGTCAACTACGACCGCTACACGCAGGACCGGGCCGCGCTGGCCGAAGAACTGGCGACCGAGCAGGGCCTCACGCTGATACCGCCGTACGACCACTACGACGTCATGGCCGGGCAGGGGACGGTTGCACTCGAGCTGATCGAGGAGGTCGGCCACCTCGGTGCACTGCTGGTCCCGGTCGGAGGCGGCGGGCTGATGGCCGGCTGCGCGACCGCCGCGACGATGCTGGCGCCGGGGATTCGGATGATCGGCGTCGAGCCGGCCGCTGGGGACGACCATGCTCGCTCGCTGGCAGCGGGCGAGCGGGTGGAGATCGCCGTACCCCGGACGATCGCCGACGGGCAGGCGATCTCGTCACCCGGTGAGCTGACCTTCGCGGTGAACCGGCGGCTGATGGACGCGGTCGAGCTGGTCAGCGACGACGAGATCGTGGCCGCGATGGCGTTCGCGTTCGAGCGGCTGAAGATCGTCCTCGAGCCGAGCGGCGCGTGTGCCTTGGCCGCATTGCTGGCCGGGCGGATCCATGGGCTGCCGGAGCGCGTCGGAGTGGTGTTGTCGGGCGGGAACGTCGGTCTGGACCGGTTCCGGGCCTTGCTCGAAAAAGCCTGAATCCACAAGGACTTCAGGGCACCTTGAGGGCGCCCTGAGTACACACTGTGCTCGTTGTCACAGACAGCCACGATCAAGTGTGACCGAGGTCACATTGCGGGCCTCATTTCAAGCCTGCGGCACGCTCAGACGCGCTCAGGACACCTGGTGTTCACCCAGGCTCGTTGACCCGTCAGAGAGCCCTTCAGAGCCTTTTAGGAGGGTGTCTGTGGATCTGAGGGTTTGCGTCGTGATCGTTCTGTTATACAGTCGTCGGCGGTTCGGTAATCAACACGAACCGCACGCGGGTCAACGCCGAGCCCTGCCAGGCCCACGTGCTCCCCTCGAAAACATTGGCAGGGGTGGGGGACCC
Organism: Kribbella sp. NPDC055071; assembly: GCF_053608045.1. Classification (NCBI taxonomy): domain Bacteria; kingdom Bacillati; phylum Actinomycetota; class Actinomycetes; order Propionibacteriales; family Kribbellaceae; genus Kribbella; species Kribbella sp. NPDC055071. The sequence goes on from NZ_JBSGUS010000008.1 coordinate 78,984, forward strand.
AGGAGGTTGGGTCTCGACCGTGAGTGGTCGAAACCCTGGGGTGAAGTCCGCGGGAGCGGACCGGGCTATGAATCCCAGCCCGAACCCGACAGCTAACCTCGCAGGCGTCGGGAGACAACCATGCCCGTCACTGCCCGGCGGACGTCGCTTTCGCGCGCCGTCAGCCATTCCAGCGAGTCCAGTACCGTCCGGCCCACCGGCCGGACCCTGGGTAAGCACCGCAAGATCAGCAAGCCGTCGGCCCCGCGGGCCGCGGCAGCCGTCCTGTCGGTCGGCCTCGCCGTCGGCGGTGGAGCCGCCCTCAGCGTGACCACGACGCCGGCGACCGCTTCGGCCACCACGATGACCGCGGCGCAGCTGCGCGGCCACACGGGTGTCGCGAGCCGGCCGTTGCTCCGGTTCCGGGACTCCGGCCCGACGGTGAAGTACGTCCAGAAGGCTCTGCACCTGGGGCCGGACGGCTACTTCGGCAACAGCACCGTCCGGGTGCTGAAGAAGTTCCAGGCCTCCTGGGGTCTCAAGTCCACCGGCTACATGGACCGCAACACCTGGGGTCGGCTCACCTGGGCCGCCAAGCACAAGGTGCTCTACGGCAAGGGCAGCGTCAGCAGCGGTAGCAGCGGCGCCAGCACCGGCACCTTCCGCGCCCGGGTTCTGAAGGAAGCCGCGAAGCTCAAGGGCACCCCGTACCGCTACGGCGGCACGACCACCCGTGGCTTCGACTGCTCCGGGTACACCGGTTACGTCTACAAGGTCGCCGGTAAGAAGCTGCCGCGTACGTCGCGTCAGCAGTACAGCGCCACCAAGCACATCACCCGCAGCGCCGCGAAGCCGGGAGACCTCGTCTTCTTCAAGAGCGGTGGAGGCGGCGTGTACCACGTCGGCATCTACGCCGGCGGGAACCTGCTGTGGCACGCGTCGCGTCCGGGTGCTCCGGTCGCGAAGGCGAAGATCTGGACCAGCAGCGTGGCCTTCGGCCGCGTCTGAGTTCACCTCCTGCCGGTGAGCGCCCGTCCCATGGCGCGCCGGTTTGTCAGCGTCCTCTCCCCCCGGGAACGCTGACCCCGAAACCGGCCCGGGCCGTCGTCCCCCACCCCTCCGACGGCCCCGGGCCGGTTTCTCATGTCCGCCTCAGCCGTCCAGCAGGCCGGCTTCGTAGGCCAGGATCGCGACCTGGACCCGGTTGGTGGCGCCGAGCTTCACCAGCGCCCGGGACACGTGCGCCTTCACCGTCGCCTCGCTCATGAACAGCGTCTTGCCGATGTCGGAGTTCTGCAGGCCGCGGCCGACCTCGACCAGGACCTCCCGCTCCCGCTCGGTCAGCTTGCTGATCCGTTCCTGCGCGACCCGCCGCCGATCCGTGCGCGGGTCCGCGGCGAAGTGTCCGATCAGCCGCCGGGTCACCGCCGGCGACAGCATCGCGTCGCCGGCCGCCACGACCTTGACCGCCTGCACGAGCTCCCGCGGCGGCGTGTCCTTCAGAAGAAAGCCACTCGCACCGGCCTGCAGCGCGCGAAACACGTAGTCGTCCAGATCGAACGTCGTCAGTACGACGATCTTGGGCGGATCCGGCAGGGCCTGCACCTCGCGGGTGGCGGCCAGTCCGTCCAGTCGTGGCATCCGGATGTCCATCAGGACGACGTCCGGCTGGTACTCCTTCACCTTGGCCGCCGCGTCGGCACCGTCGTCGGCCTCCGCGACCACCTGCAGGTCGTCGTCGGACTCGAGGATCATTTTGAGCCCCGCGCGTACCAGCGCCTCGTCGTCCACGATCAGCAGCCGCGTCATCGTTCCCCTTCATCAACAGAGACTGGCCCAGAGACTGGCCCAGAGAGAGGTCCCGCGACAGGAACGGCGTTCTGGCGGTTGTTGTCCGGCCAGGGCAGCCAGGCTTCCACCTGCCAGCCACCTTCCAACGTCCGCCCGGTCGTCAGTCGACCACCGACCAACTGCACTCGCTCGCGCAACCCGACCAGTCCGGCGCCCGCGCCTGGGAGCAGTGAATCAGCAGCCACCGGTCGGACGTTCGTCACCCGGACCGTCACACCCGCACCCGGGGCTCCATGCACGTACACATCGGTCGACGCACCCCGTGCGTGCTTGTGCACGTTCGTCAGCGACTCCTGGACCACGCGGTAGACAGTCCGCCCCACAGACACCGGTACGTCGTCCGGCAGCGTGAACTCGCCGGTCACTCCGACTCCGGCCGCCCGCGAAGCCGCAACCAGTCTCTCGAGGTCCGCGGCCTGAGGCACGGGAGCCAGGTCGGCTCCGTCCACACTGACGTCGGAACGCAGTACGCCGAGGACCTCGCGCAAGTCCTCCATCGCCTGCCGCGCGGTCTCGCGGATCAGCCGGGCCGACCCTTCGACCTTGTCCGGACCCACGGTCGGGTTCACCTCGAGGCCTCCCGCGTGCAATGCGATCAGCGAGACCTTGTGCGCGAGTACGTCGTGCATCTCCTGAGCAATCCGGGCCCGCTCGCCCAGCCGGGCCTGCTCACTGCGCAGCTCGCGCTCGGCCTCGGCCCGCTCGGCCCGGTCCCGGAGTGACACCATCAGGTCCCGGCGGGCCCCGATGTACGCGCCGATCGCGATCCACGTTCCCACCAGGAACGGTGCAGTGAAGACGGTCACCCAGAACTGGCCGCCGGTGGCCAGCGTGTTGACGACGAACGCGATGAGCGCGGCGATGCTCAGGCCGAGCAGGACCAGATCGCGGCGGCGGATCGCCAGGGTCAGTAGGGCCAGTCCCATCGGAATGAAGATCTGGCCGGTGAGCAGCGCAATGATCGCGATGACGGTGACGGTGACCGGGAACCGCCGGCGCCACAGCAGTGCGACCGACGCGACCACGCCGATACCCAGCTCGTACCAGTCCTTGGGTCCCCAGCTGTTACCAGTCGTCGCCTGGAGGACCGACGTGAGCAGGCTGAATGCCATGTACAGGAAGTCGCGCATGCGTGGGGCGTGCCTGACCCACCACGCGTGCCACGTCCGCAACTGTCCCATTCCGCCAGCGTAGTTGGACGGTGTACCCGATCACGTCCACCTTCCGGGTGGGTTCAGGGCTGATCCCGGACGACTTTCGTAGGGGGTAGGAGCAGCCGGTCGGTCGATGTGCCGGAGGGGTCGACGGCGGTTGACTCGTTGACATGATCACAGTCGAGAATCTGACCAAGCGGTACGGCGGCACCACGGCCGTCCAGGACGTGTCCTTCACCGTCCAGCCAGGCAGCATCACCGGCTTCCTCGGCCCGAACGGCGCCGGCAAGTCGACCACGCTGCGGATGCTGACCGGGCTCACCCCGCCGACCTCGGGGAGCTCTACCATCACCGGCAAGCGGTACGTCGACCTGCCGAACCCGGGCCGCGTGGTCGGAGTGATGCTGGACGCCGCCGCGCAGCACCCGGGCCGCACCGGCCGCGAGACGCTGCAGCTGAACGCCAGCCTGCTCGGTGTGCCGAAGGGCCGCGCCGACGAGATGCTGGAAGCCGTCGGGCTCACCGCCGCCGCCAAGCGCCGGGTCGGTCAGTACTCGCTCGGTATGCGGCAGCGGCTCGGTATCGCTGCCGCCCTGCTCGGCGACCCCGCCGTACTGATCCTCGACGAGCCTGCCAACGGCATGGACCCCGAGGGCATCCGCTGGATGCGCGGCCTGCTGCACGACTTCGCAGCGCGCGGCGGCACCGTGATCCTGTCCAGCCACCTGCTCGGCGAGGTCCAGGCGACCGTCGACCGGCTGGTCGTCATCGGCGGCGGCCGGATCGTCGCCGACGGCTCGCTGGAGGAGTTGCTGGCCGGGAGCGGAACGCTCGTCCGCGGTCTCGACCCGATCGGCCTGAACCAGGCCCTGACCGCGGCCGGCCTGAACCTCGAACCGCTCGCCGACGGCTCGCTGCGCGTCGATGCCACCGCCGAGCAGGTCGGGCGCGCCGCTGCGGCCGTCGGCCAGATCCTGATCGAACTGCGCCAGAGCGACGGCGCCGGCCTGGAGGACCTCTTCTTCCAGCTGACCTCCACCCCGACCGCCGCTGCGGCCTGATCACACCTATCGCTGGGAGACCATCACCATGACCACCGTCACTGACGTCGCGCCGACCGCACCGGCCAAGCACCGGGCCGAGGTGGCGACCGCCTTACCGCCCGCCCGCGGGCAGTCCTTCCTCAAACTCGTCGCCGTCGAACTGCGCAAGTCCGTCGACACCCGCAGCGGCCGCGTCCTGATCGCCGCGATCCTGCTGATCGGGCTCGCCGCGATCACCTGGCAGCTCACCCACCTCGACGGGGGCCCGGCCACCTTCGACAACGTCCTGGCCGCTGCCTCGGCAGGCACGATGCTGATCCTGCCGGTCATCGGCGTGATGGCGATGACGAGCGAGTGGACCCAGCGGACCGCGCTGACCACGTTCACGCTGTCGCCGCGCCGGATCCGGGTCCAGCTGGCCAAGTTCGTCTCCGCGGTCGTCCTGAGCGCTGTGGTGATGACCGGAGTTATTCTGCTCGCCCTCGGCGCCACCGCGCTGGGTGGAGCTTTCACCGACCAGACCTCGTCGTACACCGGCCTCGGTGGCCAGGTGGCCGGCGCGTACCTGTCGGTCGCGCTGAACGTCATCATGGGTGCCGCCTTCGGTGCGGTCATCGCCCAGACCGCGGTCGCGATCCTGGTCTTCTTCATCGCCCCGACCGCCTGGTCGCTGGCCGGCCCGGCGCTGTTCAAGGACAACGCGAACTACCTGGACGTGTTCGGCGCGCTGGGCCGGATCGCCGAGCGCGATCTGCACGGGATGGTGCCCGAGACGCTGACCGCGGTCGGGGTCTGGATCGTCCTTCCGACCATCGTCGGACTGTGGGCAAGCTCACGTCGCGAGGTCAAGTAACCCTGACCCGGCGGGGCCTGGACGCGGTGGGGTGAGCCGGTTTGAGGGGACCGGTTCACCCCACCGGCGCGTCTTCTGCCCTTTCCGGCACGGCGTCCGGGGCTTGCGACGTACCAGCCAGGGGGCCGGTGCGTGTGTCGATCCCCCGCTGCGGGTATCCTTTAACCACGATTACTGACGACTGATCCGTGGGCGCCACGCTGCGTACCCGGTTGACTTGTGCGAGGGGGTCGACGCTATGGGGCGCGGCCGTGCAAAGGCCAAGCAGACGAAGGTCGCACGCGACCTGAAGTACCGCACCTGGGACACCGACTTGGACCAGCTCAAGAAAGAGCTGTCCGGATCTGGTGAGCCGCAGGGTGGCACCGCTTCTGCGAACGGCGACGACGACGGCGACGAATACGACGCCGACGACTATCACCCCCGTCGGTAAGCAACAGCTCGGCTGACTGCTCAGCGCTCCTCCGGAGTGCCTGAGCAGTTCACCGTGCGCCCGACGAGCTTCATACACCAGCACCACCGAGGCACTGAAGCCTGCCCAGATCACCTAGCTGGGCAGGCGAGCTCTGTGGAGAGGACCGGGGTCGGCTCCGGCTGTCCGGCCCGGCTCGCCGGACCATAGTCGACCCGTCCTGCCGGCTGCACCGGCCTGCTGAGGTCGGTTTGCTTTGGGGCGTGGCTTACTTGGCGTAGGCGCCTTCGAGTGTGACGGTGCCGCCGGGGGTTGCGGTGACCTCGCCGCAGACCCACGCCGGGATGTCGCGTGCAGCCAGAGCTGCGATCGCGGCGTCGGCCGCGGCCGGGTCGAGTACGGCGACCATGCCGGCGCCCATGTTCAGCGTCTTCTCCAGCTCGGGCAGTGCGACGTCTCCGAGCAGACCGACGAGCCCGAAGATCGGTGCCGGCGTCCACGTCGAACGGTCGATCCGGACCGACAGCTCGCTCGGGATCACCCGCGCCAGGTTCGCCGCGAAGCCACCGCCGGTGATGTGCGACATCGCGTGCAGCGGACGAGCGTCCTCGTCGTTCAGCTCCTGGATGAGCTCCAAGCAGTGCTTGGCGTAGACGCGGGTCGGCGTCAGCAGCACCTCACCGAGCGTGGTACCGAGCTCGGGAACCTCACGGCCCAGAGTCCACTTGGCCCGGTCGAAGAACACGTGCCGAACCAGGGAGTACCCGTTCGAGTGAAGCCCCGACGACGCCATCGCCACAACCACGTCACCCGCGCGCACCCGCTCCGCGCCGAGCAACTCGTCGGCCTCGACCACACCGGTGGACGCGCCGGCCACGTCGTACTCGTCCGGCTTCAGCAGGCCGGGGTGTTCCGCGGTCTCGCCGCCGACGAGCGCCGTACCGGCCTCGACGCACGCCTCCGCGATGCCCTTCACGATCTGCGCGATCGTCTCCGGGACCACCTTGCCGGTGCAGATGTAGTCGGTCATGAACAGCGGCTCGGCGCCACACACGACCAGGTCGTCGACGACCATCCCGACCAGGTCGAACCCGATCGTGTCGTGCTTGTCGAGCTTCTGCGCGATCGCGACCTTCGTCCCGATCCCGTCGGTCGAGGTCGCCAGCAACGGTCGCCGGTACGACGTCAGCGCGGTCGCATCGAACAGCCCCGCGAACCCACCGAGCCCACCGACGACCTCCGGGCGAGTCGCCTTGGCCACCCATTCCTTCATCAGCTCGACGGCCCGGTCACCGGCCTCGATGTCGACTCCGGCAGCGGCGTAGCTGGCGCCTTCGGTCACGTCAGTCTCTCCCTAAAAATACTTACGGCCGGCTGAGCGCGTCCGCCGCGCCGCCACCACCCGAGACCGTGGCCAGGCCGTCGACATCGGTCGTCACGGGGTCCTCGAGCAGGTGCTTGCCGAGGAACTCCGGGTCGGGCAGGGCGACCGGGTAGATCCCGTCGAAACAGGCCCGGCAGAGCTTGTCCTTCGGCACCGTCGTCGCGTCGATCAGGCCGTCGAGGCTGATGTAGCCGAGCGAGTCGGCGCCGAGCGAGCGGCAGATCTCCTCGGTGTTCAGCCCGTTCGCGATCAGCTCCGCGCGGCTGGCGAAGTCGATGCCGTAGAAGCACGGCCACTTGACCGGCGGCGCGGTGATCCGGACGTGGATCTCCTTCGCGCCGGCCTCCCGCAGCATCCGGATCACCGCGCGCTGCGTGTTGCCGCGGACGATCGTGTCGTCGACGACGACGAGCCGCTTGCCCTCGATCACCTCGCGGAGCGGGTTCAGCTTGAGGCGGATGCCGAGCTGGCGGATGGTCTGACTCGGCTGGATGAAGGTGCGCCCGACGTACGCGTTCTTGACCAGGCCGGAGCCGTACGGGATGCCGGAGGCTTCGGCGTACCCGATCGCGCCGGGCGTGCCGGACTCGGGCGTCGCGATGACGAGGTCGGCCTCGGCCGGGTGCTCCTTGGCCAGGCGGCGACCGATCTCGACGCGGGTCGAGTAGATCCGGCGGCCGGAGATCTGCGTGTCCGGGCGGGCCAGGTAGACGAACTCGAAGAGGCAGCCCTTGGGATCGGGCTCGGCGAACTTGGTCGAGCGGAGTCCGTCGGCGTCGACGGCGACGATCTCGCCGGGCTCGACCTCGCGGATGAAGCTGGCGCCGACGATGTCGAGGGCCGCGGTCTCGCTGGCGATCACCCAGCCGCGCTCGAGCCGGCCGAGGACCAACGGGCGGATGCCTTGCGGGTCGCGCGCCGCGTACAGCGTGTTCTCGTCCATGAAGATCAGGCTGAAGGCACCCTTGACCTTGGGGAGCACCTTCGCGGCGGCCTGCTCGATGGTGAGATCGGGGTAGCCGGCCAGCATCGACGTCAGGATGTCGGTGTCGGACGAGGCGCTGTGCTTCGCGTTCGCCTTCGCGTGCTCGACCTCGACGTCCAGGCCGAGGTCCAGCTCACCCTCGCCGTTCAGGCTGGCGGCGAGCTCGCCGGTGTTGGTCAGGTTGCCGTTGTGGCCGAGCGCGATCGAGCCGGTCGCGGTGGACCGGAACGTCGGTTGCGCGTTCGCCCAGACGCTCGAGCCAGTGGTCGAGTACCGGCAGTGGCCGATCGCGATGTGCCCGCGCAACGAGGCGAGCGTCGCCTCGTCGAACGCCTGGCTGACCAGACCCATGTCCTTGTAGACCAGGATCTGAGATCCGTTGCTGACCGCGATCCCGGCAGACTCCTGGCCGCGGTGCTGCAACGCGTAGAGACCGAAATAGGTGAGTTTGGCAACTTCTTCGCCAGGAGCCCAGACACCGAACACCCCACAGGCGTCCTGCGGCCCCAGATCCTGAGGGTCAAGTTCATGAGTAAGCCGACCATCGCCACGAGCCACGCCAGCAGTCTACGTGACGCTCAGCCGCGCCCGAACCAGAGCGACTACCAGCAGCTCGCGGCCATCTGGCAGTGCGGAGGGATCGTCTCGACGCCCGCGGTAACGGTCGACGACGCAGCGCCGAGCGAGAGCAAGAACACAGTCCCCGCGACTACGGACAGCACCTTCTTGATCACAGTTAGCCCCTTCATAAATAATCCCAACCCGACTATTGAGTGCTCTTTGTCGACGCTCTCTGTATATGGTCGGTTCCGACAAGTTCTGGGGAGAAGGATCGTGCTCGAGCCGCTGGGTGTGGATGAAGCCACCTTCGCGGTTTACCACGCCCTCCTCAGCCACCCAGACAGTACGCCGGAGCAGATTGCCGCGCTAGTCAGCCGATCTGAGCCCGAGGTCCACGAGATGATGGACCGGCTCCGCAAGCTCGAGCTCCTCGTCCCGACCTGGGCGAACCCGAACAGCGAGCACGCGGTCCATCCCCGCGTCGGGCTGGCGAGCCTGGCCGAGCGCCGCCGGGCGAACCTGAATGCCCAGCTCGGCGAGCTGCGCGAGGCCGAAGCAACCGCCGAGGTGATCGCCGAGCAGTACAACGAGTTGCTGACCGCACGCAGCAGTGGCGACGTCGAGGTGATCAAGGGCCGCGGCAATGCGTCCCGCCGGATCGACGAGCTGGCGCTGAAGGCGCGCGACACGTTCTGGGCGCTGGTGCCGGCTCATATCGACGACACGGTTCGTCCGGTCGAGGGCTCTCCCGACCTGCCTCTGCTCGAGCGTGGTCTCAAGATGCGGGCGGTCTACCTGCAGAACATGCTGGAATCCAAGGTCGCGACCGAGTACGCGGCCGCCATCCACCGCCTCGGCGGTGAGGTGCGGGCAACGCCGACCCTCCCGATGCGACTGCTGATCTTCGATCGTGAGATCGCGATCATGCCGATGGACCCGGAGAATCCGACCGCCGGCGCCGTCATCCACCGAAGCCCCGCGGTCGTCTCGGTAGCGCTCGCCCTCTTCGACGCCTACTGGTCCCGGGCCGCCGAGCTCTTCGACCCAGAAGACCGCGACGACGACACCCCGCTGACTCCGCACGAGGCCGAGGTCCTCCGCCTGCTGGCCGGCGGCGCCAAGGACGAGCAGGTCGCCCGTCTCCTGGGCATCTCGCTGCGCACCGCCCGCCGGATCACCGCGAACCTGTCCGAGCGCCTCGACGCCGCCAGCCGCTTCGAGCTAGGCGTCGCCGCGGCAAAACGCGGTTGGGTCTAGCGGCTCAGATCGTCTTCAGTGCGGCCAGGAGTTTGGTGAGGGAGTCTCGGGCGTCGCCGAACAGCAGGGTGGTCTTGGGGTCGTAGAGGAGTTCGTTCTCGATGCCGGCGAAGCCCGGGCGCATGGAGCGCTTGAGGAAGATGACCCGTTGCGCCTCGTCGGCGTTGAGGATCGGCATGCCGTAGATCGGCGCCGACGGCGTGTTGCGTGCCGCCGGGTTGACGACGTCGTTCGCACCGACCACCAGAACGACGTCCGTCGACTTGAAGTCGCCGTTGATCTCGTCCATTTCGCGGAGTTGGTCGTACGGGACCTGGGCCTCGGCGAGCAGTACGTTCATGTGACCGGGCATGCGGCCTGCCACCGGGTGGATCGCATAGTCGACCTTGACCCCACGGCTCTGGAGCTCTTCGACCAGGTCGCGCAGGGTGTGCTGGGCCTGGGCGACCGCGAGACCATACCCAGGCACGATGATGACCCGGTTCGCGTACCCGAGCAGGATCGCCACGTCCTCGGCGCCGCCGGAGATGACGGGCCGCTCGGACGCCACACCGCCGCCCAGCGTCGACCCACCGCGGACCGCGCCGAAGAGGATGTTGAAGACCGATCGACCCATCGCATCGGCCATCAGCTTGGTCAGCAACGTACCGGCCGCGCCGACCAGGGTGCCCGCCACCAGCAGCAGCGTGTTGCCGAGCACATAACCACCAGCGGCAACCGTCAGACCCGTGAACGCGTTCAGCAGTGAGATCACGATCGGTACGTCGGCCCCACCGACCGGCAGCACCAACATCACGCCGATCGCCAGACCGACCAGGCAGAGCAGTACGCCGACCCACACGCGCGGATCCGAGACGAGCCACACCGCGAGCGCGAACCCGCCGAGGATCGAGGCCACGAACAACACCGGCAGACCCGGGAACGTCACCGGCCGGGTCGTCATCATCTCCTGCAGCTTGGCGAACGTCACCACCGAACCGGAGAAGCTGATCGCCCCGACCAGCACCGTGAACGCGGTCGCGATCGCTGCCACGGTCGCGTCGGCCGAGACCTCGCCGAGCTCCATCAGCGCGACCAGCGCGGCCGCGCCACCGCCGACACCGTTGAACAAGGCAACGAGCTGCGGCATGTGCGTCATCTGCACCCGCCGCGACCCGACCACACCACCGATCGTGCCGACGATCAGCGCGATCAGGATCGGCGCGAGGTGGTCCGGCTTGTACGCCGCGAACGTGATCAGGACCGCGAGCACCGCACCGGCGGCACCGAGCAGGTTGCCGGTCCGGGCGCTGCGCGGCGACGAGAGCGCCTTCAACGCGACGATGAAGCAGACCGCGGCGACCAGATAGCCGATCTGGGCCCAGGTGGGAATCACTTGTGCAGCTCCTTCTTGCGCGCCCCCGGGCCTTTGAACATCTCGAGCATCCGGTCGGTGACCACGAACCCACCGACCATGTTCACCGTCGCCAGAACGACGGCCAGCAGCCCGACGATCACGCCGAGCGCCGAGTCGGCCCGCCCGGTCACGATGATCGCGCCGACCAGGATGACGCCGTGGATCGCGTTCGCCCCGGACATCAGCGGGGTGTGCAGCGTCGAGGAGACCTTGCTGATCACCTCGACCCCGACGAACGCCGCCAGTACAAAGATCGTCAGCAGAGCGATGGACTCGGTCACGGTGCCTGTCCTTCTAGGAGGGCGCGGGTTGGTTCGTGCAGGACGCTGCCGTCGTGGGTGACGCAGCAGCCGCGGACGATCTCGTCGTCGAAGTCGGGGTCGAAGGCGGCGTTGCGGGTCATCAGCCGGATCAGGTTGGTGACGTTCTGGCCGTAGAGCCGGCTGGCCGGTCCGGCCATCTGGCTCGCGACGTTCGCTCCGCCCCAGACCAACGCGTTGCCGATGATCAGCTCGGTGCCGGCCACGGATCCCTCGACGTTGCCGCCCTGCTCGGAGGCGAGGTCGACGACGACCGAGCCCGGCTTCATCTGCTCGACCATCGACCGTGACACGAGCGTCGGTGCGGAACGACCCGGTACGGCGGCTGTCGTGATCAAAGCGTCCGCAGCGGCGACGTACGGCGTGAGCAGCTCACGCTGGAGCTGCGCCCGTTCCGGTGTCATCTCCCGCGCGTACCCGCCCGGGCCGTCCAGGGTGCCGAGCTCGAGCTCGATCGGCACGGCGCCCATGGACGCGATCTCCTCGGCTGCCGCCGTACGAACGTCGTACGCCTTGACGACGGCGCCCAAACGCTTGCTGGTCGCGATCGCCTGCAGCCCGGCCACGCCGGCACCGAGGACGAGAACCTGGGCCGGCGGGACCGTGCCGGCGGCAGTCATGTTCAGTGGGAAGAACCGGGGCAGCCGCTCGGCCGCGACGATCGCGGCGCGATAGCCGGCGACCAACGCCTGTGAGGACAGGGCATCCATCGACTGGGCCCGGGAGATGCGCGGGATCAGCTCCATCGCGAAGGCGGTCAGCTTGGCCCGGGTCGCCGTCCGGACCGCGTCCGGCGGATTCGTCGGCAGGAAGGACATCAGCGCCGTACCGGCGTGCAAGCGCTGCAGACGCTCCCGCTCCAACGGCTGCACCGAGGTCACGATCGTGGCCGCGTGATCGGCGCCCCAGGCAACCTCGGCCCCGGCATCGCGGTACTGCTCGTCGGAGAACAGCGCCCGCTCACCCGCGGCCGGCTCGACCGCCACCTCGTATCCGAGCTCGACGAGTTTCGCGACTTGTTCCGGCACCAGCGCGACCCGGCGCTCGGCCGGTCTGGTCTCTCGCACGACTGCGATCTTCACTCGCCGAAACCTATGCCAAACACTGGGTCGCCGAAAAGCCCGGCCACGGGGAGTTGGGCTGGTTCTGTCACCGCGTCAGGCCCCTTCGGCCAAGTTTTGCAGCAGCAACGCCTCGGCCAGGCAGACCTTGGTGAACTCGGCGAGGTGCAGGCCCTCGTCGATTCCGTGGGCCCGGGTGTCGGGATCCTCGACGCCCGTGACCAGGACCGACGCGTTCGGGAAGGCCTGCTGGAACTCGGCGATGAACGGGATCGAGCCGCCCATCCCCATGTCGACCGGCTCGACCCCCCACGCGGTTTTGAAGGCCGATCGGGCCGCTTCGTAGCCGGCGCCGCGCGCATCCACCGTGCACGGCTGGCCGGTCTGGCCTTCGGTGACAGTGACCTGCGCGCCCCAGGGCGCGTGGTTCTCGAGGTGGGCCTGCAATGCGGCGCTCGCCTTGGTCGCGTCGTCACCCGGCGCCACCCGCAGGCTCACCTTGGCTCGGGCGACCGGTACGAGCGTGTTGCTGGCCTCGGCCACGGACGGCGCGTCGATGCCGACGACGGCGATCGCCGGGCGGGTCCACAACCGGTCGACCAGCGAACCCGAACCGGTCAGCCGGACGGAGTCCAGCACACCCGACTCGGCCCGCAGCCGGTCCTCCGGATACTCGACATCCGCGGCCCGCGACGCATGCAGCCCATCGACCGCGACATCACCCTTGTCGTCGTGCAGGGTGGCGAGCAGTCGGCACAGTGTCGACAGTGCGTCCGGGATCGGGCCGCCGAACAATCCGGAGTGGACCGCATGGTTGAGCGTGCGGACCTCGACGTACGACTCGACGAGACCGCGCAGCGACACGGTCAGCGCCGGCCGGCCGATCTCCCAGTTGCTGGAGTCGGCGATCACGATCGCGTCGGCGGCGAGGTCCTCGGAGTATTCGTCGAGCAGTTGCAGCAGGGTCGGCGAGCCGATCTCCTCCTCACCCTCGACGAACACCGTCACTCCGACCGGCAGATCGTTGCCAAAGGCCCGTACGGCGGCCAGGTGCGCCGCGATCCCGGCCTTGTCGTCGGCCGCGCCCCGGCCGTAGAGCCGGTCGCCGCGCTCGGTCGGCTCGAACGGGTCCGACGTCCACTGGTCGACCGCACCGGTCGGCTGAACGTCGTGATGCGCGTACAGCAGGACCGTGGGCTTCCCGGCCGGCGCTGCCTTCTTGGCGATGACCGCCGGCGCACCGTCGTTCACCCGGACGATCTTCACCTCGAAACCCTCGGCCTGGAACAGCGCCGCGGTCGCCTCGGCGGAGCGCTGGACGTCGGCCGCGCGGGCCGGCTCGTAGCTGACCGAGGGAATCCGGATGAGGTCCTCGAGGTCAGCGCGGACGCTGGGCAGAACGCGGTCGATCGCCGCGGACAGATCGGTCATGCGCCTACCGTACGGCGTAACCCGGTGGGGCCCCACGTCGAGCACCACGGACTCCATCGCGGTCCGACCCGGCGACGGTTATGGCGTGTAAGCGACCGAGTCCACGACCTTGTCGTTCTCGGCGCCGGTGCCGCCGCGCACCTGGATCCGGAGCAGGGTCGCGTTGTCCAGCCGCCGGTACTCCTCGAGGATCGACGGATTGCTCCCGCAGACGTAGTTGAAGCTGACGGTCTCCTGGTTGCCGCGCTCGCCTCCGACTGCGGCCCCCGCAGTGCAGCCTGCTGGTGCGGTGCCGGTCCGGGGCAGGTCGGTCGCCTTGACCAGGCCGACGAAGACACCCTCGACGGCCGGATTGGTCTGCCAGGCTGCGGTGTTCGTGCTGACCACCATGGACTTGCCTTGGTCCACAGCCTTCTGCGACCAGTTGCGCGGGACCTCCACGGATACCGGGCCGTTCCCCACCTTGACCGGACGGCTGAGGATGAAGCGGTAACCGCCGTACCCACCGCCCGCCGCCAGCACGATGGCGAGGAGGATGGCGATCACCCGGCCTCGGATCGAGCGCTTTCGCCCTGTTGCCAGGGTGAGCTGGTTGGCGCTGGACAGCGCGGTGGCTTGGTCGATCGGAGCGGCGACGGGCGCCGGTGCGGGCATTTCGGCCGCCGGAACCAGGCGATCCGGGACCTTGCCCGTGGTGTGCGCCTCTTTCAACGCGTTGAGGAAGCTGTCCAGATCGGGCCAGCGCTTGTCGCGGTCCGGCTCGAGAGCACGTCGTACGACGACGTCGATCGCATCCGGTACGTCCTCGCGCAGAGTGGTCATCGAGGGCGGCGGATCAGCGATCTGCATCACCGCACCGAGGCTGGCGACGCCATGTGGTGCTTGTCCGGTGAAGGCGGCGTACGCGACCGCTCCGAGCGAGTAGAGGTCCGCACGGTGGTCCAGCCGCTCACCACGGACCTGCTCGGGAGCGACGTACGCCGGGGTGCCGCCGGGCAGCGTGATCCGGGAGACCTCGGCCAGGGCCTTGCCCAGCCCCAGGTCCGACAGCATCGCGCGGTCACCGGCCGGATCCGAGCGGAACAGCACGTTGGCCGGCTTCACGTCCCGGTGCAGGACCCCACGAGTGTGCAGGTGCTTGAGCCCGCGGCCGACTTGCGTGATGATCCGGACCGCCTCGGCGAACTCCAGCGGGCCGGCCTTGATCCGCTCCGCCAGCGTGCCGCCATCGGCGTACGTGAGCACCATGAACGGACGGCCGTCCTCGGCCTCACCGACGTCGTGGACGCCCACGACGTACAGGGAGTCGACGCGGCGCAGGAACCGGCCCTCGGCCAGGAACCGGCGCCGGACGTCGTCGTCCTCGATCCAGTTGTCGGACAGGATCTTGACCGCGACCTCGGCGTCGAGCTGCTCGTCGCGGGCGAGCCAGACCGTCGCGAAACCACCGGCACCCACCCGTCGGACCAGGGAGTACCGGCCGATCCGCGGTGGTTCGTCCATGGCGCAATTATGCTCGATCCTTCCTGCGACTCGATCGCTGGAGCAGACAATCCGACGTTTCGGAGCAGACAATCGGATCGCTCGGGGCGAACATTCGGACGTTTTCAGGCGTCCAAGGCCCCGATGGAGACGTTAGGAGTCCGCCGATGCGGAAGATGAACGGGCGCCTGATCGCCCTGGTGGCGGCCGTCGCGGTAGCCGCGATCGCCACCGGCGGAGCCCTCGCCTACCGCCAGGGGCCGAGCCACAACACCCAGGTGGACGCCGCACCACTGGCCGGCACCCCGTCCCCGGGCCAGACCCCCACGCCGCCGACACCGACCCCATCGGCGACGCCGAAGTCCACCCCGCCGCCGGCGCGGACGCCGGTGCCGACGGCGACGCCGTCCAAGGCCGGCCCGGTCAAGTCGAAGATCGAGCTGGCCAAGCTCGCCGATGGTCGTGCGCCGCAAGTCACCTACGTCTCCGGACGGACCGTGAAGGGCGGGCCGGGTCAGGAGGTCACCGTCCCGGGCAAGGCCGACATCCAGGCGGTCGCCCGGCTCAGCCAGTCAGTGCTGGCGATCGTGACCAAGGGAACCAACCAGACCGAGATGCTGACGCTCGGCTCCGACGGCAAGATCCTGAAGCGCACGCCGGACGTCACCGCGGTGGTCACCACCGAGGACGGGATGGCCGCGGCCTACACCGCCACCAACCGCTCCGAGGCAACCGGCCAGGAACAGCCAGGCGCCATCATCTACGCGGAAGAGAAGGCGGTCCAGAAGCTGACTATGCCGGGCGTCTACGACGCGTACCCGCTCGGCTACATCGGCGGCAAGGTCTACTTCAGCGCCAGAGCAACCGAGGCGGGCAACAGCGGGACCTTCTACTCCTGGATCCCCGGGGCCTCGAAGGCGACCGCGATCAAGGGCGTCCCAGTGCCGACCGCTCTGAGCAGCGACGGCACGCTTGCCGCGTCGTTGATCAACCAGACCGACTACAAGAGTTGCACCAACGTCAACGAGGCCGCGACCGGCAAGCGACTGTGGAAGACCTGCGACTACATGGTCGACAAGTTCACCCGCGACGGCAGCACCGCAATCGCAGGCCCCTTCTACCGGGACGGGTACGGCGACGGCCTCACCGCAGCCCTCGACGCGACGACAGGCAACCTCCTGCACGAGTGGAGCGGAGTCTTCCGCCAGACGGTCGCCGAAGACGACAACCACCTCCTGATCCTCGCCGACGACGGCGAAGAAACCCCAGCCTCGATCATCCGCTGCACCATCACCACCGGCACCTGCGAACGAGCCACCCCACTAGCCAAAGGCAACCTCCTGATCGGCAGCTGACTGTCTTCGCTGTGCGAGGATGTGCGGACGTTCGGATCGGAGGAGGGGTGGAGTGCGAGCTCGAACCATTGTGGGAATCGCTGGGGGAACTCTCGCGCTGACGTGTGGCGCCGCGCTGCCGGCGTTCGCGAACAACGTGGACCTGGCTGTTGGGCCGACACCGACGCACAAGTACCACCACGGCATGTGGTCGGACGCGACCGACAACCTGGGAGCTTGTCTCGGAGGCGCAGGCACGTTCTACAAGGTGGTCGTCACCATCCGTCCGTCCGACGGCACTGGTCCGGTCTTCTCCGAGATCGACACCACAGCGGGCAATGGGTGTGAGTACACCGGGAACCTCAGCATTCCTGAGGACGAGCGTTACATCATGACGCTGACGGCCTACAACGTGGTCGCGTCGAAGAACCTCAGCGACTCCCTGGGCTTCTACACCTGAGCGTCTGCCGGCAGCAGACAAGGCGATGTCCGAGGTCATCCGCGGTGAGACTAGGCGCATGGGTCGGGTTGTGGTGTTGGCGGATGTGCATGGGGTTTTGCCGGCTTTGGAGGGGGTTCTGGCGGAGGCTGATGTGGTGAGTGCGGACGTCATCGTGGTGGCGGGGGATGTCGCTGCTGGGCCGCTGCCGGTGGAGACGTTGGATTTGCTTGCTGGGTTGCGTGAGCGGGTGGTTTGGGTGCGGGGGAATGCGGATCGCGAGCTGGTGGAGATGGCTCGGGGGACGTATGAGCTGGAGCCGCCGGATGCGGTGTCGCCTTGGGCTGCCGGGGAGTTGCGGGCGGATCAGGTGGAGTTGCTGGCCGGACTGCCGACGACGGTGACGATCGGGGACGTGTTGTTCTGCCACGCCACTCCGCGGAACGACGAAGAGGTCGTGCTGGTGGATAGCCCGATCGACCGGTGGGCCCAGGTGTTCGCCGACCTGCCCGACGAGGTCAGGACGGTGGTCTGCGGGCATACGCACATGCCGTTCGCCCGACAGGTCGACCGACGGCTCGTGGTCAACGCCGGCAGCGTCGGCATGCCGTACGGCGCTCCTGGACCGAGTTGGGCTCTGCTAACACCGGACGGCGTACAACTGCGTCGTACGGAGCTGGATCGGGTCAAGGCTGCGGAGCGGATCGTGAGTGAGTCGACGTACCCAGGACGCGAGGAGTGGGTGGCGGCGTACCTGCTGACCAACTACTCCGACACGGAGGCGCTGGCAGCGTTCAGACCGCGCGCTGCGGGCTGAGCGGCTACCGTCAAGGAGTGTTCGCGCGGCGGCGGAAGCATTTCGGGACTCCGGCTGACAAGGCGACGTATGCGACCCTGCATACCGCCTCGCTGGCCTCTCCCCACCTGCGCGAGGGTCTGACGCCCGCAGCGGCCGGCAAAGCGAGCCGCCACCTCAGAGACCTCCTCGGTACGGCGGCCATCGCCATCTGCGACCCCTCCGGCGTACTGGCCTGGGACGGCGTCGGCGGACCCTACGAAAGCAACCACCGCAGGGACGCCAAAGCCATAGCGGCCCCAACTCTCCGCTCCGGACGTACGGCGGTGCTCGGCGCGCACGATGTCGCCTGCGGCGATCCGCAATGCCCGATCCGGACCGCGGTGGTCGCCCCCATCGTCACCGAGGAGCGAGTGGTCGCCGTACTGGTCGCGTACAGCATCCGCTCCTCGGCCGCGTTGGTGCGGGCCACCGAGGAGGTCGCCCGCTGGGTGTCCGGCCAGGTGGAGCTGGCCGAGCTCAACAAGGAACGCACGCGGGCCATGGAGGCCGAGCTGCGAGCACTGCGCGCCCAGATCAGTCCGCACTTCATCTACAACGCACTGGCCGCGATCGCGTCGTTCGTCCGGACTGACCCGGAGCGTGCGCGTGAACTGCTGCTGGAGTTCGCGGACTTCTCCAGATACGCACTGCGGCGCGGCGGCGAGTTCACCACGCTGTCGGACGAGTTGCGCAACGTGGAGCGCTATCTGGTCTTGGAGCAGGCGCGATTCGGCGACCGGCTCAAGGTGTCGCTGCTGATCGCCCCTGAGGTGCTGCCGGTGGTCATCCCGTTCCTCGTCGTCCAGCCGCTGGTGGAGAACGCCGTACGGCACGGCCTCGAGGCGGGCGTCGGCCGGATCACCATCCGCGCCCGGGACCAGATCAGCGAGGCAGAGATCAGTGTCGAGGACGACGGCGTCGGCAGCGACCCCGAGGTGATCCGCGCGGCCCTGTCCGGCGAGCCCAGCAGCGACTCGGTCGGCCTCGGCAACGTGGACGCCCGCCTACGACAGGTCTACGGCGACGCATACGGCCTGGTCGTGGAGACCGCAGTGGATGCAGGAACGAAGGTCACCTTCCGAGTGCCCAAATACTCCTCAGGAGTGCACGCATCCCCTTAGTGTGAGGGCATGGCCGACACTCCTTTGCGCGCGCTGGTTGCGGACGACGAGGAGCCTGCCCTGGCCGAGCTCGTCTATCTGCTCACCCAGGACCGGCGGATCGGCCCGATCCGGACCGCGTCGAACGGACCGGACGCACTGAAGATCCTGCAGGGCGCCGATGTGGACGTGGTGTTCTGCGACATCAAGATGCCCGGCCTGGACGGCATCGACCTCGCCAAGGTGTTGTCGAAGTTTCGCCAGCCACGGCCGCAGATCGTCTTCGTCACGGCGTACGACCAGCACGCGGTCGAGGCGTTCAACCTCGAGGCCACCGACTACGTGATGAAGCCGGTCCGGGCCGAGCGACTGGCCGAGGCAGTCCGTCGGGTGGTCACCGCCGGAGCACCGGCCGCATTGCAGACGCCCGACGAGACCGACGACGAGGTGATCGCGGTCGAGCTGGCCGGGGTCACCAGGTTCGTCCAACGCTCCACAGTCCGGTACGTCGAAGCCCAAGGCGACTACGCCCGTCTACACACCGGACAGAACTCGCACCTGGTCCGCATCCCACTCAGCACGCTCGAGGAACGCTGGCGCGACTCCGGCTTTACCCGGATCCACCGCAGCACGCTGGTCGCACTCGCGCATGTGGACGAGATGCGCGTCGACGGCGGCCGCTGCGCGGTCCGGGTCGGCGACGACTGGCTCCCGGTCAGCCGGCGTCACACCCGCGAACTCCGCGACCTCCTGGTCCGCTCGACCTCGCTGCGATGAGACTGCGTTGATGAGTACGCCGGAAGGCCCGCGACGGGTCCGGGTCACGAGCCCCCGGACGACAGCCGCCCGCCGTCCGATCACCCCGACCGGTACGCGCGAGATCGACGAGCAGACCCGGCTCGGCGAGATCTACATGCACTCGTTGATCCAGTCCCAACTGCGGCTCACGCTCGCTGTCATCGCCGGGGTGATCGTCGTCCTGGGCAGCATCCCGCTGCTGTTCTGGCTCGTCCCGCCGACCCGCACACTCTCGATCTCCGGCCTGCCGTTGCCCTGGGTCGTCCTCGGCGTCGCCGTCTATCCCGTGGTCTATGTTGCCGCGCGCACGTATGTCCGCAAGGCGGAACGGATCGAGACCGAGTTCACCGAGTTCGTCGGACGCCGCTGATGTCACCGGCGATGAGCCTGACCGGCATCGGATTGGTGATCGTGGCAACGATCGGGATCGGCCTGTTCGGGCTGCGCATCTCCCGCACCACCAGCGACTTCTACGTCGCCAGTCGCGCGGTCACCCCACGCTGGAACGCCTCCGCGATCAGCGGCGAATACTTGTCGGCGGCATCCTTCCTCGGTGTCGCCGGTCTGGTGCTCGTCAACGGCGCCGACATGCTCTGGTTTTCGGTCGGCTACACCGTCGGCTATCTGATGCTGCTCGTGCTGGTCGCGGCGCCGCTACGGCGATCCGGCGCGTACACGCTGCCCGACTTCGCCGAGACCCGATTCGAGTCCGCGGCGGTCCGCCGGATCTGCTCCGGCCTGGTCGTCGGCATCGGCACTCTGTATCTGCTCCCCCAGTTGCACGGCGCCGGATTGGCCGTCCAAACTGTCACGGGTGCGCCGCCACAGGCCGGTGCGTTGATCGTCGCGGTCATCGTGGTGATCAACGTCGCCGCGGGCGGGATGCGGTCGATCACGTTCGTCCAGGCCTTCCAGTACTGGCTGAAGCTGACCGCCTTGGCCACACCGGTCTTCGTGATCCTGATCGCCTGGCACCATCCGGTCGGCGTCCTCGACTCCCTGCACGGCGCGGCGGCCGCCTGGGCCGAGCCGCTGTCCAGGGCCGGCGGCCGGGACCATCCGCTGTACGCGACCTATTCGTTGCTCATGGCCCTTTGTTTCGGAACGATGGGCCTGCCGCATGTCCTGGTTCGCTTCTACACGAACCCGGACGGACGAGCAGCACGACGTACGACGGTCGTCGTACTGGCGCTCCTTGGTCTGTTCTATCTCTTCCCACCGGTGTACGCCGTCCTGGGCCGGACGTTCGCCCCCGATCTCGTCAGCAGCGGCGCGGACACCGTCGTACTCGAGCTGCCGGGGCGCGTTCTTCCTGGTACAGCAGGGGATTTGCTCGGTGCGCTGGTCGCGGCCGGGGCGTTCGCCGCGTTCTTGTCGACGTCGTCCGGGCTGACGGTCGCGATCGCGGGGGTGATCGACCAGGACCTGTTGCGCAGCCGGCTGAGTCGGTGGACCGGCGGCGATTACGTGGCCATCAACAGCTTCCGGATCGCGGCGCTCCTTGCGATGACCGTGTCCTACTTGGCGTTCGCGGTCACGGGCGCGGTGAGCCTCGCGGACACCGTCGGGCTCGCGTTCGCGGTGGCCGCGTCGACCTTCTGTCCCCTGCTGGTGTTGGGAATCTGGTGGCGACGGATGTCGACGACCGGGGCCACGGCCGGCCTGGTGGTCGGCGGAATCGCGGCGAGCGCGGCGGCACTGGTGAACGTGGTCGGCGCACCTTCCGGTGGTTGGCCGCGAGCCCTCGTCGGTCAGCCGGCCGCATGGACGATGCCACTCGCCTTCCTCACCGTCATCATCGTCTCGAAGCTCACCCCGGACCGGATTCCGGCCGGCACGGCCCGCAGCATGGTCCGCCTGCACACCCCCGAAGCGGTCGACGTCGATCGAGGTCTTCCGCAGCGATAGGAACCGCTTGTCGTGCGCTTCCGACCGCTCGGCGCAGTGAAGTGATCCACCTGCCGACTGGTGTGGTCCGCTGAGCGCTCGATGCGTGTGGGTGCTGTCGGCACAGAGTGACCGAGGCCACAGTACGGACATGCCCGGCCTCTTCCGCCCGGCTTGATTCCTGTATGGAGGTCACGCGATGAGTGATACCGCGCGCGATCCGGATCTTTCGACGTACCGGGATGTCCAGTTGTCACCGGACTTCTCCGAGCTGCGCCGCAGGTTCCGGAACTTCGTGTTCCCGATGACCGGGCTGTTCCTGGTCTGGTACTTCGTCTACGTCTTACTGGCCGACTATGCGCACGGCTTCATGTCACACAAGGTCGGCGGCAACATCACCGTGGCCCTGCTGTTCGGGCTCGGCCAGTTCGTGTCGACGTTCGCCATCACGATGATCTACGTCCGCTGGGCCGACCGCCGGCTCGACCCCGAAGCCGAGAAGCTGCGCCACGAGATCGAGGGAGCCGAGCAGTGACCGCCCCATTGATGGTGCCGATGGCAACAGATATCGGCAACCCGACCGTCAACATCCTGATCTTCGCGCTGTTCGTGGTCGCGACGCTGGGGATCGTCCTGCGGGCCTCGCGGAACAACCGGTCCGCGGCCGACTTCTACGCCGGCGGCCGGTCCTTCACCGGCCCGCAGAACGGCATCGCGATCGCGGGCGACTACCTGTCGGCCGCGTCGTTCCTCGGCATCGCCGGGGCGATCGCACTGAACGGGTACGACGGCTTCCTCTACTCCATCGGCTTCCTGGTGGCCTGGCTGGTTGCCCTGCTGCTGGTCGCCGAGCTGCTCCGGAACACCGGCCGGTTCACGATGGCCGACGTCTTGTCGTTCCGGCTGAAGCAGCGTCCGGTCCGGATGGCGGCGGCGATCTCGACCCTCGTCGTCTGCTTCTTCTACCTGCTCGCGCAGATGGCCGGCGCCGGTGGTCTGGTCGCGCTGCTGCTCGGTGTCTCGCACAAGACCGGTCAGAGCATCGTGATCGCCGTGGTCGGCGCGATCATGATCACCTACGTCCTGGTCGGTGGCATGAAGGGCACGACCTGGGTGCAGATCATCAAAGCCGGCCTGCTCGTGATCGGCGCCGGGATCATGACGATCTGGGTGCTCTGGAAGTACCACTTCAATCTGTCCGGTCTGCTCGGTGCGGCCGTCGACAAGAGCCCGGCGGCCGGCGAGAAGCTGCTCAGCCCGGGTCTTCAGTACGGCGCAACGGGGATCAGCAAGCTGGACTTCATCTCGCTGGCGCTCGCGCTGGTGCTCGGCACCGCGGGTCTGCCGCACGTGCTGATGCGCTTCTACACGGTGCCGAACTCCAAGGAAGCCCGGCGCAGTGTCAGCTGGGCGATCTGGATCATCGGCATCTTCTACCTGTTCACCCTGGTGCTCGGGTACGGCGCCGCCGCGATCGTCGGCCCGGACCGGATCAAGGCCGCGCCGGGCAAGGCGAACTCGGCCGCCCCGCTGCTCGCCTTCGACCTCGGCGGTGAACTGCTCCTCGGCATCATCTCCGCGGTCGCCTTCGCCACCATCCTGGCAGTGGTGGCCGGCCTGACGATCACCGCGAGTACGTCGTTCGCCCACGACATCTACGGTCAGATCATCAAGAAGGGCCAGATCAGCGGCGACGGCGAGGTCAAGGTGGCCCGGTACACCGCGGTCGTGATCGGTCTGGTCGCGATCGTCGGCGGGATCTTCGCCAACGGCCAGAACGTCGCCTTCCTGGTCGCCCTCGCGTTCGCGGTGGCAGCCAGTGCGAACCTGCCGACGATCCTGTACTCGCTGTTCTGGCGGCGGTTCAACACCCGCGGCGCACTCTGGAGCATCTACGGCGGTCTGGGCTCGGCGATCATCCTGATCGCGTTCAGCCCGGTCGTCTCCGGCAAGGTGGACGCCAAGACCCACCTGAGCCTGTCGATGATCACCGACACCGGCATCGACTTCCACTGGTTCCCACTGGACAACCCGGGCATCGTCTCGATCCCACTGGCGTTCCTGCTCGGCTTCATCGGCACGATCACCAGCAAGGAGCCGGTCGACGTCGACCGGTTCGCCGAGATGGAGGTCCGCTCCCTCACCGGCGCGGGCGCCGAGAAGGCGGTCGAACACTAACCCACCAGACCTGTCAGGCAGGCCCTGCTGATTTCACGCGAACCTGCCTGGCAGCCCTACCCGAGCGACGGACCCGACCACCCGGCGGGTCCGTCGTTCGACGTTTACGTCAGCTGAGCTTGAGCTTGGGCCAGAGCTTGAAGAACGCCCAGGCCGACGCGGCGCCTCGGTTCTCCTCGGCGGCGTGCAAACGGCCGAAGGTGAAAGCGTTCCCGCCGTCGAGATGGACCTGGACAGCGAGTCCGCGGAGCAGGTCGCGGGCGACCACGCTGTCCTGGTGCTCGCCGAGGATCTCCTGCACCTCTTCCGCATGGCTGGCGAGGTCTGTGGCCTCGGCACCCAACACCGGTACGGCGGACTCCGCCGCGTACCGCAGGCGCTTCGCGGACTTCCGGACCTCGTGGAGCTCGTGGTCCTGCTCCTCGGCCGTCTCCGCCTTCTTGGCCCGGTGCACTGCCTTCCGGATCCGCTTCCAGTCGTGCCCGAGCAGGTCGTGGATCTGCTTCTTCGCCTTGGCGTCGTCGCCGACCACCGGAGGCTTCGCGATCAGCTCGTCGAGTGCATCCAGCAGCCGGAAGTACCGCTCGCTCTCCAGCGCTGCCAGCGAACCCGTCCGGCCCTGCTTGTACACACTGCGCAGGTGGTCGTCGATCCGGCCGGCGACGCGACCCATCACGAGCTCGACGGGCTCGGCCGCTACCAGCTCGGCGAAGTGTTCGCGCTGCACCTCGGCATCGCGCGCGACTCCGAGCTCGCCGGCCAGCCACTTCAGCTCGTCGCGGAGCTGGTCGCCGACCTCGCGGTCCACGACCGGCCGGTACGTCGCCAGCGCGGACCGCAGCCGTCGCGTCGCGACCCGGAACTTGTGGATCGAGTCGGGCAGATCACGCCGTACCTCAGGATCGCGCTCGCGGATCGCCTGCACCTGGGCACTCGCGTACGCACGGAACAGCTCAGAGGTCCGCGGCTTCGACGGCAGCTCCCACTCGTCGCTGTCCGGCACCCGATCGCCGAGCGCCCGGGCCAGCTTGCTCGGACCCGAGGCGGGTCGCGCCCCCGCGATCCGCAGCAGGTCGCCGGCGTCGTCCAGCAGAACGTCGTCGCCACCGACGAGCTCGACCTCCCACTCGCGCCAGCTCTCCGGCTCGCCACCCTCGACCGTCGCAGTCACGTGGTCGTCGGCGACCTCGGCAAGGACATCGCCGTTCGCGTCGAGGAGCTTGTGCACGATGCGCCGTGTGTTCAACCTCACCACCGGCGCCAGGTCGTGATCGCGGACATGGACGCGGACCGTGCGGACCACCGCAATCGGAACGGTGCGCGTCGCCCGGCCGAGCGGGTGATGCACCTCGAGCCGTTCGCCCGACGACACCGGGAACTTGACGTGCCAGCCGTCGTCCTCGCCACCCGTCCGCCGGCGCAAAGTCACCTTGTTCGCGGCCAGATCGAGCCCGGCCGTGTCGTAGTACACGGCTTCGAGATCCAACTCGACAGGTTGCGCAACACTCGCCACCCCGGGCAGCTCGTGCAGCGCCGGGAGCATAGTTCTCTCGTCGACGTCGTACTTGGTCTCGATCTCCAGCTGCTCTGTCGGGGACATGGCTACTGTTTACCAGGCGTTCATGAACTAGTCAGCTGATAGCTCGCAGGTCGGAGACGAGTCGCTGGAGGTCGCGGTCGGGGACTCCGTTGTAGGAGGTGGTCCGGATTTGGCGGCGTTGGTTGTGGCCGAGGCCTTTGCAGATCAGTACGACGAAGGCCAGCAAAGTGATCATGTGCGTCCCACCGCCTTGAAGAAGGTGTAATGAAAGGTGCCGCCGGGCTCGGCGGTCTTGTCGAGCTCGCGGATGCCGGCGGCCCACTCGGCCGGGGTGCGGAGGCCGGCGGCGAGGGCGCGCTCGCGGACCGACTCGACCATCGCGATGAACGTCTTGCGGGTGAAGCCGTCGACCAGGTGCGGGAGCGTCTCGTCGGCGTACACGGTGCACGGGTGGGCGTGGACGTCGTCGTACCCGGCGTTCGCGAGGAGTGGTTGGAGGCGGCGGCCGATCAGCGCGTCGCCACCCGATTCGGCCTGGAGGGTGACAAGACAGTCGATGACTGCCTGCGCGGCCGTACTGCGCGGGTGGAAGAACGCCGACTGGTGATCGCCCTCGATGACCGTGATCGTGCCGCCGGGTTTGAGGTGGTGGCGGAGTCGGGTGAGCGCGGTGTGCGGATCGGGCAGGTGTTCGAGCACGAAGCAGACGAAGATGTGGTCGAACTGCTCGTCGTCGGAGAGGTCGTGGAGGTCGGCGTGCCGCCAGTCGACTCTCGCGTTCGGTGCGGTTGCGGCGACGCGGGCCTTCGCTTGGGTGAGTGACTCCTCGGAGACGTCGATCGAGACGAGGTCGATGCCTGGGCTGCGAGTGACCAGTTGCACGGTCTGGGCGCCGACTCCGCATCCCGCCTCGAGGACGCGGCTGCCGGCCGGGTAGGTCGTGCCCTCGTGGAGCAGGTCGGCCAGCGTCTGGGCCTGGTCGGTCAGCCGGCGGGTCTCCGCCGGGGTGTAGCCGTGCACGTAGTCGGTTCCCATACCTCCAAAGTGCCGTCACAATGGTCCAATGGACAGGTCCAATCCAGGCCAAACTGGTAGGTCCAATGGACCGGTGGGTGCCGACTTCCTCCAACTGAACCCCGCCGAGGCATCACCCGGCGGTCTCGCCGACTGGCTCACCGACCGCCTCCGCGCCGCGATCTCCGACGGCCGCCTCCCGATCGGCAGCCGCCTCCCCGCCACCCGAGTCCTGGCCGCCGAACTAAACCTCTCCCGAGGCGTAATCACCGAGTCCTACCAACGCCTAACCGAAGACGGCCACCTACAACCCAACGGCCGCTCCGGAACCACAGTCGTAGCCGCCCCCCTCACCACCCACCCCGCCGACCAGACGGGCACACCCCGCCCACCCCGCACCACCAGCCAGGCGGCGAGAGCTCACCCCGGCACCACCCCACCAGCAGCAACAGGCTCTGGAGCACAACCGGTCTTTTCTGAAGGCCTTGGCCTTCGGGCGCGGCGAGGCGTGGGGCCGGTGGTTGAGGGTCCTGGGGTGGATGTGTTTGACAGTTTGCGGGTGGCGCCGGCTCGGATCGACCTGACACCAGGGGTGCCTGATCTGGCTGCCTTCCCGCGGGCAGCGTGGTTACGTGCCGAGCGAGCCGTCCTGAAAGACCTGGAGTCCGCGGAGTTCGGGTACGGCGACCCAGCCGGCACCCCCGCAGTCCGACGCGCAGTAGCCAGCTGGTTAGCCCGCAACCGCGGCATCACCGCCCACCCCGACGACCTGATCATCGTCTCCGGCGTATCCCAGGCCATCAGCCTGGTCGCGCAGGCACTCATCCGCCGCGGCACCACCGACATCGCCGTCGAAGACCCCGGCTCACTCGGCGCCCGCCAGCACCTGAACAACCTCGGCCTCACCACGATCCCGATCCCAGTCGACACCAACGGCCTCAGCGTCGACCGACTCCGCGAATCCGGCGCCACCTGCGTCATGGTCACCCCAGCCCACCATTTCCCAACCGGCGTAGTACTAGAAGGAGAACGCCGTCGAGACCTGATCCAGTGGGCAGCCGAAGGCGGCCTGATCCTTGAGGACGACTACGACGCCGAGCACCGCTACGACCGTCCGCCGGTCCCAGCACTCCATGCCATGCTCGCCGACCAGGTCATCTACGCCGGCAGCGTCTCGAAACTCCTCGCCCCATCGCTCCGAATCGGTTGGATGCTCCCGCCCCCGGCGTACCAGCAGGAGTTCGTCGCGCTCAAACGCCTCGCCGACCTCGGCAACGCCGCCCTCCCCCAACTCACCCTCGCCCACCTGATGGAGTCAGGCGAACTCGAACGCCAACTGCGCTTCCTCCGCCGCCGCCACCGAACCCGCCGCGACGCCATGGTCGACGCCATCCACAACTACTTGCCCACAGCAACCATCCACGGCGCGGCCGCAGGTCTCCACCTCACCATCACCTTCGACGACAACACGAGCGACGTCGAACTCTCCGCGGCCGCCCTCCAGAAGGGCGTCAAGACCCACCCGCTCTCCTGGCATTGCCAGCTCCCGTACGCCCCCGGTCTGGTCCTGGGCTACGCCGCCCGCACCCCCACCGAGATCACCGAAGCCATCGCCACCATCGCCGGGTGTGGGCATCGAGTCGTGGATCGGGGTTGGTGACACGCCGCACCATCGCATCCGGATTCACGACTCGACGAACCCGGCCCGAACCCATACGCACGACTCGACACCGACCGGACCGACGTGGTGGGTGGGCCCATGAAATCAGGGGTTCCTGACCCGCATCCAGGGGCCGCAACCCCCTATTTCAGGGGTCTACCCATGAAATAGGCCGAGCTCGGTGACCGTTCTTGCCGAAGCACTGGTCAGGTACGACGAGGACGCGGGATCACCAGCGGAGTCCCGGTCAACGGGTCCGGGATCACCTCACAAGCAAGCCCGAACACCTCTGACACCACCTCTGCGGTGATCACCTCATCGGGCGACCCCACTGCGACCACCTCTCCGTCCTTCAACGCGATCAGGTGGTCGGCATACCGAGCGGCCAGATTCAGATCATGCAGTACGAGCACAACCGTCTTGCCACGCTCACGATTCACATCCTGCACGAGGTCCAGGATCTCCAACTGATGCGCGAGATCGAGGAACGTCGTGGGCTCGTCGAGCAGCATCGTCTCCGCATCCTGAGCCAGCGCGAGCGCGATCCACACCCGCTGCCGCTGCCCACCGGACAGCTCGTCCAGCGGCCGATCGGACAAGTCGGCAACGCCAGTCGACGCGAGCGCCGCGGTCACCACCCGCTCGTCCTCCTCCGACCATTGCCGGAACCACTTCTGATGCGGATGCCGTCCACGCCCCACGAGATCGGACACCGTGATCCCGTCCGGCGCAATCGGCTGCTGCGGCAGCATCCCCAGCTTCCGCGCCAGCCGCGATCCACTCAGCTTCGCCAGATCCACATCGTCCAGATAAACGGTCCCACCGCGAGGCGTGAGCAGCCGAGCCAGCCCGCGCAACAACGTCGACTTGCCGGACGCGTTCGCGCCGACGATCACCGTGATCCGCTCCGCCGGGATGGTCGTCGACAATCGCCGTACGACGGGAGTCCCGTCGTACGCGAGGGTCAGGTCATCGGTGCGTAGGACGGTCATCATCAGCCTCCTCGGCCGACGCGGTTGGCGCGGGCCATCAGGATCAGCAGGTACGGCGCACCGAGGAACGCGGTGACGACGCCGACGGGCAGTGCGGTCGGCGCGAAGATCTCGCGCGCGACCAGGTCCGAACCAACCACCAGCAACGCTCCGATCGCCCCGGCCGCGAGTAGTCCTGCCACCCGCTCGGCAACCAGCCGACGCGCGAGTTGCGGTGCCACCAACGCGACGAAGCCGATCGGCCCCGCCGCAGCAGTGGCGAACGCGGCAAGCACCACCCCGACCGCGATCAATACCCCACGCGAGACCTCGACCCGACCCGCGAGCGTCCGCGCCAAGTCGTCCCCGAGCTCGAGCAGCCGAAGCTGGCGTGCGGCAGCCAAGGCCATCGGCAGCGCCACGACCAGCGTCGCGCCGATCAGGACGACCTGCGCCCATGATCGACCGGCCAAGCTCCCGGCCAGCCACATCGACGCACTCTTCGCGGTGTAGATGTCCGCCAGTGTCAGCAGGTACGCCGTCAACGATCCGATGATCGCGGTCACACCGACTCCGACCAGGACCAGCCGGTACCCGGAGATCCCGTTGCGATAGGCAAGCAGATACACAGCGATTGCCGACAGCAACGACCCGGTCAACGCGCCGGCCGGGATCCACCCGCTGCCGAGGACCGTGATCATCAGCACGGCGGCCAACGCCGCGCCCGCGTTGACTCCGATCAGGTCCGGGCTGACCAGGGGGTTGCGGGCCAGCCGCTGGAAGATCGCGCCCGAAATCGCGAACGCCGTACCGACGCCGATCGCGACCAGGACCCGTGGCAAGCGGTTGTTCACGACCACGTCGTGCGTGATCAACGAACCCTGCCCGGCCAGGGTTTCCAGGACGGAGGAGAGCGGGATCTTGTAGTCGCCGAGAGTCAACGACACCGCGCCGATGATCAAGGTCAGCAGCCACGCGACCACGGAGATCACGACGCTGCCGGAATCCACCCGCGTGGAGATGGGTCCGACTCTGATCGTCTTCACAGGTCGGCGGTCCTTCGGCGGCGCACCAACGCGATGAAGAGCGGCGCTCCGATCAATGCGGTGACGATCCCGACCTGCAGCTCGGCGGGCCGGACGACCAACCGTCCGAGGACGTCGGCGAGCAGCAGTACGGCGGGCGCCAGCACCATCGACCACGGCAGGATCCAGCGGTAGTCCGTGCCGACGATCGTCCGGGCGACATGCGGTACGGCGAGGCCGAGAAATGCGATCGGTCCGGCGACAGCGGTCGCCGTACCGGCCAGAACGACGACGGCAAGGCCGGCGAGCACCCGCACGAGCATGATCCGCGTTCCGAGCGTCCGCGCCAGCTCGTCGCCCAGCGCAAGCTGGTTGAGCGAGCGCCCGAGCACGAGCGCCAGAACGGTGCCCACGGCAATGAACGGAACCGCCTGGCCGACGATTCCCTGATCGGCCAACGTCAGCGACCCGACCACCCAGAACCGGAACTCGTTCAACGTCGACAGATCGAGCAGGGTGACCGCAGACGTCACCGACCCGAGCAACGCCGAGATCGCGGCGCCGGCCAACGCAAGCTTGACCGGTGTCGCCCCACCCCGACCGATCGCGCCGACGAGGTAGACGACCACTGTCGCCACCAACGCCCCGCCCATCGCGAACCAGACGTACCCGGTCAGGCTGGTCACCCCGAACAGCCCGATCGCGGCCACCACGGCCAGCGCAGCGCCCGCGTTCACGCCGAGGATCCCCGGGTCGGCCAGCGGGTTCCGGGTCACGCCCTGCATCAGCCCACCCGACAGCCCGAGGGCAACGCCGACCAGCAGGCCGGACAGGGTCCGCGGCAGCCGTAGGTACCTGATCACCCGATCGGAATCACTGCCGCTGAAGTCCGCCATCGCCAGGTACACGTCGTGCGGCGCGAACAACTGATTGCCGACAATCAGCGACAAGAGCACCGCAAGTCCCAGCACGACACAGCAGACCAGCAGCCCGGCCGCACGTTTCACTTGACCAGGTCGGGGTGGATGAGCTGCGCGATGTTCTCGGTGCTGTAGGCGCCGCGAACGCCGGCCGAGTGATTGGCGAACAGCCACGGAATCACGCGATGATTGCGGACCGCCTTCAGGTTCGCGTACGCCGGGTTCGCCAGCAGCTTGTCCACATCCGCCTGCGACGAGGCCGGCGTGAGCCCGGCATCACAGCAACCGCTGATCAGCACGTAGTCGGGGTCGCGCTTGATGAACTCCTCGACGCTGATCTTCACGTTCCGCTTGGACGTGAGGTCGGCGAACGCGTTCGTCCCACCCGCCTGCCGGATCAGGACGGTACCGAAGTCGGGACCACCGGACACTGTCATCCCGCCGCCCTCCAGCCCGGGCCGCAGAATCGCGACCGTCGGCCGATCGGCACCCTTCACCTTCTCCGCCACGGCAGCGATCCGCCGCTGCTGGTCGGCGATCACGGCTTCCGCCTTGTCCTCGACGTCGAAGATCCGGCCGAGATCACGCAGATCGGCGTACACGTTGTCCATCGAGACCGTCGCGGGGTCGATCGCCTCGTCGCCCTTGCCATCCGCGGTCGGGCAGAGCGGACTGAAGATCCACGTCCGCACCCCGAGCTCGCTCAGGCTCTTGCGACTGCCGAAGCTCGAATCGCTGCCGGCGGAACTGAAGACGTCGTTGAACCCGGACAACACGAAGTCCGGATCCAGGCTGAGCAACTGCTCGCGGCTCGGCAGGTTCTTGTAGTACTTCGCCTCGGCCTGGGCCGCCGTGTACTCCGGCAGGACCTTGGCATCCAGGTACGCCGTCCCCACGAGCCGATCCGAGATCCCGAGCGCATGCGCCAGCTCGATGGCTGGCTGGTACGCCGCGAACACCCGCTTCGGTGGACCGTCGACGGTGACGTCGATCCCGCAGTTCTTCACGGTGATCGCGCCGGGACCGTTCTCCGCGGTCGCGGCCGGACCACAGGCCGACAGCAAGGACAGGGACAGGACAACAGCGACAACGCGCACAACGGCCATGACGGACCGCTCCTCCAGCACCTCGTGGACGGGTCTGACGCGCCGTGGCCGGTCTCCTGGCTGACGGGTACAGCATCCACCGGTCTGACCTTCCCAGCCGCACGCGGCCAGTGGTCTCCTCAACGGAACGACAGGCGGAAATCCCGATCACAGTGGCGAGGGCCGCTCCGGTATCTCACCGGCTTCCCGAGCACCACGACGCCGCCACAGTAACATCCGCGATTCGATCGCAGGTACGGCTGCTCAGCGGGTGTAGAGCGGAGCCATCGCGAGCGCGAACGACGTCATCAGGTCCACATCGACCGCGCGGGCCGGGAGCGGGACCAGCTCGATCAGCTTGTCGTCGCCGACCCGGATCGTGGTGCGGCCGGTGGCGATGTCGACGTACCCCTCGTCACCCAGCGGGATCGGCTGGGAGGTCTTGGCGGCGCGGATCGGCGCCATCAGCGCTTCCGCCTTCCGGGTACGTCGTACCGAGGTCGACAGCACGCTGTCCGCGGTGACCCACCCGCAGACCAGGTCACCGGGCCGGCTCTCGCCGTCACGGCGAGCTGTCGCCGGAGCGCCCATCACCTTCTCGGCGAGGGACGACCCACGCTCGCAATCCGACTGCAGGATGTCCGGCCGCGGGTCGGGCAAGCCGGGCGCCTGCTTGGCGACGTCCTGACCCAGTACGACGTACTTCGCCAGCGTCGCCTGCGGTCCGATGACCCGGTACAAGCGCCCTTGCAGCAGGAACACCACGAACGTGCTCGTCCCGTATCCGGCCTCGCCCACGAGCGCAGGCTTGGCCGGCTCAGCCTTCGTGGCCGTGTAGGCCTTCAGGGTTGAGGTGAGTGTCGATTTGGTTGCCGGGAGCACCGAAGTCTCGACCTTGAGGACCGGGCCACCGGCCTTGGTGCTGAGCGCGAGCTGACAGACGTCGTACGTCGGCAACCCGAAGTCGGCCGGAAGCTGCGCGGGCTCGATCTGCACCGTCGCAACGGCGAGCGTCGACTGCACGAGCGTCGGGTCCATCCGCACACACAACGTGTCGGCGACCTTCGACCCGCTGGGGGTCTCCGAGGGCGTGGCCGACGGCGTTGGCGTGGGGATGTCCGACGGTGTCTGCGAGCTCACCGAGACGAGCGGCGGCACGTTGGGAGCGTTCTCCTGACCGGGGCCGCTGCATCCCGCCAGCACCGCGGCAACCCCGATGAGCCCTACTACCGAACGCATGCGCATGGTCACCCACACTACTCAAAGCTTTCGAGGAACTCCTTGCTCTTCGCGATCGCGAACCCCCAGCCCTGGCTCACCGTCACCTGCGGCGGCACCGACACCTCGTCGGGATTCGTCAGTACGTCGAGGAGCACGGGCCCGGGCGTCGCGAACGCCTGCTGCACCGCTGCTTCCACCTCGTCCGGCTTCTCCACCCGGATCCCGGTCAGCCCGATCGCCGTCGCGACCGCGGCGAAGTCCGGATTCGCGAGCTTGGTCCCGTACTCCGGCAGCCCGACCTGCTCCATCTCGAGCTTCACCATCCCGAGCCGCCCGTTGTCGAAGACCACGAGCTTCACCGGCAGCTGATAGGACACCGCGGTGATCAGGTCGCCGAGCAGCATCGACAGTCCGCCGTCACCACAGAACGCGACGACCTGGCGATCCCGATCCGCCGCGGCGAGCCCGAGCGCCTGCGGCATCGCGTTCGCCATCGAACCGAGGTTGTACGACCCGACCAGGCGCCGCGACCCGCGCATCCGGACGAACCGTGACAACCACACCGTCGACATCCCGGTATCGGTCGTGAACACCGCGTCGTCGGCCGCATGCCGATCGACCACGGCGGCGAGGAGCTCGGGCCGGATCCGACCGTCCGGGTTGTCCACCTTGCGCCGCAGCAGCCCCTTCGCCTTGTGGTCGAAGCCCGGATCGGTGAATTGCTGCTGCCGCTTCCGCCAGGATTCGTACGTCGACCGGGCCTTGTCCAGGTGCCCGGTGTCGGTCTTTGCCTCGAGCAACGGAAGCAACTGCGCGAGCGTCGGTTTCGCATGCCCGACCAGCGCGTGCGCCGCGCTGATCCGCCGCCCGATGTGCGCCCCGCGCAGATCGAGCTGCACGACGGTCTTCCCGGCCGGCAGGAATTCGCGGTACGGGAAGTCCGTCCCGACCAGGAACAACACGTCGCACCCGTCGAACGCGACCTTGCTGGCATGGTTGCCGATCAGCCCCGACTGCCCGACCTCCTGCGGCAACTGCTCCTCGAACCCTTCTTTCGCCTTCAGCGTCAACACCGTCGGTGCAGCCAACGTCGCAGCCAGCTCCTGCACCTCGGACAGCGCCTCCCGAGCGCCCATTCCGACCAGGAGCGTCACATTCTTGGCGGCGTTCAGCACCGCAGCGACCGCAGCCAACTCGTCCGGTGCCGGAACGGTCTGCGACGCCGGCTCGACGAACCGCGGCACCGCCGTACCGTGCGGCAACTCCAGACCACCCACGTCACCAGGGAACGACAGCACCGCGACCCCGCGCTCGGTCAGGCTTGCGTTGACCGCCTGCTCGATCAGTCCGGGTGCCTGCTCGGCCGTCATCACGGTCGCGGAGAAGACGGCCACGTCGGCGAACAGCGCGTCGTTGTCGACCTCCTGGAAGAAGTCGCTGCCGATCTCCTCGCGCGGCACCTGGCCGCAGATCGCGAGCACCGGCACCCGCGACTTGGCCGCGTCGTACAACCCGTTCAGCAAATGGATCGCGCCCGGCCCGACGGTCCCCATGCAGACGCCCAGCTTGCCGGTCAGCGCGGCCTGCGCGCCGGCCGCGAACGCCCCGGCCTCTTCGTGCCGCACCCCGATCCACTCGATCCGATCCTCCCGCCGGATCGCGTCGGTGACCGGGTTCAGGGCGTCACCGACGACACCCCAGACAGAGCTGACGCCGTGGTCCGCCAGCGACTCGACGAGCAGTTCAGCAATCGTGGTCATCCATGACTCCTCAGGGCTTGAACACATCAGGATCCGCGTGCGCCCAGTCGCGGGCCCACTCGGCCGGGAGGTCGTGCGGACTGCCCAGCAACTGGCCGGGTGTCAGGTGGTCGAAGAGCTCGGCATAGCTGGCGGTCCGGGTGTGGTCGATCCGGCGCAGCAGCATCCGCGGTTCGAGTTGGTCGGGTCCGTCCAGACCCATCGAGGCGATCACCTGCATCGCCTGCTTGATCGTCTCGTGCTGGTAGCTGGCGACCCGCGCGGTCTTGTCGGTCACGTCGAGCGCGCGCATCCGGCGCGGGTCCTGGGTGGCGACCCCGACCGGGCAGGTGTTCGTGTGGCAGGTCTGCGCCTGGATGCAACCGGTCGCCATCATCATCGCCCGGGCCGCATTGGTGTAGTCCGCGCCCTGCAGGATCCGCTTCACGATGTCGACCCCGGTGGCCACCTTGCCCGAGGCACCGACCTTGACGCGGTCCCGCAGCCCGACGCCGACCAGCGCGTTGTGCACGGTGAGCAGTCCTTCGGTCAACGGCGTACCGACGTGGTCCTCGTACTCCTGCGGCGCCGCGCCGGTCCCACCCTCGCCGCCGTCCACGACAATGAAATCCGGTGTGATGCCCTCGGCAACCATCGCCTTGCAGATCGCGAGAACGTCGGTCCGCGAACCGACGCAGAGCTTGAAACCGGCCGGCTTACCGCCCGCCAGCTCGCGCATCCGGGCGATGAACAGCACCAGTTCCCGCGGCGTCGCGAAGACCTTGTGGTACGGCGGGGACACGCACTTCTCTCCCCGCGGAACACCCCGCGCGGCCGCGATCTCGGCGCTGACCTTCGCCCCCGGAAGGACTCCGCCGATCCCCGGTTTCGCACCCTGGCTGAGCTTGAGCGACACCAGCTTGACCTGGTCGTCGGCGGCCTTGTCGCGGAACTGGTCCGGGTCGAAGTCGCCGTCCTCGGTCCGCGTCCCGAAGTACCCGCTGCCGATCTCCCAGACCAGGTCGCCGCCTTGCCGGTGATACTTGCTGATTCCGCCCTCGCCCGTGTCGTGGGCGAAACCGCCCTTGCGCGCACCCCGGTTCAGCGCCTCGATCGCGTTCGCGCTGAGCGCGCCGAAGCTCATCGCGGAGACGTTCAGCAACGCCATGTCGTACGGCGCGGTGCAGTCCGGCCCACCGATTCGGACCCGTGGGATCTCTGCCGAGACCGGGCGCGGCGCGGTCGAGTGCACCAGGTACTCGTACCCGACCGCGTTGACGTCCCGCTCGGTCCCGAACGGCTGCTCCTCGTTCTCGCCCTTGGCCCTGGCATAGATAGTCGAGCGGGTGTCCCGGTCGTACGGACGACCGTCGTAGTTCCGCTCGATGAAGTACTGCTGCAGCTCCGGCCGGATGTCCTCGAGCAGGAACCGCATGTGTCCGATCACCGGGTAGTTCCGCAGGATCGAGTGCTTCTTCTGGATCAGGTCGTACAGCCCGAGGACCAGCACCGCGATCACGACCGCCAGCAGCACCCACCAGCCCGCCCCGCCGATCACCGCCGCCAGCAGAGTCAACGCACCCAACACGCCGAGCGTCGCCAGGACATAGAAGCGAACCACCGCACCTCCTCGGATCAGGACCCACCCCGAGTACCCGGCAAGGCCTGGATCCGAAACTACCCGCTCGTCTCGGCAGTGGTGCGGAGATCCCTTTCCCGGACCGCGTGTTCGTCGGTGCGAGCGTCGTACCGCCAGAACTCGCGCAGCCACGCCGCGGTCCCGACCACGCCGATGACACAGAGCGCGCCACCGCTGACGATGGCGAACCGGACGCTGGTGAGGTCTGCCACGATGCCGGACCGCGCTTGTCCGCCCAGCGGACCGAGGGAGTAGCCGAGCATCTCGATGCCCGCGAGCCGGCCGCGCATCTCGTCCGGGATCGTCTGGTTCCAGATCACCGACCGGAACAGCACCGACACCATGTCCGCTCCACCCGCCACCGCGAAACACCCGATCGCGACCCAGATATTCGGCGCCAGTCCGGCGATTCCTACCGCCGCACCCCAGCCGATCGTCGCGAGGACGACGGCTCGGCCCTGGTGGTGCACGTGTTTGGCCCAACCGCTGGTGAGGCTGGCGCACATCGCGCCG
The DNA here is from genome assembly GCF_053608045.1 of Kribbella sp. NPDC055071. Classification (NCBI taxonomy): domain Bacteria; kingdom Bacillati; phylum Actinomycetota; class Actinomycetes; order Propionibacteriales; family Kribbellaceae; genus Kribbella; species Kribbella sp. NPDC055071. Next base: position 116,054 of record NZ_JBSGUS010000008.1, read on the forward strand.
ATCGCCTCGGCGCTGTAGAGGAGACCGAGCAGTTTCGGCTCCTTCAGAATGTCGGTCGCGAACGCCGGGAACAGCACGATCGGCATCGCGAGGAACATCCCGACCATGTCGACCAGATAGGTCGCGAGCAGGTCCTTGCGCCGGAACGCGTAGACGATTCCGCCGCCGATCGCGCGCAAACTCGGTGGCGTGCTGCGGTCATTGGTTTTGTACGGGCGTAGTCCGGCGTACAACCCGGTGGCCAGCACGATCCCCGCGAGCTCGACCCCGAACGCGTACGAGACCCCGACCGATCCGACCAGGACACCACCAAGGGCCGGGCCGGCGAGCTGGCCGATCTGCGACGTCAGCGAGCTGAGCGCGACCGCGGCGGGGATCTCCTGGTGTGTCACCACCCTCGGCAACAGGGCCTCGCGGCTCGGGCGTTGCAGTGACGTGGCGATCGCGTTCAGTGCGCCGCAGAGGTAGATGACCCAGACCTGCGGGTGCGCGATCAGGGTGTTGCTGAGCATGACGGCGGAGATGACAACCTGCGCAATTCCCGATCCCACCAGCATTTTTCGCCGGTCCACGTGATCGGCGAGGGCGCCGCCGTACAGGCCGAACACGACCAGTGGCGCGATCGTCACCAGCCCCATCGCGCCGACGGCGAAGTTGGATCCGGTGAGCTTGTACAGCTGGTACGGCAGAGCGACGTACCCGACCATGCCGCCGAGGTAGAAGATCGAGCCGGAGATCAGCAGGATGCGGAAGTCCCGTGAGCTGCGCCACGGGGTCAGATCGACGCGGAGCCGGGCCAGCCGCGCGCGCACACTTGCTGCCACCGAGACATAGTGTCAGGCCCAAGCGTCTCCGACGAACCTGTTTTCGGGCGTGGACCCTTCCATCTGGATCGAAAGGCCCCGGGAGCGAGCCTCCGGCGCCCTACGGTGGAACCGATTGGTTGCCCAAGGCGTCAATCTTTCCGGCCGGGCACACCGCCCGGCCTCCTCGACAACGGAGAAGAACCGGATGATCTCGATCAAGTCGGCGCGCACCAAGGCGCTCGCCACCCTCGTCGCTGGCGTGGCGGCCGGTGCCACCCTGCTTGTTCCTTCGGCCGCGCAGGCGACCGGTACCGTCAGCACGGCAGCGACCGCTGCCACGGCCCAGACCAAGGCTGTCGCGGTCTCCGACCTGCTTCTTCCGGGCCAGTACCTCAAGGCCGGGCAGTACCGCCGTTCCAAGAACGGTCTGTACACGCTGATCATGCAGACCGACGGCAACGCGGTCCTCTACAAGGGCAAGACGGCGCTGTGGGCCAGCGTGACGGCTCGCAAGGCGTCGTCGCTGGTCATGCAGAAGGACGGCAACCTCGTCATCATCTCCGGCCGGACACCGGTCTGGGCGAGCAACACCGGCGGCAGCACCGGCGCGTTCCTGGCCGTGCAGAACGACTCGAACCTGGTCATCTACAACGTCCGTAAGAAGGCCGTCTGGACCCGGACCATGGTCATCGGCACGCTGGGCGCCGGCCGCCTGCTCAAGCCGGGCGAGCTGCTGATCTCGCCGAACCGGATCTACTGGCTGGCCATGCAGACCGACGGCAACGCGGTCATCATCAAGAACGGCAAGACCCCGCTGTGGAGCACCAAGACCATCAGCAAGGGCGCGTTCCTGGCCATGCAGTCCGATGGCAACCTGGTCGTCTACAGCGCGGCCAAGAAGGCCCTGTGGGCGACCAACGTGAACCGCAAGGGCTCGGTCCTGCAGATGCAGAACGACGGCAACCTGGTCGTCGTCTACGGCCGGACGCCGGTCTGGGCGAGCGGTACCGGCGGTCGCTGACCCGCCGCCCCACTTGCTGGGCCGCGACACTCCCGGGCGGGGGGCTGTCGCGGCCCAGTTTGCCTTTTCAGGCACGTTTCAGGCACAGCTGCTGTCAGGCGAGGGGCAGGTACGGGCTGAGGTCGGTGCGTTCGCCGCTGGCGCGGAGTTTGCCCGTGGCGCGGGCATCAGGCCAGCTGATCCGGCCCAGCGCGAGGTCGATCCAGAGCTCAGGCGGGAGCTCGACGACGGCTCCCGGCGTACCCCGGGTGTGTCGCGGGCCTTCGATGGCCTGCACCGCGCCGTACGGCGGCACCCGCACCTCGACCGCGTGCCCGGGAGCCTTCGCGACCAGGAGGTTCAGCAGCTGCTTGGTGAGCAGCTTGAGGTCGGCGCGTTCCGCCGTACCGTCGTCGTACCGGCGTAGTGCCTGGTCCAGTGCCTCGGCGCGCGCGGGGTCGTGCGTGTCCACGACGTGCCAGCGTACGCGCGGATCGCAACGGATTGCGGGGACGCCCCTTTCGTCAGGGATAATCAGGCGGGAGACAGGAAGTGAGGTCGGGATGCTGACGCCCAGGCACCAGGCGCTGCTGATGACGCTGGCGGGAATGACCGTCGGCGTGGCCGTGTTCGGCGGGGTTCTCGCCTTCAACGGCAATCCGCTGGCGGGGAACGACACCCCGGCCGGGATCGTCAACAGCCAACCCGCGCCCAGCACACCGGTCCGTACCGACGGGCTCCAGGTCGACTCGCTGCAGTACGTCACGCAGACGTTCGGCACCTCGAAGGCGCCGGTCTCGGCCGAGGTCCCGACCGGGTGGAAGAGCTCGCGGGACGACACCCGGCCGCGGTTCCAGGACCCGACCGACGTGTGGCAGATCCGGTTCGACACGCGCGGGAGCAAGCAGTCGCCGGATCAGCTCGTGCAGGCGCGGGAGCGCAGCATCGACGAGCGCGACCTCAAGGTGGTCAGCCGTGACAACGGCACGCTGATCTACACGTACGTCGACCAGATCCGCGGACCGCGGATGGGCCTGTCCCGCTGGATCTCCACCGACAACGGGGAGACGTCCGCGGTCGAGATCACGGTCGGCGGCCGCCCGCAGGACGAAGCCGCCCTCCGAGCCATCCTCCAGCACGCCACCGACACCCTGGAGCTCCCCACAGCCTCAGGCGACAACAGACCGAACTAGCACTTCACGTCCGCTGTCGGCGCCGTCCCCTGCAACAGGTAACTCTCGACCGTGCCATCTACGCAGGCGTTGCCTTGTTTGTAGCCGGTGTGGCCGTCGCCGTCGCGGGTGATGAGGACACCGCTCTCCAACTGGTGAGCGAGCCCGACAGCCCAGGCGTACGGCGTCGCCGGGTCACGCGTCGTACCGACGACAAGGATCGGCTTCGCACCCGCGGCCTTGATCGCGTGCGGCGCGCCCTGAGCCTTGACCGGCCAGTTGAGGCAGACCGACGACGACCAGAGCATGAACTCGCCGAACCGCGGTGACGCCGCCTTGTACTCCGGCTCCTCCGCCTTCAGTTGCGCGATCGAGGTGTAGTCCGGCCGGTCGACGCAGTTCACCGCATTGATCGCCTCGTTGGCGTTGTCGGCGTACCCGTTCGGCTGCCGGTCGGTGTACTGATCAGCGAGGGCGAGCAGGCGCGCGCCGTTCCCGGAGAGGCCGGCGGCGACCGCGTCCTCGAGCTGTGGCCAAAGGTCCTTCACGTACAGCGGATAGAGGACTCCGAGCACGGCGATCGCCTGAGTGACCTCACGCTTGCCGTCTCCGGACAGCGGAGTGGCGTCGGTGCTCTGGATCAGCTGGTCGATCTTCCCGAGCACTTCGGCCTTGGTGCTCCCCAGCTGGCACGACCGCTGCGCGCAGTCGTCCGCGAATGCATCCAGCGCGGTGTCGAAGCCCTTCGCCTGCGCGATCCCCATCTGCTTCGTGGTCAGCGACGGGTCGACTGCACCGTCGAGGACCAGGCGGCCGACGTTCTTCGGGAAGAGCTCGGCGTACGTCGCGCCCAGATAGGTGCCGTAGGACGCACCGAAGTAGTACAGCTGCGGGTCGCCGACGATCCCCCGCAGTACGTCGATGTCTCGGGCGGCGTCCTTGGTCGAGACGTGCGGAAGCAGGTCGCCGGAACGCTGCTCGCAGCCGGCCGCCATGATCTTCGCCTCGTTGTTCAGGTCGGTGATCTCGGCCTCGTTGTCCGGGCTACCGTCCGTCGCGATGAACTTGTCCAGCTGGGTGGTGTCCAGGCACCGAACCGGCGTCGACTCGCCGACACCGCGCGGATCCCAGCCGATGATGTCGAACTTGCGCAGGATCGACGACCCGAACGCGAACCCGGCCGCGGCGGCGTACTCCTGCCCCGACGCACCAGGCCCACCCGGATTGATGAACAGCGTGCCGACCTTCCCGTTCCGGTCCCGGGCCAGCACCTTCCGCGCCCGCAGCTCGATCGTCTGACCGGTCGGCTTGCTGTAGTCCAGCGGCACGGTGATCGTCGCGCACTGCTGGTTCGTCCCGCAGCGCTCCCATTCGGGCTGCTGGGTGTAGAACTTCTCCAGCCCGGCGGGAATCGGCCCGGTCGGTCCCTTCGGCACCGGATTCGTGCCCGAACCGTTCGTCGACGTACCGCCGTCCGCGTTCTGCGCGCGACTCGCCACCCCACACCCACTCGCCAGTACCGCCAGAGTCGCCACGAGGACGGTTGTGTTGCGGAATCTCACTGCGGGGTGTCTCCTTCGTCGTGGTGCAGGCGGCGACGCCGGCGCGGCTTGCGGCGCCGACGCTCCTCCGTGGTCTCCGCCTCAGGTGTCTCGAGCTCCGGTTCTGCCGTTTCCGGGTGGGTGACCGCGGATGCGATGACTTCGGGCTCATCGGGTACGACGTCCACCAGGTCTTCCGCCAGTGGTTCAGTTACTGGTGCTTCCAGGGGCGCGTCCGAGGTCGTCGTACTGGACGCTTCGTACTGCTGCCGTGGCGAACAGACGTCCGCTCGACTGCACGCACACCGCCGGCCAGAAGCAGCCAGCCGAACCACCACCGTGTCGCTCGGGACGTTGTGTCCCACGACCACTCCATCACCCGCGGGGGTCTCCACCTGGGTCCCGGTCGCCGGCGCCTTCGCGTTGAACTCCTGGTACAGCGGGTGCTCGTACTTGAGACAGCACATCAGCCGCCCGCACGCACCGGAGATCTTCAGCGGGTTGAGCGGCAGGTCCTGGTCCTTCGCCATCCGCACGCTGACCGGCTCGAAGTCCTTCAGGAACGTCGCGCAACACAGGTCCCGCCCGCACGGCCCGATCCCACCCTGCAGCCGCGCTTCGTCGCGCGCACCCACCTGCCGCAGCTCGATCCGCGCCCGCAGCGCGCGGGCAAGATCCCGCACCAGCTCGCGGAAGTCCACCCGATGCGGCGCGGAGAAGTACACGATCACCAGCTGATCGACATCCGGCCGCCGGTCGACGAAGTCGATCCCGACCACCTTCATCGGCAACTCGTGCTGCCGAATCGTCCGCTTGGCGATCACCCGCGCATCGGCCCGCCGCTGCCGATTCTGCTCGTCCCGGTCGAGGTCCGTCGCGGTAGCGATGCCCGCACACAGCGGCAACCCACCGATCTCCTCGGTGACGTACTGCGGAGCCCACACACACTCCGCCACCTCCGGCCCGTCGTCGGTCGGAACCAACACCTTCTCCCCGACCCGCGGCCGATGCGAGCCGGGGTCCAGGTAGTACAGCCGCCCATACCGCTCGAACGACACCGCCATCACCATGCCCACCCCGCCACACTACTTCCAACCCCCGCGTACTATTCAGCCCCCGCGTGCTCCGCAGCCGGGGGAATTACCGGTGGCTGTTCTTTACTGTGCTGGTGAGGTCTTCGCCGGGTGGGCCGTAGGCGGCGCAGATGACCATGCGGTCGTGGTCGTTCCAGAGGTTTTCGTCGGGGGTCCACCAGGCGACGTCTAGTTCGGACTTGTCGACGGACTTGCCGACGTACGCGGCGAAGACGGTCGCGCAGGCTGACTTGGCTTGGGTGTTGACGGCGGTCTTGCCCGGGTACGGGCCGTCTCCCAGCGTGACCTGCGAGATGATCTCGCCGTCGTGGGCCTCGGTGCAGGTCCGGCGGATGGCTTCGTCGTCGGCGGAGCCGTCGTCGAAGCACTCTCCGACGCTGAGATCTTCGTACGTCGTGGTCGAGCTCGACGTCCCCGACGCACCGTTGTAGTCGTCGTCGAGGCTCGAGCCGAGCGCGAAGAGGAAGACCAGGAGCAGTACGTAGCCGACCGTGAGGACCGAGCCGATGATCAGGCCGGCGATCGCCATGCCCTTGCCGGTCTGGTTCCGCTTCTTGATCTGGACCAGCGCGGCGATCCCGAGCGGGATCGCGACCGGTGCCGAGATCCCGATGATCAGCCCGCCGAGCCCACAGGCCAAGGACGCCGCGGCCAACCCGTTCGTGCCACCACCCTGCTGACCCGCGTAGCCGTACCCGTACGCATAAGGCATCGGCGCCGGGTACGACGGTTGCCCGTAAGCCTGCTGCCCATAAGCCGACTGCGCCCCAGCCTGCTGAGCCCCAGCCGGCTGCGGACCAGCCTGCTGATATCCGGCCTGCTGATACCCACCCGGCTGCTGCCCATAAGGAGCCTGCTGCCCGTAAGCACCCTGTTGCTGGGGCGGCGGCTGCCCAGGAGCCGCCCACTGCGTCCCACCCTGCGCCTGACCAGGCTGACCGGCCTGGGGCTGCCCCGCCTGGGGCTGACCAGCCGGCGGCAACTGCGGACGCCCGTACGTCGGGAACGGCTGAGTGGCGTCCTGAGGCCGATCCTGTGGTCTCCCCGGATCTGGTCCGTACGGTGGCTGAGTCACATTTCCCCCACTGCTTCCCCGCTCGTACGACGGGCGCTGGAACGACTACCGCTGTGATCCGCGCATGCTACCGGTCAACTTCATTCCCGGCATCCCGACCAGACACAGGACGTTGCCGTCAGCAACAGCACGATTTTCCAGCACGACGTAGTACATGTCCAGTTCGGACCGCTCGTACGGCTTGCCGACGAAGTCGCTGAACGCGATCGCGCACTGCTGGGTCGCCACGGTTCCGGTCTGCTCGGAGGAGAGTCCGCTCAAGGCGGCCCGGACCTTCGCGTACGCCTCGCCGGTGTGCGCGGCCGTGCACGCCGCGATCCGCACCGACCGAAGCGTCGCCTCCTCCAGGTCCGCGTCGAAACACCGCCCGACCTCGACCTGGGAGATCGACACCGTCTTACCGACGCCGGCCCGGCGCTCGACGTCCAGGCCGAGGGCGACCGCGACGCCGATCGCGATGACCCAACACAGACTGACCACGAGAGCGCCGTACGCGAGTCCCTTGCCGCGCTGTCCGGTTCGCTTGATCCGGCGCAGGGCGATGCCCGCCAGGACTACCCCGAGCGGCACCAGCCCAGGCAGGCTGGTCGCGAGCGCGGCCACGGCGTACCCGTCCTGCCGTTGCTGTGCCGGAGTCGGGACGCCCGTCAGCCATGACTCGGCCGACGGCAACGAGCGCCGCACAGGCTGCGTCGGAGGGGGCGGCTGGCTCATGAGGGTCCGTTTCGGCACATTTCACGCCGAGCGATCTGTTTAGCCCGGACACACGGACATCGGACCCGCGGGTCTCGGTGTTACATCAGCTGCCCAGTAATCGGACAGCCGTCTCAGAGAGTGACCACCCTGTCGCCCTAGCCTTCGAACAGCGCGATCGTCATCGCTTCCAGGGCGAGCAGAGGGGCCACATTGGTCTCGATCGCCTCACGACACGCGGTGATCCCGCCGATACGGCGGATCGTCTGTTCAGGCGTGGTCCGAGCCGCCAACTGCTCGATATTACGGTGCAGCTCGGCGTTGATCAGCTCGGTACCGGCCTTCGTCTGTACGACGAGGACGTCGCGATAGAGCGCCATCAGATCGACCAGTGACCGGTCCAGGACGTCGCGTTCCCAGCGTTTGGCGCGCGCCTTCTGCTGGTCCTCCTGCTCCTTCAGCGCCGCGTTCGCCTCGCGCGGTTTGGCGCCCTTGGTCCCGACGCCGAGCGCCTGCTCGAGTGCGAGCCGTTCCTTCTCGTCGACCTTCTCGGCGCTGACCTTGGCCTCCTCCTTCGCAGCCTCGACCAACTGCTGCGCAGCCTTCAGACACGCACCGAGGTCGCGCAGCGCGAACGGAACCTCCAGCACCTTGGTCCGCCGCTCCCGCACCTCCTCGTCGCGCGCCAACGCCCGAGCCCGGCCGATGTGACCCTGCGCCGCGCGCGCCGCGAACCCGGCCAGCTCCGCGTCCACACCCAGCTTGCTCATCAGCATGTCCGCGACCGCGCCCACCGGCGGCGTCCGCAGCACCAACAGCCGGCAGCGCGACCGGATCGTCGGTACGACGTCCTCCACGGTCGGAGCGCACAACACCCAGACCGTCCGCGGCGCAGGCTCCTCGATGCTCTTCAGCAGCGCGTCCGCGGCCTGCTCGGTCAGCCGGTCCGCGTCCTCGACCACCATCACCTGCCACCGGCCCTGCGTCGGGCTCATCGCGGCCCGGCGGACTAGCTCGCGGATCTCGCTGACCCGGATCGACAGCAGCTCCGTGCGGATCAACGACACATCGGGGTGTGCGCCGCTGAGCGCAGTACGGCACTCGTTGCACGTCCCGTCGCCACTGTGAGCACACTGCAGCGCTGCCGCGAACGCACGCCCGGCGTTGGACCGGCCGGATCCGGGCGGCCCGGTGATCAGCCACGCGTGCGTCATCCCAGCAACTGCGGCGCCTCGCTCGCCCCGCATCCCCGCCTCGGCGCCGGCGACAGCCTTCTTCAGTACGGCGACAGCCGGCTCCTGCCCGACCAGGTCGTCCCAGACGCTCATCAGTCCACCTTGGGGAGGATCGGCTGGAGCCGGCCGCGGATCTGCTTGGCCAGGTCTTCACGGTTCTGGGTGGCGTCGAGGACCAAGTAGTGCTGTGGCTCGGCGGCGGCGAGCTCGAGGAACGCGTTCCGGACGCGCTCGTGGAAGTCGTTCGACTGCGCCTCGATCCGGTCTCGCTCGGTGAACCGGCCGAGGCCGTTCGTCGGGGGGAGATCGAGCAGGATGGTCAGGTTCGGCCGGAGGTCATCGGTGGCCCAGCGGTTCACCCGCTCCACGTCGCTCTGCTCCAGGTCGCGGCCGGATCCCTGGTAGGCCAGCGCGGAGTCGACGTACCGATCGGTGATGACGACGGCACCGGCCTTGAGTGCGGGCTTGATCACCGAGTCGACGTGCTCAGCCTTGTCGGCGGCGTAGATCAGGGCCTCCGCGCGATGCGAGATGTCGCCGGTGGCGGGGTCGAGGACGAGCTTCCGCAACGTCTTGCCGAGCTCGGTCGCGCCCGGCTCACGGGTGAGCAGGACCTGCTGGCCCTGCTCCTCCAACCACTCCACGAGCAATGCGGATTGGGTCGACTTCCCAGCACCTTCGCCGCCTTCGAGGGCGATGAACAGTCCGGTCGTCGGATACACACCGGGGGTCTTGCCGAAGCTTCGTCGTACGTCGCGCCAGAACGGGACTCCTGGGCGGTCGTCCATCTGCCGCCAAGCGACCAGACCGATCACGCCGGCCACGATCGCGGCGATCAGCATGGTCATCGAGGCGCCGTTGTACGTCACCGACTTCTTGGCAACCGTGTAGGTGTGCCGGCCGATCGCACCGGCAGCGAACGGCGCAATGGCCAGCGTGACCGCGAGCACTGTGCGGACCGCTGACTGCACGAACGCGAAGGTCCGGCCGCGGACCGCGTCCGGAACCTCGAGACCGAGCAGCGTGTAGCCGGAGACCCACGACGCACCCGCACAGAATCCGAGCAGGATCGCAACCATCGTGGCGATCTCGATCTGCTGAACCAGCGCCAACCCAGCCAGGCAGATGCCGGAGCCGACCAGTCCGGCCGCAAACAGCCGGCGCCGGGACAACCCGGAGAAGATCCGTGGCCCAAACCCCATCCCGAGCGCGAGACCACCGAACACCGCACCGAACAGCACGCCGTAGCCAGGATCGCCTGCACCGAGACCCTCGACGTACGTACGACCGAGGCCGACCACGACCGCACCGGCCGCGAATGCGCCGGAGATCCCGACCACGAGCCCGCGGATGACCGGCGTACCAGTCACATAGGACCAGCCCTCGATCATGGTCCGCCACAGCGTCGGATGGTCCTCGTGCTCGTGAACCGCGCGGCCGATCTCGGAGACCGAGATGATCGCGAACGCCGAGATCACGAAGGTCGCCGCGTTCACGTAGACGGCCAGGTCGATCGAGAAGTCGCCGGCCCAGCGGAAGAGCAGGGTGATCGCCGTGAAGATGACCGCGGCCGGCAGAGCGGTCCCGTACGTCGTGATCAGGCTGATCTGGTTGGCTGCCTCGAGCCGGTGCCGGGGCACCAGGTTGGGCACGCTCGCGTCCTTGGCCGGACCCCAGATCAGGCTGACGATCTCGATCAGCACGGTCGCCACCAGCACCCAGGTGAGGGTGCCGACGATCGGGATGCTGACGAAGAACGCGGCCCGGATCAGGTCGCCGATGATCATCGTCGACCGCCGGTCCAGCCGGTCCGCGATCCAGCCGGCCACCGGACCCATCACCAACGCCGGCAGCACCCGCAGGAACAGCACGCCGCCGATCGCGAAGTTGGCGGCCTGATAGTCGTCGCCCGCGAACGACTTCGCCATCGCGGTCAGCGCCAGCAGCCCGATCCAGTCGCCGAGACTGGACAGACCAAAAGCGATCCACAGCCGCCGGAACGCCCTGATCCGCAACACCGCGCGCACATCGTGCGCCGGTGCAGGATCGGTCAGCGGGTCGTAAACCTCCGGCACACCGCAAGACTAGTGGGCGGCCCGGACAGCTTTGGCCAGGGCATCCAAAGCCGCGTTCAGTTCGGCCGGCGGCAGGAACCCGAACCCGAGACGGCAGATCCGCGACTCGTCGTCGAACCAGTTCCCGTCGGCCAATCGGACACCGAGATCTGCCGTCGCCCGCCGGAACTGGTCCAGCGAAACAGCCGGCTTGAGCCGGATGCAGCACAGCGCTCCCGCATCAGGACGGACCCACTCGACCAGGTCGCCGTTCGCCTCCACCCACTTCTCGGTCGCGGCGAGTCCGGCGGCGAGCCAGGGCCGACGTACGGCGAGGATCTCGTCCTCCCGCTCGAATACGCGGAGGGCCAGCGCCTCGGTCACCGGCGCCGCGGAGACAACCGTGCTGAACTTGCCTGTCTTCAGCTGGTCCATCAGGTCCGCGTCCGTGCCGATGACCCATCCGATCCGCAGTCCGGCCGCGCCGTGACACTTCGACAGCGACGCGACGGTCACCACCTTGGGTCCGAGCCCCACAACGGTCTCCGCGACCGGGTCATCGCCGTACGACGCAATCCGGTAGGTCTCGTCGACCATCAGGTATGCGTCCGGGCAGATCTCGGTCATGGCGGCGACGATCTCCGCGAGGGTGGCCTGCGGGATCGCGACACCGGACGGGTTCTGCGGGGTCGCGAGGCTGACGAGCTTGGTGTCTGGCGTGAGGTACGCGCGGACGGCCTCGGCGGTCACGCGGTAACCGTCGTCGAAGCTGAGCGGGACCACTCGAACGTCGGATCCGACCGATGCGTAGGCGTTCCGGGCGATCGGGAACAGCGGCGCGGTCGTGACGACCTGACCGCCGTGATCCGCCAGGAGGTAGGCGAGCAGGAAGATCCCGTGCATACCGCCGACCGTGATCACTACCTGTTCCGGACGTACGCCGTGCCGCTCGGCGATCGCGGTCCGCAGCCGAAGGTCACCGGCCGCGGTGCCGTACCCGAGCTCGAGGTCGCCCAGCTCCGGCGTCAACAGGTCGGAGAGCTTGAGGTCCGGCCCGTAGCTCTCGCCCAGCTCGTGCCGGGGCTGCTCGGCGGTCAGGGACATGATGTCGCTGCGGGGGAAACTGGCCATGGATCCATCGTTCGGGACGGACTCTGGCGGACCCAGAGCCAATCCCGCAGAATTGGATCGCGAATGAGACCAATCGAGGTGGTTGAGCGGTTGGGTCGCTGGTCGTCGGGCCGCGGCCCGCTGTACGTGCTGCTCGCGACCCGCCTCCGCCGACTGATCGACGACGGCGAACTTCCGCCTGGAGCGCTGCTACCGGCGGACCGCGCACTGGCCGGCGCGTTGGCCGTCGGCCGGACCACTGTGGTCGCGGCGTACGACTTACTCCGGTCAGAAGGCCGCATCACTCGTCGGCAGGGCAGTGGGACGCTCGTTGCTGGTGCGCCGAGTGCTGGGGCAGTCGAGGACGCACCGGTGGACCCGATCTTCCTCGACTCGTTGGAGGGGCGGGACGACGACGTACTGTTCGCCATCTGCGCCGCACCAGGTGAGCCGCCGCCCCAAGTCGCGGAGGCCTACGCACGGATCGTTCCTGAGCTCAGCCGGATCACGCGGGACATCGGCTACTACCCGTACGGTCATCCGATCCTGCGGGAGGCACTCGCGGCGCGATATGCGTCGTACGGCGTCCCGACGTCGCCTGACCAGGTGATGGTGACGAACGGCGGGCAGCAGGCGCTGTCCTTGATCGCGCACGCGTTGCTGTCGCCGGGCGATCAAGTGCTCGTGGAGGCACCGACGTTCTCCGGTGCGCTGGAGGCGTTCCGGGAGGAGGGCGCGGTGCTGCGTGGTCTGCCGGTTGGGCTGGAGGGCTTCGAGGCGGCAGTGCGGGAACGACGTCCTGCGTTGGCCTATGTGATTCCGACGTACCACAACCCGACTGGCTCGGTGATGTCTCCGTTGGCGCGTGAGCGGTTGGCGCGGACCATCGGCGTACCCCTGATCGAGGACGAGGTGCCGGCGGATCTGGGCTTCCCGGGTACGACGCGGCCCCGGCCGCTGGCGGCGTTCAGCGAGTCGGTGATCTCGGTCGGCTCACTCAGCAAGAGCGTCTGGGGTGGACTCAGGATCGGCTGGATCCGCGCCTCCACTCCACTCATCAACCGCCTGGCCCGCATCCGCGCCGTCCACGACTTAGGCGGCAACGTCCCCACCCAGCTCGCCGCAGCACACCTCATACCGCAACTGGACGACCTAGGCCTGGCCGAAGAACTCCAGTCCCGCCACGACCACCTGCGCGGCCTACTGGCTCAACACCTACCGAGCTGGCACGTCCCGGATGTCACCGGAGGCCAATGCCTCTGGGTCCGCCTCCCGTACGGCGACGGCACCTCCTTCGCCCAAGCCACCCTCCGCCACCACCTGGCCATCCTCCCCGGCGCCGCCCTCGACATCACTGCCCAAAGCCACACCCACATCCGCCTACACTTCCGAGCCACCCCCACCGACCTAACCGAAGCAGTAACCCGCCTAACCACCGCCTGGGCGACCTACAACCCCCCACCCACCCAAACCCGCCCCACCCCCTCAATCACGCTTTGAAGCAGCTAGCCGCCGTAGAACATAACGTTCTACACTGGCCGCATGGACAGCATCCCAGTGCGGGAACTCAACCAGCACACCAGCGCCGTGCTGGCGCGGGTCGTCAACGGTGAGACCTTGGAGATCACAGTCAGCGGACGCCCGGCCGCTCGCTTGGTTCCGATCGACGACACCGCCGGCATCCGCGCCGATCTGATCCGGCGTGGCCGGTTGATCCCTGCGAGCAATCCAGGACCGCTCACGCTGCCTCCGGGCGAGCCCGACCTGACAGTCGACTCCACCGACATCATCTCCGACCTTCGCGAGGAACGCCTGTGATCTTCCTCGACTCGGCCGCGATCGTGAAAATGCTCCGGCGGGAGGCAGAGAGTGCAGCCCTCGAGAGCTGGCTCGCGACGCAGGCGGACAAGGAGCTCGTGGCATCGGCGCTGGTCCTGACCGAGGTACCACGAGCACTGCGCAGGTCCGATCCAGGACGACTGGCAGCCGTTCCGACCATCTTGGCAAGACTCGATCGCGTCCCACTCGACGAGACCGTGTTGGCAACCGCTGCGGCCTACACCGACCCGATGCTGCGAAGCCTCGACGCGATCCACCTGGCCAGCGCGCAGACCCTGGTCCTCGAGGGTCTGGAGCTGACTGCTTTAGTCACCTACGACAAGCGCCTGCTGGGTGCGGCGGCCGAGATCGGTCTGCCGACCGCCGCGCCCGGCGCCGATTAGCGCGTGAACCGCAGGGTGAGGGTGGCTGGGGTAGTTTTTAGTTTGTCTCGGTCTGGGAGGGCTGGGCCGCAGGCGGCTGTGCCTACGCCGGATTGGGCCAGGTCGAGGGTTACGTAGGTGGTGTTGCCTGGGGTTAGGTCCGGGGTGTGTTTGGCGGACTCCAGGGCTTGGGTGGTCCAGTCTCGGACGGTCAGCCCGAAGAGGGTGTCGATGGCGTCGATGCGGAGGCCGTCCAGGGTGACCCAGCGGGTGTCGATGCGGTGGCCGTTTTCCTGGGGGCGGACGTACGGCGTCTGCAGGTCGGCAACCGTGGACGAGTACTTGCCGACCGCGGCGGCCTCGCGGGTGTCGACGTACGCCTCGTTCGGGCCGGTGCCGAACCACTCGACCTGCTGCACCTTGGGCAGTTCGAAGGTGATGCCAAGTCGGGGCAGGACCTCGGGGAACTGGCCTTCGGGCTGGATACGCAGGTCGAGCTCCAGCGCGTCGTCGAACCTGCTCCACCGCCAGGTCGAAACCAGACCCCACTGCAGCTGCGGCGGCGCGGTCCGCGTCACGACGGTCCAGTCGTGGGCGCCCAGCTCGACCGAGACGATGCGGTGCTGCACCCGGTGCAGACCCTGCTCACGCCAAGCTTCTGCAACGCCAGGGATTGCGTCGTTGTCGATCGGCGCACGCCATACGTCCAGCCGGGCGTTGGCGAACTCGGGGAACGTGATGCCGTGCACGCCCGCGACACCTTCGGCCGGCGCACCCGCAACCAGGTGATGCGCCCGCTCGACGTCATCAAGCCGGATCTGCCCCCACGCCACCCGATGACCCGCCTCGGCCCACGCAGTCGCTTCGGTCAGTTCGGCCGTGACGGTGAGCCAGCAGTCCGCGCGTTCGCGCTGCTTCTCAATGCCCGGCGGCAGCTCGACGGTGACCGTCTCGCCGGGTGCGATCACGGGCACCGGCAGCCCGCCACCGCCGACCAGCTCACCCTCAGCCTCGACGCGGATGGTGAACGTCAAGTGGCTCGTGTCCAGGACCTCGTAGCGGTTCGTGATCGACACCCCACCGTTGCCGTCAGCAACAATCCGCAGCGGCTCGATCACCTTGGTGTACTCGAGCATGCCGGGTGACGGCGTCCGGTCCGGGAACAGCAGGCCGTCGCAGACGAAGTTCCCGTCGTGGATGGTCTCGCCGAAGTCCCCGCCGTACGCGTAGACCTCGTGCCCGTCGATCGTGGTCCGCAGGCCGTGGTCGATCCACTCCCAGATGAACCCGCCCTGGCAGCGCGGGTACTTCTCGAACACCTCGCGGTAGTCGAGCAGCCCGCCCGGCCCGTTCCCCATCGCGTGCCCGTACTCACACAGGATGAACGGCAGATTCCGGTACAGCGAGGTGTCGGCCCCGATCTCCGCACACCCGGCCGGGTCGGTGTACATCCGCGAGTAGATGTCGACGAACTCGGCCTCGGTGTCACGCTCGTAATGCACCGGCCGCGACGGATCCAGCTCCTTGGCCAGGTCGTACATCGCGCGCAGGTTCTCGCCCATCCCGCACTCGTTGCCGAGCGACCAGATGATGATCGACGGGTGGTTCTTGTCGCGTTGCACGGTACGACGCATCCGCTCGACCAGGTCGTCGCGGAACCGCGGGTCCATCACCGGATTCGGCAGGTTCGGCGGCTCCGGCTCGTACCCGAATCCGTGCGTCTCCAGGTCGCACTCGTCGATCACGTACAGCCCGTACTCGTCGCACAACGACAGGAAATGCGGATGCGGCGGGTAGTGGCTGGTCCGGACGGCGTTGACCCCGGCCCGCTTCATCAGCAGTACGTCGTCGAGCATGTCCTGCTCGACCAGCGCCCGGCCGCGATCGGGGTGGAACTCGTGCCGGTTCACGCCGTTGAACAGGACCCGATTGCCGTTGACCTCGAGGATCCCGTCGACGATGGCGACCGTCCGGAACCCGATCCGCAGGCGGACCTCACCACCGTCCGTCCGCAGCACGGCGTCGTACAGGCGCGGCACCTCGGCACTCCACGGCTCGACCTTCTCGATCCGGACGTGTTCACCCGTCGGCACCTCGAGTCCCAGCGACGGCACGCTCACAGTGCCCGGTACGTCGGACTCCACCAGCAGCGTGCCGGCTCCGTCGACATGGTCGTACGCCGCCTTCACGAAGACGTCGGTCGGGGCATCCGGGCGCAGCGCGAGCAGGTTGACCTCGCGGAAGATCCCGGACAGCCACCACATGTCCTGGTCCTCGACGTAGCTACCGGCGGACCACTGGTGCACGCGCACCGCGATCCACGCTTCCTTGCCTGGGGCAACTACCTCGGTCAGGTCGAACTCCGACGGCAACCGCGAACCCGACGACCACCCGACCAGCGAGCCGTTCACGTGCACCGCGAACCGCGAGTCGACACCCTCGAACCGCAGCACCACCCGCGCGCCGTCCCAGTCCGCCGGGATCGTGACGGTACGAACGTAGTCGCCGGTCGGATTGTCCGTGGGCACGAACGGCGGCTCGACCGGGAACGGGTACACCACATTCGTGTACGCGGGAGCGCCGTACCCCTTGAGCTGCCAGTGGCTCGGGACCGCGATCGTGTCCCATCCCGAGGTGTCGGGGTCGTTCAGGTCGTCCGGCGCGTCCGCCACACTCGGCGAGAGCCGGAAACTCCAGTCACCACTCAACGGCAGGCGCGCAGCGTCATCATCCAGCCACGCCCGCGCGGGCAGCACGTTGGCACCAGGAGCGAATTCCTCGACATAGTGGGTCACATCCACCGACCCTAATCCCAACCTGTTCACGTTTCCACACCGATGAACAGATATGGACAACCAACGAGAGCTACAGCAAACGCCGCTCCACAGCGGCCGACCCATCGCCGCCCCGCCCACCCCACGGCCCGGCTGCCCCATTTCAGGGGCCGACCCCTGGAATGGTGGGTTGCGGACGGTGAATTCCAGTGACCAACCCACAATTTGAGGGGCCGGCCCCTCAAATGCGAACCCCGGGGACCGGTGGGGGTGAGGGCGGGGGGCGGGGGGCGGGGGGCGGGGGGTCAGGGCTGGCAGTTCTTGCAGACTCCTACTAGGGCTACCTGCTCGGGGGCCAGGTGGAAGCCTAGGTCTCGGGCGACTTTTTTGCGGGCGGACTCGAGGATGTCGCCGGGGGCGTCGTAGACGGTGCCGCATTCGGAGCAGCGGAGGTGGAGGTGGCGGGGGGCCAGGTCGCCGGCCAGGTGGTACGTCGTACCGGCGCGTCCGAGGTGGACGTGGGTGACGAGGCCGAACTCGCCGAGTGCGTCCAGGGCGCGGTAGACCGTGGCGCGGTGGATCCCGGGGCGCAGCTGCTCGGCCCGTTCGCCGATCTGCTCGGCGCTCAGGTGCTCCTCCGTACCCGCGAGCACCTCGACGACGGCGAGGCGGGCGGGCGTGACCCGCTCACCGCGCTCGCGCAGTCGCTGCGCGCTCACCTCGACCGCACTCGTCATGTGCGTCCCCTCAGGACTTCTTCGCCGCCGTCTTCTTGGCCGCTGTCGTCTTCTTCGCAGCGGTCTTCTTGGCGGCCGTCTTCTTCGTGCCGGTCGTCTTCTTCGCAGCAGCAGTGGTCTTCTTCGCCGCGGTGGTCTTCTTCGCCGCGGTGGTCTTCTTGGCAGCGGCCGTCTTCTTGGCCGGCGCCTTCCGAGCTGTCTTCTTCACCGGACCACGCGCCCGCTTGTCGGCGAGCAACTCGGCCGCGCGCAGCAGCGAGATCGTGTCGACCGCGTCGTCCTTGCGCAGCGTCGCGTTCGTCTCGCCATCGGTCACGTACGGACCGAAGCGGCCCTCCTTCACCACCACCGGCTTGCCGGACTCCGGGTCCTCGCCCAGCTCCTTCAGCGGCGGCGCGGCAGCCCGGCGACCCCGCTGCTTCGGCTCGGCGTAGATCTTCAAAGCCTCGTCGAGCGTGATGTCGAACATCTGCTCCTCGGTCGACAACGACCGCGAGTCCGTGCCCTTCTTCAGGTACGGCCCGTACCGCCCGTTCTGCGCCGTGATCTCGTCACCGGACTCCGGGTCCTTACCGACCACCCGCGGCAGCGACAGCAACTTCATCGCGTCGGCCAGCCCGATGCTGTCCAGCGCCATCGACTTCAGCAGCGACCCGGTCCGCGGCTTCGCGCTCTTCGGCGCATCCTCCGGCAGGACCTCGGTCACATACGGCCCGAACCGACCCGCCTTCGCAACCACCTGAAGACCCGTGTCCGGCGCCGCGCCGAGCTCGATCTCGACACCCGACGGCTGCTCGAGCAGCTCGCGCGCCTTGTCGACGGTGAGCTCGTCCGGCGGCAGATCCTCCGGCACGTTCGCGCGCCGCTCGTCCTTGTCCTCGACGTACGGACCGTACCGGCCGACGCGGACGACGATCCCGCTGTCGTCGTCGCCGACCGGGAACGTGGACATCTCCCGCGCGTCGATGTCGCCGAGATCGCTGACCATCGACTGCAGACCCTCGAGGTTGTCGTCGCCGAAGTAGAACCGGGACAGCACCCCCTCGCGCTGCAGATCGCCCGCCGCGACCTCGTCGAGCACGTCCTCCATCGTCGCGGTGAACGCGTAGTCGACCAGCCGGGTGAAGTGCTCCTCCAGCAGCCGCACGACCGCGAATGCGAGCCAGGCCGGCACCAGCGCGGTGCCCTTCTTGTACACATACCCACGGGCCTGGATGGTGCCGATGATCGACGCGTACGTCGACGGCCGGCCGATCTCCCGCTCTTCCAGCCCACCGACCAGCGTGGCTTCGGTGTAGCGCGCCGGCGGCTTCGTCTCGTGCCCCGAGGCCAGCACCTCGATCGCGGGCAGTACGTCGCCCTCGGACACGTCGGGCAGCCGCGTCTCCTGGTCGTCCGACCCGGTGGACGGGTCGTCCTGCCCCTCGACGTACGCCTTCAGGAACCCATGGAAGGTGATCACCCGGCCGGACGAGGTGAACTCGCACTTCTCCCCGGTCGACGCGGTCGCGTCGATCTTGATCGAGACGCTGTTACCGACCGCGTCCTTCATCTGGGACGCGATCGTCCGCATCCAGATCAGCTCGTAGAGCCGGAACTCGGCACCGGACAGACCGGTCTGGGCCGGTGTCTGGAAGTGCTCACCGGCGGGCCGGATCGCCTCGTGGGCCTCCTGCGCGTTCTTCACCTTGGAGGTGTAGACGCGCGGCTTGTCCGGCAGGTACGACGCGCCGTACAGCTCGCGGACCTGGGCCCGGGCGGCGGTGATCGCAGTGTCCGACAGCGTGACGCTGTCGGTACGCATATAGGTGATGTTGCCGTTCTCGTACAGCCGCTGGGCGATCTGCATCGTCTGCGACGCGGACATGCCGAGCTTCCGCCCGGCCTCCTGCTGCAGAGTCGTCGTCCGGAACGGCGCATACGGCTTGCGGGTGTACGGCTTGGACTCGATCGACCGGACGGTGAACTGCGAGTCGCGCAGCGCACCGGCCAGCGCGGTCGCGGTCGCCTCGTCCAGGTGGACCGTGTTCTGGCTCTTCAGCTCACCGGTGGAGGCGAAGTCGCGCCCCTGGGCGACCCGCCGGCTGTCCACCGAGACCAGCCGCGAACCGAACTGCCGCGGTTGCCGGCCCTCGCCGGCGTCCAGCGTGGCGTCCAGATCCCAGTACGACGCACTCCGGAACGCGATCCGCTCACGCTCGCGGTCGACCACCATCCGGATCGCGACCGACTGCACCCGGCCCGCCGACAGCTTCGGCATGACCTTCTTCCACAGCACCGGCGAGACCTCGTAGCCGTACAGCCGGTCGAGGATGCGGCGCGCCTCCTGGGCGTCGACCAGCGCATCGTCGATGTCGCGGGCGTTGCCGACCGCGTCCTGGATCGCCTTCGGCGTGATCTCGTGAAAGACCATCCGCTTGACCGGGACCTTCGGCTTCAGCTCCTCGAGCAGGTGCCAGGCGATCGCCTCGCCCTCACGGTCCTCATCGGTGGCGAGGAAGAGTTCGTCGGCGCCCTTGAGCAGATCCTTCAGCTTGCGGATCTGGGCCCGCTTGTCGGCGGGAACGACGTACAGCGGATCGAAGTGGTCCTCGACGTTCACGCCGAGCCGCGCCCAGGGCAGGCCCTTGTACTTCGCCGGGATCTCGTCCGCGCCGCTCGGGAGGTCGCGGATGTGGCCGAAGCTGGACTCCACCACGTACCCGGACCCCAGGAAGCCGGCGATCATCCGCGCCTTCTTCGGCGACTCGACGATCACCAGGCGGTTGCCCGTCGATGTCTTCGACCCTGCTGCCCCTGCCACCGCACTCCTAGCTCTAGCACTCTCGTCCTGCCGACAACGCCCACGACCGGACGCCTGTTCCCCGCTCTGCTCCGCACGCGGCGACCCAGCCCCGCCCGAGGACAGAGTACGGCCGACCGCAACGCATTTCTCAACGCACGGTAACCGGTCCCGGCCCGATTACACCCCTCAGGGTTTCAGACTGTGGCCAAGAACCCACCCGTCGCAGCGCGTCGCGACCTCGCCACGCCCAGCCCCCGCCGTCTACGAGAGTACGCCGTCTTCGGGGGTCAGCAGGTCAGCTGCGCCCGGATGCGTCACTCCGCGAAGCGGACTTCCGGAAACTTCGGGGAGTCGCCGCGCAGCAGCAGCCCGGGCCGGCGGCGCAAGGTCTGGTCGAAGAATGCACCGATGTACTCGCGCTGGGCCCGGACGCTCCGGTCCGGATTCACGCCGCCGACGAGAGCCTTCATCACCGACGTGATGATCGGGTCGTCGCCGTAGATCGCGCGGAACAGCTGGTCGAAGATGAACTGGTAATCGGTGAAGGCCTTCTGCTTGGCTCCGGCCAGGCTCAGGTTCAGCTTCCAGCCGCGCTGGGCGTCCCAGAAGTTCGCCCACGAGACGTCGTACCCGTCCTTGCCCGGATCGGTGCGCTGCGTCTCGTCCGAGCCGAAGAGCAGGAACGGCCGGTCGAGTCCCTTCTCCGCCGCGTCCCCGAGCGGGCCCTTCGCCCGGTCGTCCTGCAGCGTGCCGTCGAGGTCGAGGCCGGCCAGCACGCGGTGGTCCTCGAGCAGCGTGTTGGCGGTCGCATATCCGCCCAGTGAGAAGCCGAACATGCCGACGTTCCGCAGATCCAGTCCCGCTCGCACCCCGTCCGGCAGATCGTTGCCCTCGGCATCGGGATTCTCGCCGGCCGCGATCCGTTCGAGCTGGTCCAGGACGAACCGCGCGTCCGCCGTCCGGGTCTCGACCGCCTTGCGGGTGAAGTCCGGATCGGGCAGCTGCGACACCGGTACGCCGGGGACGAACCGGCCACGGGGGAACTCGACCGGCGTCTCGTGCGTGTGGTCCATCGTGACCACGACGTACCCACGGCCGGCCAGGTCCTCGACCAGCGCGGTGTTCACGAACCGGCTGTACTGATAGCCGGGCGAGAACAGGACGACGGGATGCCGGAAGGGCTGCATCGGCGCACCGACGCGCGAGTGCGTCTCGGTGTTCGCGAAGTCGAACGTCCCGGTCGGCAGTGCCAGCCCGTACTCACCGGTCCACGCATCATCAACCTCGACCGCAGTCCGGGCCGGCATGTACTTCGCGTACGGCGCCCCGCCGAACAGCGTCGCCGGGTACCACAGGCTGATCATCAGCTCCCGGTGTCCGCTCGGCATGGTCGGATCCGGCCGGTCCTTGTCGACCAGGTGGAGTTCGGTCGTCCCGAGCGCCTTCCGTCCGGTCGGCTCCGGCAGCCGGAACGTCACCGGGTGAAAGTCCGGATCGTCCGTGGCCCGGAAGCCGTTCGCCCCGGCGTCGTCCGGCTCGAACGGTGACGCCGCCGCGAACCCAGGGGCTGCCAGCGCGAGACCCGCGGCCAGGCCACCCGTCAGCACGAAACGCCTGGTGATCGTGTGACTACTGGGGCCGATGGGACGCGTGTTCGCCATGCGACTCATCGTCATGGTCGCGTTTCTCTCTGTGATGGAGACCTCATCTCAAGTTCATGACGGCCGACCTGATGACAACGCGGCCTCGGTGAGCTTCAATGTCGCCATTCTGTTCATAGATGCGTGAAATGAGGCACTCGTGAGCATCTTTGTCCGCATGAAACGTTCAGTAGTCGCCGCAGCCCTGATCGCGGGCGCTCTGGTGCATGTAGCCGCCCCGGCCCACGCGGCCGGCAGCACGCTCGGTGACGTGACCGGGTTCGCAGCCGACAGAGCGACGTACACCCTCAGCTCCGGTACCGCGAAGGTGCGCGTCGTGTTCCTGAAGGACGACGTCTTCCGGCTCTGGCTCGCACCGGACGGGAACTTCACCGACCCGGCGGGTACGCCGCCCGACGACCCGAACGCCCCGGCGTCGACCATCGTCACCAAAACCGACTACAGCACCCCGGTGACGTCGTGGCGCGATCGCGGCTCGTACTACTCGCTCACGACCGGCAAGATCGAGGTCCGTGCGCAGAAGTCGCCGCTGCGGTTCTCGCTGTACCGCACGAACGGCCAGCTGGTCTGGTCCGAGACCGCACCGCTGTCCTGGACCGACACGTCCACGACGCAGACCTTGGGTCGTGGTCCCAACGAGCAGTTCTTCGGCGGCGGCATGCAGAACGGTCGCTTCACGCATCGCGACCAGACGATCAAGATCTCCACGGACTTCAACTGGGAGGACGGCGGCAACCCGAACGCCTCTCCTTATTACATGAGCACCGCGGGCTACGGCGTACTGCGGAACACCTTCACCCCCGGCAGCTACAGCTTCACCAGCCCGGTGGTCACCACCCACGACGAGAAGCGCTTCGACGCGTACTACTTCGTGGGAGACCTCAAGACCTCGCTCGACCGCTACACCGAGCTCACCGGCCGCCCGTTCATGCCACCGATCTACGGACTCGAGTACGGCGACTCGGACTGCTACAACCGCGGTCACTACGGCACCGACCCCGACCCCGACAACGACTGGAAGGTCAACCCGGACAAGGTGACCACACTGGACGCGGTCAAGGTCGCCCAGCGATTCAGGGACGAGGACATGCCCGGGGGCTGGATGCTGGTCAACGACGACTACGGATGCGGGTACTCCGACAACACCGACTCCGAACTGGTCGGCGACACCTGGTGGGGCAAGCGGGACATCCCGGCCCTCAAGCAGACCGGCGACGAATTGCGCGCCCGCAACCTCCAGATGGGACTGTGGACGCAGTCCTCGCTGGACCGGCAGCCGGCCGAGGTCGGCGACGCGGGCGTCCGCGTGCGCAAGCTTGATGTCGCCTGGGTCGGTCCGGGCTATCGGTACGCGCTGAGCGCTTGCGACACCGCGCACAACGGCATCGAGCAGTACAGCAACGCACGCGGGTTCGCCTGGATGGTCGAGGGCTGGGCCGGTGCGCAACGGTGTGCAGTGCAGTGGACCGGCGACCACAGTGGTTCGCTGGACGCGATCAAGTGGCAGATCCCTGCAATTACGGGCTCCGGCAACTCGGGCATCGCCTACAGCGCCGGTGACGTGGACGGGATCTTCGGCGGCTCGGCGACGTCGTACGTGCGAGACATGCAGTGGAAGGTGTTCAACCCGGCCTTCATGACCATGTCCGGCTGGTCGACTCCGGCTTCCAAGCAGCCATGGGCTTACGGCGACCCGTACACCTCGATCAACCGTAAGTACCTCAAACTGCGCGAGCGTCTGCTGCCGTACTTCTACACGTACGCCGCCGAGGCGCACCGCACTGGAGCACCCCTCAACCGCTCTTTGGTACTGGAGTACCCGGACGACCCGAAGACGTGGGACGACACCACCAAGTACGAGTTCCTGGCCGGCAAGGAGTTCCTGGTCGCACCGATGTTCGGTGCGGACGAGGTGAAGAACGGGATCTACCTCCCCAAGGGCCGGTGGGTCGACTACTGGACCGGACGGGTCTACCAAGGCCCGACCACGGTGAACGGGTACCACGCACCGCTCGACACGTTGCCGCTGTTCGTGAAGGCCGGTGCGGTCGTACCGATGTGGAAGTCAGGGATCAACTCGGCCGCCGAGCAGGGCTTCGGAGACCGTCTGACGGTCGACATCTATCCGGAGGGGAAGTCCTCGTTCACCCTGTTCGAGGACGACCGGGTCACCCGCTCGACCAAGTCGGCACAGCAGACCTTCGCGGTCAGCGCACCGACCCAGTCGCGCGGTGACGTGACCGTCAAGATCGGTCCGAACACCGGTTCGTACGCCGGGAAGCCCGCAACTCGCCCGTATGAGCTCACGGTCCACACCGGCAGCGCACCGCGCGTGGTCACCGTGGACGGCCGCAAGGTGGCGTGGACCTATCAGAACGGTGTGGTCAGCGTGCAGACCGCATCGATCCCAGCCGCCCGGAGTGCTGTGGTCCAGCTGATCGGCACGTCCTCCGTCGGCGGACCGTCGGTGTCGGACACCTTCGGCACACCGGAACTCACCACACCCTCGCTCTGGAACGCACCAGGCCAGGCCACTGAGGTGACGGCCAGCTTCCGCAACGGCAGTCACTCGACCATGCGGAACGTGCGTCTCGACGTTCAGGCTCCCACCGGCTGGACGACGACCGGCCAGAACACCTTCGCCAGCGTAGCTCCGGGCCAAACCGTGACCACAAAGTTGCAGGTGAGTCCGGCCGCCGATGCGAAGCCGGCCAGCTTCACGTTGCAGCTGAAGGCGTCGTACGTTGCCCAGGGCAAGAGCTACGCGAACACCACGGCAGCGACAGCACAGTTGCCGTACGCATCGTTGTCGCAGGCAGCCAACGTGGTCGGGATCACCGATGCGGCGACCTATGCCCACGGCAACTTCGACGGATCCGGCAACAGCTACAACGGCGAGGCCCTCGCCACGGCCGGATTCACCCCAGGCGCGAGTGTCACCGTCCAGAATGCGTCGTTCACCTGGCCGACCGGCGCTCCCGGAACACCCAACCTGGTCAAGAACCAGTCGGCCCCGATCCTCGTCTCCGGCACGGGATCGCACCTCGCCCTCCTGGGCGCCGGCGCGAGCCTCAACGCCACCGGCGCGGTGACAATCATCTACACCGACGGCTCCGAATCCCAAGCGACCTTCCAGCTGCCGAACTGGTGTTGCCAAGACCCAACTACTGGCGGTGCCAAGACAGCGGTCTCGGTCAAGGGCCGCTACACCCAGGCCGGGCTCGCCAACACCACCACCGACTACCGGGTCTTCTACACCAGCGTGTCCCTGGACGCAGGCAAGACCGTGAAGGCGGTGAAACTGCCCGGCGGTGGACTCGGCTTCTTCGCGGCCACCATCACCAGCTGAGTGGGAAGATGGGCCGCATGACCGAGCTCACGGGGACCGACGTGGATGCGCTGCGACAGGCGTTCACGACAGCCGGATACACAGTGGAAGGCGTCGCTGACCGGTTGGGGCCGCAGGCAAACGGTGCGCTGGCTCGCAACGAGACGACTCTTGCGAGCCGGCGCACCGCCGGTGGTGATGCCCTGGACACGATGATCCGACTGTTCCTGTTGCAGCGGATCGTGCCGGAGGCCCTTGTGGTACAGGCGTTCCCGGCTGTCGATTTGGTTGCTCTAGGCATCATTACTGTTGACGGCGGGGATGCTCGGGCGCTGCTCGACATCCGGCCGTTCGCGGAGGACGAACGGCAGTGGTGGGTCGTCGCTGACCTCACCCCCGGGCTCGACGGTCGCCGCGAGGCGATGCGCTCGGACTATGTGCTCGGAATCGCGCCCGCAAGCCTGAGCCTGATCCACCTGACCGTACCGATCAAGGCCGAGCGGGCCCTCGACATCGGCACCGGCTGCGGTATCCAGTCGTTGCACCTGGCCGACCGCGTCAACCAGCTCATCGCCACGGACGTCAATCCGCGCGCCCTCCAACTGGCTCGGTGGACCGCCGCGTTGAATCGCATCGACCTGGAGGTGCGGGAGGGCAGTCTCTACGAGCCGGTCCGCGACGAGCGATTCGACCTGATCGTGAGCAACCCGCCGTACGTGATCTCGCCGCCCGGCGGTGGGCTCACCTACCGTGAGACAGGGTTCGCCGGTGACGCCGTAGTCGAGCAACTGGTGCGCCAGGCGCCGTACCACCTGACTGACGGTGGCTGGTGCCAACTGCTGGCCAACTGGACCTGCGTCCGCGGTCAGGACTGGCAGGACCGGATCGCCGGCTGGACAGGCGATCGCTCCGCATGGGCCGTACGGCGGGAGCAGCTCGACCCATCCGAGTACGTCGAGCTCTGGCTGCGTGACGCGGGTCTGCAAGGGTCCCCGGCGTACACCACCAGGTACGACGAGTGGATGCGCTGGCTGGACGAACAGGACGTCGAAGCGATCGGCATGGGCTGGATCACCCTGCACAACGTAGAAGGCGAGCTCGACGCCGAGGCGTGGCCGTATGAGATCGAACGACCGATCGGTCCACACGTGCTGCACCGGTTCGAGCGCAAGGAAGGGCTACCCGCGGATCTGACCGCTCTGCACCTCACGTTGGCCGACGATGTGGTCCAGGAGACGAGCGGCCAGCCCGGCGCGGAGGATCCGGCCACAATCGTGCTCCGGCGTCAGCGTGGGATGCGACGGGCCGAGCAGGCGGACACCGTGCTGGCCGGCTTCGTCGGTGCGTGTGACGGCGATCTGAGCGTCGGACAGATCCTGGCCGCGCTGGCCGACCTACTGGATCGTTCAGTAGAGGACGTCCATCGTGACTACCTTCCGAAGGTCAGAAGCCTGGTAATAGAAGGCTTCCTCGACTACTGATTGCGGCGTCGGCGTTTCTCGGCGTACATGCGCCGGTCGGCCACGGTCAGCAAGTCAGCGACCGGAGTGCCGTCGGTGCTGCTCGCCTGCCCGATACTCAGCCGCAGCATCCGGAACCACGGCTCCTGTGACCCAGCAGCCACCCGGTCCGCCGCAGATTTGATCCGCTCGACCAGCTCCCGCGCACCCCGCTCATCAGGCTTGTCCAGTACGACGACGAACTCGTCCCCACCGGCCCGAGCGACCACATCCTCCGCCCGGCACTGCTCCGACAGCAGCACCCCGACCCGGCGCAGGACGTCGTCCCCACAGGCGTGCCCGTAGCTGTCGTTGATCACCTTCAGGTTGTCCACGTCGATCGCGATCACCGCAACCGAACGCCCGGCATCGTTCGCGACGGACATCCGCTCATCCAGCGCACGCCGATTCCCCACGCCGGTCAGCGGATCCTCCCGTGCGGCCCGCCACTCGGCGTCATGCCGGATCGACAGCTCATGGTTGGCCAGTGCGCTGCGTACGGCGTACAGACCGCGTAACCGCTCCGCCCACCAGCCTCTGGTGATCGCACGCGCGTACTGGAGTCCCGTCACGGCTCCCACGTCACCCGACTCCGCCACGATCTGCACCGCGGTATGGCGAACCAGCGCCTCCACCGGAGGATCAGAGGTCGGCGGCAGATCGCTACCCGCCCGGGCCGCGGCCTCCATCGCATCGTCGGTCCGCCCGGTCGCGGCGTACGCCTTGGCCAGGTACGTCCCCGCGATCGCAGCCAGCTCCAGATCGCCCAGCTTGGCGAGCTGATCCCTGCAATCCTTGAGGATCACCGCGGCTTCGGCGGCACCCGCTTCCTCGTCACTGGCCGCCAGCCACATCCGTCCGGCGATCGGCCAGTACCCGAGCAGGTCGGCCCGGACGATCACCTCGTTCGCCTCACCCGCCCATCGATGCGCCGACCGCCTGCGCACCCGGATCTCCTCGTCGTACGACGGATCGCCCAGGCGCTCGAGCTCGTGGGCCCACCGCAGGTTGGACTCCGCGAGATTCAGCCGGTTGATCGCCGGCGCCTCCGCGAGACCGAGCGGATCGTGATCGCCTTCGGTGGCGAGCTCGAAGTGGGGGATGCACAGCTCGTACAACCGCAGCAGGTCGTAGGCGTACCCGAGGCCGGTGTGCGCCCAGCCGGCCAGGCCGAGGTCGCGAGTCCGCGACAGTGCGTTCTCCGCGGCCACGAGATCGGCCACCGAGTCACCACCCTCGCCGGTGCGGATCAGCGTGACGATGCGGATCGCGATCGCGTTCGCCTCCCAGCCGGGCGCGTCGATCGCGCGGGCAACCCGGATGCACCCGTCGACGGCCTCCAGCGCCTCAACGGCATCGGTGGCGTGATGTGCGGCGACAGCCCGCACGTATTCGGCCGCGGCGCGCTCGTGGCTCGGTTCCGGCCCCAACTCGGCCAGCACTGCGCTGATCTCCTGACCCGCCTCGGCCGGGCTGCCCGACTGGGCTCGAGTCATCGCCGCCGCGATCCGTGCCGTCACCCCCGACGTCTCGCGCACCACGTCTCCACTCCCCACCCACGTACCTGCAAGCTCTCGCCTCACCTGTTGCGTCGCTTGTCCCCGTACAAGCGCCGATCCGCCGTGGCGACCAGTTGATCCACCCCGACCCCTTCCGCGGTCGCGGCGTACCCGATGCTCAGTCCGAGCCGCCGTAGCCAGGGTTTCTCCGTCGCCGTCGCGATCGCGCCGACCGCCATCCGGATCCGCTCGGCCAGCTGCGCGCCGCCCTTGGCGTCCGGCTGGTCGAGCACCACGAAGAACTCGTCGCCTCCCGATCGAATCACGGCATCGGTCGCTCGCGCCTGTTCTACCAGGAGATTTCCCACAACCCGCAGCAATTCGTCCCCGCAGGCGTGCCCATAGGTGTCATTGACGAGCTTGAGACGGTCGACGTCGATCGCGAGCAGCGTGACCGCACGGCCCGAGTCGCGGGCCGCGGTCAAACGTTCGTCCATCGCCCGCCGATTCCCCACGCCGGTCAGCGGATCCTGCCGGGCCGCGTGCCACTCGGCGTCGTGCCGTGCGGACAGGTCGCGGCTGGCAAGCGCATGCCGTACGGCGTTCAACGCGCGCTGCCGCTCCTTCCACCAACCCCTCGAGACGGACCGCGCGTACTCCAAGCCTGCCAGGGCTCCTGGCTCATCAGCGGCAGCGGCGATCTCGGATCGGGTCTGCAGGACCAGGACCACAGTCGACGGGTCGGCCAACGGGGTCAGGTCGTCCGCGGCCCGGTCCGCCGCTGCCTTGGCATCGTCCGGTTTGCCGTCGGCCTGGAGAGCCCTGGCCAGGTAGGCGCCGGCGAGTGCGAGCCGTTCGGTCTCGCCGAGCTTGCTGATCTCGTCGCGGCACTCGATCAACTCGGCGACCGCGACGGCCGGATTCGCCTGCGTAGCAGCAGCTGCGAGCCACAGCCGGGCGGTGAGCCGCCAGAACTCCTGGCTCTTGTCCTTGACGATCACCCGCTCGGCCTCACGCGACCAGTACGCGGCCGAGGCCAGACGGTCCTCGATCTCCTGCCCGTACGACGGATCACCCAGCCGCTCGAGCTCATGGGCCCAGCGCAGATAGGTCTCGGCCAGGTTCAGCCGGTCAATGGCCTCGGACTCGGTCAGCTCGAACGCATCGTCCTCGAGCTGAGCGGCCAGCTCGTAATGCGGAATGCACAGTTCGAAAAGGCGCAGAACGTCGTACGCGTAGCCCAGACCGGTGTGAGCCCAGGCGATCAGCCCGGCGTCCCGGGTCCGGCTGAGCGCGGCCTCGGCGGCGACCATGTCGTTGACAGTGTCGCCGCCGCGTCCGCTGCGGGCGAGGGTGATGATGCGGATCGGCAGGGCGTTGGCTTCCCAGCCTGGCTCGTCGATCGCCTTCGCGACCTCGATGCACGCGTCGACCGCCTTGAGGGCCTCGTCGGCGTCGCTGGCGTGATGCGCTGCGACACCACGCACATACTCGGCCGCGGCGAGCTGGTAACTCGGTACACCGTCCAGCTCGGCCCGGATCGCATCGAGCTCGGCCGCCGCGCTCGCGTGCCCGCCCGACTGGGCCGCCGTCATCGCGGCGGCGATCCGGACGGTCAGCGCATCTCCCACCGCCATCTCGCCACTACCCATACCCGCCGACGGCCTTCCCTGTTACCGCACCCGTACCTCGGGCCAGACCGCCCATTGTGACTACTCACCCCCGCTCCTGTCACGACCCGAACCGGCCATCGACCACCTAGTGCCACAACGGGATTACATAGAAGAACCACCAGTTCCGATACGCCGTCACCGTTTCAGCTGTTCGGTACACCGATCGGGTAGACCACGGCGGCCTGGCTCGAGGCGAACTTGGGAGTGGCCACCGTGCACGTCAGGACCTTGGTCGAGCAGCTGAGCAGGTCCAGCGGCGCCGACTCGTCCGACCCGAACCCGACCGCGAAGAACTTCTCGTCGCCGGCCCACTGCGTGGGAGCGATCAGGTTGTAGCCCGGATACTTCAGGTCCAACTGACGATCACTTCGTACGTCGAACAGCCGGGCCACGTCGGCCTTGTCGGTGAGCAGGTAGCGAGCCGACGGGGACAGGTTCGCGTGCCAGCCTTCGAAGTGCTTGGGGTTGGCAGCAGCGATATCCGGTCCGACCGCCAGATCGTTGCCCGCTTCGGCGGCAGGACGCTCCCAGACGAGCTGACCGTTGCCGGCCGCCTGCAGCAGGGAGGTAGCCGCGCCGGCCTTGATCAGGGGATCCGTGCCGGTCACGATCGTCCAGCGGTGCAACCCGTCGGACGCGGCGAGATAGGCAACTCCGTCGTCGATCGCGGCCACCCGCACCGGATCCGACTTCTTCGCATCGCCACGGCGATTCCCGATGGCCGTCCGCCCGACCTCGCGGTCGGAGGCAGCGTCGTACAGGACGAACTCCGGGACCGGTGGGCGCATGTCGACCCAGCCGACGATCGCACCGATGTCGTCAGCGGCCAGCAGGTGGCTGGTGTTACCACCGCCGATGCGCTTGCTGTCCCGTCCGGCCACGCGATAGACGAATCCGTCGGTACCGGTGACGACGAAGCCGGCGTCGGTCTGCACGAACGAGGCGATCTTGAGGTTGGTCTTCAGTACGTCGGCGCCGTAGTGGATCGTGTTCCCGAGAGCCCACGTCGCTCGACGTTCGGCGTACGGCGACGCGGCCGTGTTGGCGCGATTCGTCGCGGTACTCGAGACCGGGGCGTTGGATTCGCCGGCGGAGACCTTCCGCACGGCAAGGGTCCCGCCGCCGACCACGACGGCTGTCGCGGCGACCACGCTGACCGCAGCCGCGAGCCGGCGCCGCTTCCGGCGCTGTGTGCCGGTCCGCATCACCGCCGCCACGTCGATGTTCGGCTCGCCCACGGAGTCGGCCTGTTCGGTGAGGATGTCGTTGAGCAGGTCGGTCATCCCACCATCACCTCCTTCAAGATCGCGCCGGCATCAGGGCCCAGCCCCGTCCGTAGCCTCGTCAACGCACGGCTGGCTTGGCTCTTCACCGTGCCTTCGGAACACCCCAGGACCCGGGCGGTCTCGGTCAGGCTGAGGTCCTCGAAGAAGCGCAGGACCAGCACCGCCCGCTGCTGCGGCGGGAGCTTGCAGATCTCGGACCACAACCACATCCGCGTGGTCATGTCGTCGGTCTTGGCCGGAACACCCACCGGCACGTCGTCCTGCGGCCGCTCGGCCCGCCACGCCTTCCGCCGGAACCAACTCGTTGCCTTGTTGGTGATCACCCGCCGCGTGTACGCCTCGGCGTTGGCCGAGTCACGCAGCTTGCCCCAGCGGGTGAAGGTCGTGGTCAGGGCCTCCTGCAACAGATCCTCGGCCAGCCCACGGTCCCCGATCAGCAGATACGCATACCGGAACAGCGCCCGTTGGCGGCCAACCACGAACTGCTCGAACTCCTTGGCCTCTGTGGCCTCAGCCGCCATCGATCCCCCCAGGTCCCGCCTCGCACGTCGTCATACCCCCCAGATGCGCCGAGCCCCCCAAAACGTTGGCAAGCCTGCTGCAGCGGATCCCGTCAGCCTGCGGCTTGGTTGGTGGCGGAGGTGTGGAGGCGGACCGGCAGGGACTCGACGCCGTAGACGATCGAGAAGTCGCGGAAGCGGAGTTGCTCTTCCGGTACGGCGAGGGTGAGGTCGGGGAAGCGGTGCGCGAGCGCCAGGAAGGCGGCGCGCAGCTCCATCCGGGCCAGCTCAGCGCCCACACACCGGTGCATGCCGTGGCCGAAGGCGAGGTGCGCCGACGAAACCGTACGGCGGGGATAGAAGTCCTCGGCGTCGTCGCCGAAGATCTTCTTGTCCCGGTCGGCCCCGGACAGCGACACCGCGACCAGGTCGCCCTTCTTCACCTGGTGACCGAACAGCTCTTGGTCGTGCCGCGCGAACCGAGGGAACGCGACCTGGACGACGGTCAGGTACCGCAGCAGCTCCTCGACGATCACGTCGACGGCTCCCGGCTCGTTCCGAATCAACTCGAAGTTGGCGGGGTCGCGCAGCAGCACCAGCGTGCCGAGCGCGAGCATGCTTGCCGACGTCTCGTAACCACCGAGGAACACACCGTCGGCCAGACCACCGAGCTCGATGTCGTCGAGGTCGTCACCCTGCGACCGGATGATCGAACCGATCAGTCCGTCGCCCGGATTCTCGCGCTGCTTCCGCACGATCTCGAAGAGGAAGTCCCGTGATTCCGACGCCGACCCGAAGACCCCGATCCCACCACCGGACAGGTCGAACCGGGCCGGCCCCAGCGCGCGGAACCGATCGCGATCGGACTCTTCCACCCCGAGCAGGTCGGCGATCAGCAGGAACGGCACGTTGAAGGCGAAGTCGGAGACGATGTCCGCGACCGGGCCCTTGGCCTCCATCAGGTCCAGCTGGTCGTTCACGATCTTCTCGATCGCGGGCTCCAGCCGCGCCAGCCGGCGCTTGGTGAACTCCGGCGTCAGCAGCTTGCGCAAGCGCGTGTGGTCCGGCGGGTCGGTGAACCCGAGACCGCCGATCCCCTCGGACGGCTTGTTCGGGTCGGAGCCGACCAGTGGCCGGATGTCGTTGCTGAAGTTGGTGGTGTCGGCGAGAACGACCTTCGCCTCGGCGTGACCGCTCACCACGAACACGTTCAGCCCGAACAGGTGAGCCAGTTTGTGCACCGGCTCGGTCTCGCGCACGCGGGCCAGCTCCGGGACCGGATCCAGGCCCTCGCGGCGCAGCGGCATCGAGACCTGGCGTGGGAACATCCGCATCTTGGACAGATCGAGACCACCCCTGCGGGTGGTCCTGCTCAAGATCCGGTTGCCGACCCATCGCTTGAGGTATGTCGCAACCATGACTTCCACGCGCCCTCTCTAAAACCGCAACCCCGACGGCTTGCGTCATCAAAACTAACGTCGCCAGGGACCAGACCTGATGGTGATGGCACTACTCCCGCAGTGGCGTTGGCACCACCATGGGAGGGGGCCATGGTTCTACCAGCACAGACCTTGTCACATCCAAGTTCCACGCTTCCACCGGATCCCACCTGTACATTGCCCTGGCCGCCGGCACGCCGTACCTCAGGGACACTTCAGGGAAACTACCGCCGAAAGTAGGATGCGCTCTCCGCCCCCAGCAGCTTTTACTGAAAGATGACCCCGGCAACAATCCCAACCCCATGACCCTAGGTTAGCCTCACCTACACCCTGAGATTCCCGTCACACCGGT
The DNA here is from genome assembly GCF_053608045.1 of Kribbella sp. NPDC055071. NCBI lineage: Bacteria > Bacillati > Actinomycetota > Actinomycetes > Propionibacteriales > Kribbellaceae > Kribbella > Kribbella sp. NPDC055071. The sequence continues at coordinate 149,568 of NZ_JBSGUS010000008.1, forward strand.
CCTCAGCGGTGACACGGTTAAACGGCCCGTGGGACATCCGGTTTCCCAGATGTTCCACGGGCCGTAGCGACCAGGACCCCTCAGCCCGGCCGGGCACGCGCCCCGGCCAGGGCCCCTCAACCTCGGCCGGGGTGGTTCAGTTGGTCAGGCGTCGCGCTTGCTCGCCGAGAACAGGGCGATGGCCAGCAGCACGGCCGCCCACCCCGCGAAGTAGAGCAGTGCCCACCACGGCCCGAGTGCGTACTGCGCGTCGGCGCCGGGACCGTTGGACCCGAAGTCCTGGCCCTGGTTCAGGAACGAGGCGGCGTTCTGGAACGGCGACCAGCGCGACATGTCGTCGCCGACCTTCGGGATCAGGTTGAACAGGTTCTCGACCAGCAGCGGCCAGAGGATCAGGATGGCGATCGCACCGGCGCTCTGGCGGATCAGGATGCCGACCGCGACCGCGATCACCGCCGACAGTGCGAACACCAGGCCCTGGCCGGCCAGCAGCCGCCACTCGGCTCCGGTGTTGATGGACAGGTCGGCGCCGTCCGCGAAGATGTTGCCGATACCCCACGCGCCGAACGACGCGACCAGGCCGACGACCGCGGAGAGCCCGGCTACCACAGCGGTCTTGCCCAGCAGCAACGACGCCCGCTGCGGAACGGCCTGGAAGCTGGTCCGGATGGTGCCGAACCGGTACTCCGTCGTGACCGCGAGGGCGGCCATCACCATCATAACCATCTGGCTGAGCTGAGCTCCGCCTTGGGTCAGGCCGATCGTGACGCCGTCCTTGGTGAAGCCGGCGGCCAGCGCGGCCAGGCCGAGGGTCAGGACGGCGGCGACGATCATGCACCACCACGGCGAGCGGGTGGAGAAGAGCTTGATCCGCTCGACTGTGATCACCGACATGTCAGTTGTCCTCCTTCGGACCCGAAGCGACCTCGGTGGCGGTCGGCTCGTCGAGTGGTCCGCCGACCGCTGCGGCCAGCTGGTCGTGCGCGTGGTACTGGACCGAGTCACCGGTCATCTGCATGAAGGCCTGCTCCAGCGACCCGCGCTGCAGGGTTAGCTCGTGCAGCACGATGCCGTGCGCGGCAGCTGCCTCACCGACCTGGTCGGTGGTCAGGTCGCCCTCGACGAACAGCACCTTGCCTTCGTTCTCGACGTCCTCGATCCGGGTCACCAGTTGCTGCTGGTTCAGCACACCGGCCAGCTGGTCGAGCTGCGGCGTCCGGACCTTGACCGTCGTTCCGCTGGCGCGGTCGACGAACTCCTGCGTGGTGCTCTGCGCGATCAGCTTGCCGCGGCCGATCACGATCAGCTCTTCGGCGGTCAGCGCCATCTCGGACAGCAGGTGGCTGGAGACCAGCACGGTCCGGCCCTCGTCGGCCAGCCGGTGCATGAAGGTCCGGATCCAGACGATGCCTTCCGGGTCGAGGCCGTTCACCGGCTCGTCGAACAGCAGCACCTCCGGGTCACCGAGCAGGGCACCGGCGATCCCGAGCCGCTGCGACATACCCAGCGAGTAGGCGCCGGCGCGCTTGTTCGCGACCTCGGTCAGGCCGACCATCTCCAGCGCCTTGTCGACGCTGTCCTTGGGCAGCTGGTTGGACGCGGCCATCCAGGCCAGGTGCGCCCGGGCGGACCGGTTCGGGTGGACCCATTTCGCGTCCAGCAGCGCGCCGACCTTGGTCAGCGGCTTCTTCAGGTCGCGGTAGCGCTGGCCGTCGATGGTGACCTGGCCGGCGGTCGGGGTGTCGAGTCCGAGGATCATCCGCATCGTGGTCGACTTGCCGGCCCCGTTCGGGCCGAGGAAGCCGGTCACCTTGCCGGGTTTCACCTCGAAAGACAGGTTGTCAACGGCAACGGTTGCGCCGTATCGCTTGGTGAGGCCCTTTGCCTCGATCATCGCCGTACTCCTCGGTCGGGTGGCGCGCCAGTGTCGTCGGGCGGGCTGTGCTACATCAGTATCGAGGTCAGAAGGGTCCAGATCATCGGACCCGGGGCGGATCCGGTGTGTCCACCCGTGGGTTGATTCTGCCGTCCGGATGGATGCCCCGGCCATCGGTTAACGCCCTGACCACAACCCCGACGATCCCCTATGCCGCGGCCTGCCACATCAGCCGAAAGTCGACGGGCGCTGTACTTCTGGATGCCGAGAGCAACAAACGTTTGAAGCGGAAGTGACATCCAAACGACAGTCAGGCCGGTACGCCGTACAGGACCAAGTTGTGGGTATACCGATGATTCTTGTGGTCGTACGCGCCGATGCACGTGACCAATGCCAACCGTGGCTTCACGTCACCCCGGAAGAGGTCCGCGGGCAACGCCTTCTGGTCATAGGTACGACGGGCAACGATCCGATACTTGTGGACGGCTCCGTCTCCGCCGGTGACCGCGACCGCGGCACCGACCGGCACCTCCGACAATCCCGCGAAAACTCCACGCCCGTACTTGGCCGAGTCCACGTGCCCGACGAGCAGCACGGTGCCGTCGTCCGAGCCCGGCGACGCACCCGCCGCCCACCAGCCCACGTCGTCCGGTGAGGCCGGCACCTGCAACTGACCGTCGCCGGCGGTCGCGACCGGCAGCACTGCCGCGTTCGCAACACCGGGCAGCTTCACCTTGACCGGCGGTACGGCGACTTCCCGGGCCACCGGCGTCGGAGCAGCCTTCGGAACGTCGCCGGAGTTGTCGGGCAGCTTGCCGAACACCATCAGGAGCCCGACCGCCACGGCGGCTGCACCGATCAGACGTCGCCGCGCGGATCCCGCCTTCCCGACCAGGAGAAGAATCATTCCGACGCCGACCAGAACCATCGCGATCAGCGAGGCGGTCCGCCGGCCGTCAGCGATCTGGCCGCCGTCGCCGGTCGGCACGATCGGCGTGTGGGTCTCGACCTTGCAGGGACCGGCCACCATCCGCAGATCCATCTGGATCACGGGCTGGGCGCCTTCCGCCACCGATTCGACCGCAGGCGATGCGCTCTTCGGCACGTTGCCCTGGACCAACGTCAGGTACTGCTGGTGTTGCTGACGCTGCAACACCAGCCAGGCATCTTCATACCCGGACGTCCCGGCCTTGGCCTGGAGAGCGGTGAGCTGCAGCCGTTGGGTCCGGGTAGGGATCGTCGGCAGCACGATGCCGAAGCGCTGGGCGAGCGTGGTCTCCTGCGCGGCGAGATTGCGGTGATCGCTTTCGATCTGGGCGCCGGCGCGTTGCAGGCAGGCACTGTGTTCCTTCGCCTGCGCGGCATGCGCGGCCAGGATGATGGTGAGGTTGTACTGGTGCGCCGCGATCAGGTAGACCGCATCGGGTTGAGGCGTCGCGGCAGTGGCCGGCTGCGCCATCCCTAGCGCTCCAGCCACGACAAGCAGCAACGCCGAGAGACGAGCAATCGTCACGTGTCGAGGGTAGTCGCCACGGACTGCCCTGGTCCAGACATGACAACGGCCCACCAGAGTCTGGTGGGCCGTTGGCATGCGCTGGATCAGGCGGCGACGTTCGCCTCGGCGGGGGTCTCCGAGATGACCGACTCGCGGCGCTTGGAGATGACCACGGCGACGACCAGGATGGCCAGCGCCACCAGGGCGATGATGATCCGCAACGGCGTGTTGGTGTCGTTGCCGATCGTCGACATCCCGACGACGGCCGGAGCGATCAGCACCGAGACCAGGTTCATCACCTTGATCAGCGGGTTGATGGCCGGACCGGCGGTGTCCTTGAACGGGTCACCGACGGTGTCACCGATGATGGTGGCCTCGTGCGCCGGCGAACCCTTGCCGCCGTAGTTGCCGTCCTCGACCAGCTTCTTGGCGTTGTCCCAGGCTCCACCGGAGTTGGCCAGGAAGACCGCCATCAGCGTGCCGGAGCCGATCGCACCGGCCAGGTACCCGGCCAGGGCCGGTGCCCCGAGACCGAAGCCGACGGCGATCGGCGCGGTCAGCGCGAGCAGACCCGGGGTGGCCAGCTCCCGCAGCGAGTCCTTCGTGCAGATGTCGACGACCTTGCCGTACTCCGGCTTGCCGGTCCCCTCCATGATCCCGGGGATGTCGCGGAACTGACGCCGTACCTCGTAGACGACCGCACCGGCGGCGCGGCCGACCGCGTTGATGGCCAGACCGGAGAACATGAACACGACGGCCGCACCGAGGATGATGCCGACCAGCGTGCCCGGGTTGAAGACCAGCGCGTCGGCCTCGAACTTGGCGTAGTTCTCGGCCAGCGAGGTCCGGATCGCGTCGGTGTAGGAGCCGAACAGCGCGGTCGCGGCCAGTACGGCGGTCGCGATCGCGATGCCCTTGGTGATGGCCTTGGTGGTGTTGCCGACGGCATCCAGCTCGGTCAGGATCTGGGCCGCCTCGCCGTCCACGTCACCGGACATCTCGGCGATGCCCTGCGCGTTGTCGGAGACCGGGCCGAAGGTGTCCATCGCGACGATGACGCCGACGGTCGTGAGCAGACCACAACCGGCCAGCGCGATCGCGAACAGCGCGACGATGCCGGAGCCACCGACCAGGAAGGCGCCGTACACGGCCGCGGCGATCACGACCGCGGTGTAGACGGCGGACTCGAAGCCGACCGAGATACCGGACAGGATGACGGTCGCGGCACCGGTCAGCGAGGTCTTGCCGACGTCCTGGACCGGCTTGTCCTCGGTCCCGGTGAAGTAGCCGGTCAGGGCCAGGATGACCGCGGCCAGCACGATGCCGATGATCACCGACACCGTGGCGATGAGCCGCGGGTCGCCGTCGTTCGCGGCGATGGCGTCGGTCGCGCCGGTCAGGCCCTTGAAGGTGCTCGGCAGATAGACGAACGCCGCCACCGCACAGAGCACGGCGGAGATCAGCGCGGAGATGTAGAAGGCGCGGTTGATCGTGCGCAGACCGTTCTCGCCGGTCCGCGGCCGGGTCAGGTAGACACCCGCGACGGCGGTGACGGCACCGATGGCCGGCACGATCAGCGGGAAGATCAGGCCCTGCTCGCCGAACGCGGCCTTGCCGAGGATCAGCGAGGCCACCAGCATCACGGCGTACGACTCGAACAGGTCGGCCGCCATACCGGCGCAGTCACCGACGTTGTCGCCGACGTTGTCGGCGATGGTCGCGGCGTTGCGCGGGTCGTCCTCGGGGATGTTCTGCTCGACCTTGCCGACCAGGTCCGCGCCGACGTCGGCGGCCTTGGTGAAGATACCGCCGCCGACCCGCATGAACATGGCGAGCATGGCGGCACCGAAACCGAAGCCCTCGAGCACGGTCGGCGCGTCACCCTTGAACAGCAGCACGACGAGCGCGGCGCCGAACAGGCCGAAGCCCACGGTCGCCATGCCGACGGTGCCACCGGTCCGGAACGCGACCCGCATCGCGGGGTTGCGGCCCTCGGCCCGGGCGGCCGCGGCAACGCGGACGTTGGCCCGGGTCGCGAGCCACATGCCCAGGTAGCCGATCAGGGCGGAGAAGCCCGCGCCGACCAGGAAGAAGACGGACCGGAAGATCTTGAGCGTGGTCTCACTGGTGCCGGCACTGTGCGCGGGCAGCAGGAACAGCAACAGGAACGCGACCACGGCGAAGATCGACAACGTCCGGAACTGCCGGCTCAGGTAGGCCGATGCGCCTTCCTGGACCGCCGCGGCGATCGTCTTCATGTTCTCGGTGCCATCGTTCGCGGCAAGCACCTGGCTCCGGAAAACCATCGCAATGGCGACCGCGAGGATCGCGATTCCACCGACGACGATCACCAGTACGGTGTTGCTCGACGAAAGATCCACCGCTTGTGCAAGCAGCGCGGACATCCGTCCTCCTTGTAGGCAACCCTTCCAGGCTTGCGGCCCCCATCTGCCGGAACCGAAGGGTTGGGGAAATACGACACAGCGCCAAAGGACTGGCGCGGTGGGTCACTCTAACGGGTATCCGACCAGACCTGACGACAGGGTGGTCTACGCCATACCAGGTCGGCCAAGCAAGCAGATGACTCAACGTAGCGACGGGGACACCTTTTCGCTTCGCTCGGACACCCGCTCGCTCGGCTCAGATCGCCGAGGCCACGTCCGGATGGATGTCGAAGACCTTGGTCAGGCCGGTGATCCGGAAGATCTTCAGCAGCCGTTCCTGCGTACAGACCAACGACAGGGTGCCGTCGTGCGTACGCACGCGTTTCAGTCCTCCGACGAGGACGCCCAGACCGGTGGAGTCCAGGAACTCCACGCGTTCCAGGTCGATGACCAGGTCAGTGACACCGTCGTCGACGAGAGCGGCGATCTTCTCGCGGAGCTTCGGTGCGGTGTAGACGTCGATCTCCCCCGCCACCTCGATGACGGTCCGCCCGCCCTCGGCGCGCGCGGTCAGCGACAGATCCACTTCGGCCTCCGATCCCGTGAACTGCAGCATCTAACCATGTACGGACCGTAAGTACAGACCGTTGCCGAAAACTCTTTCATCTCGTCGTACCGAAGTCGATTCCCCTCCGCAAAAAGCCGCGTGCATCCGCTCGTGCACCGGACCGTGCACATACCGACAAATGCTGTCCGTGGCGAAGGCTAGGCTCGCCGTATGCGTGCGGGCGGTGAGGCGGCGGCTGTTCTGAAGCGGCTCGCCGCCGGTCGGGACGATCGGCTCACCCATGTCGAGTCCGTGCCACCCAGGCTGGGACAAACGTGTGCTTGGCCGCGATGGGTCCCCGACGACCTGCTCGGCCAACTGGCCGATGCGGGCATCACCGCGCCGTGGACCCACCAGGTCGCGACGGCGGAGGCGGCGTACGGCGGGAAGCACGTTGTGGTCGCGACCGGCACGGCATCGGGCAAGTCGCTCGGCTATCTGCTGCCCGCGTTCGCCACCTTGAGCATCGCGCAGGCCGCATCACCGCATCGCCGGACCGCCTCGGTGCTGTACCTGTCCCCGACCAAGGCGTTGGCGCATGACCAGCTCCGCGCGGTCTCGGCGTACACAGTGCCGGGTCTGCGCGCGACAACGCTGGACGGCGACTCGGAGCTGACCGAACGCGATTGGGCGCGCGACCATGCGACGTACGTGCTCAGCAATCCGGACATGCTGCATCGCTCGGTCCTGCCCAACCACCAACGCTGGGCGCGCTTCCTGGGCTCCCTGCAGTACGTCGTTGTCGATGAGTGCCACCACTACCGCGGCGTCTTCGGTGCGCACGTTGCCGGCGTGCTGCGGCGGTTGCGCCGGGTTTGCGCGCGGTATGGCGCCCATCCGATCTTCGTCTGCGCTTCGGCGACCGTGGCCGAGCCGGCCGGATCCGGCGAGCGACTGACCGGTCTGCCGATGGTCGAGGTGGTGTCCGACGGCTCGCCGCGCGGTGGGATCTCGTTCGGTCTGTGGGAGCCGCCGCTGACCTCTTCGCGGGGAGAGAACGGCGCCCCGGTACGACGCTCTGCCACAGCGGAGGTGGCTGACCTCCTGACTGACCTGGTCGTGTCGGGAGTGCGGACCGTCGCGTTCGTGCGCTCCCGTCGTGGCGCGGAGAACGTGGCGATGACAGCCCGGGAGAACCTCATCGAGGTGGACCCATCACTGTCCGAGCAGGTCTCGGCGTACCGCGCCGGCTATCTGCCCGAGGAGCGCCGACGGCTCGAGAGCATGCTGCAGAGTGGTGAGCTCACTGGTGTCGCCGCGACCAATGCGCTCGAGCTGGGCATCGACATTGCCGGACTGGACGCCGTGCTGCTGTCCGGCTGGCCTGGTACGCGCGCATCCCTGTGGCAGCAGGCCGGCCGCGCGGGCCGAGCCGGTGGGGACGCCCTGGCCGTGCTCGTGGCGCGTGACGATCCGCTGGACACGTACCTGGTCCGCCATCCGACGGCGATCTTCGGACGTCCCGTCGAGGCGACGGTGTTCAACCCGGAGAACCCTTACGTCCTGGGACCACAGCTGTGCGCCGCCGCGCAGGAGCTGCCGCTGACCCCGGAGGACTTCGAGATCTTCGGCGGTACGACGGAGTCCGTGATCGCCCAGCTGGTCCGACAGGGTTTGCTCCGCGAGCGACCGCACGGCTGGTTCTGGACGCGCCGGGAGCGGGCTGTCGATGCCATCGACATCCGATCCGCCGGTGGGAAGACCGTGCAGATCGTCGAGGACCAGACCGGTCGTCTGCTCGGCACTGTCGATGGTGGGTCGGCGCACGCGTCGGTTCACGAGGGGGCTGTCTACGTGCACGCGGGCGAGTCCTATCTGGTCCGGTCACTCGACCTCGAGGAGCACGCAGCCGTCGTCGAGCCCGCCTCGCCGGACTACACCACGTTCGCGCGGGACGTGACCGAGATCAGCATCTTGGCCACGGAAGAGGCGTGCACCTGGGGGACGGCGGAGTTGTCGCGCGGATGGGTCCAGGTGACGAGCCAAGTGGTGTCGTACCAACGCAAGCTGCTCGCGACTGGCGACGTACTGGATGAACAACCCCTCGACCTGCCCGCGCGCACACTGCGGACGAAGGCGGTCTGGTGGACCGTGCCCGACTCCGCGATCGAAAAGCTCAGGCTCTCCGACGTGCCCGGCGCGGCGCATGCGGCCGAGCATGCATCGATCGGCCTGCTCCCGCTGTTCGCCACTTGTGACCGCTGGGACATCGGTGGCGTCTCCACCGCCCGGCACGCCGACACCGGCCGGCTCACCGTCTTCGTGTACGACGGCCACCCCGGCGGGGCCGGTTTCGCCGAACACGGGTACGCGGCGGCCCGCGAGTGGTTGACGGCGACACGCGAGGCGATCGCACACTGTGAGTGCACGGATGGTTGCCCGTCCTGCGTACAGTCACCCAAATGTGGGAACCAGAACAACCCACTCGACAAAAGCGGCGCGGTGGCGCTGCTCTCGGCATTACTGAGCAGTGAGGCCTGAAACGTCCGGCAAGTCCGGACAGAGAGGCAGCTGGCCATGTTCGTTCTCGGACTCGTTCTGATCGTTCTTGCGGTGTTGTTCGGACTCGGGGTCTCGGTGTCGTCCACCGCCTCGACCAAGCTGGAGGTCTTCGGGGTCGACTTCGGCGTCTCCGTGCCGACCATCTTCTTCCTCGGTGTCGCCGCCGGCGCGATCCTGGTCGCCGGACTGTGGTTGACGAAGAAGGGACTCGGGCGCGGCTGGCGGCGGCGCAAGGAGATGCGCGCACTCCGCGCCCAGGCCGCCGCTCCCGCCGCCGAGCCCACTACCGGGCCCACTGCCGGCCGGGAGACCCCTGTCGGCGGAGAGACCACCGTTGGCGGAGAGATCACTGAGAGTGATTCAGCTTCGGAGCTCCCGGCCGGTGCCGGTGCGTCCTCCGAGCGGCCGGGGGACGAGCGGCTCGCCGTCGAGCAGGAGCTCGCTCCGGACCCCACTGACACCAAGCAGCCCCACTGAGCACTCTGTTGCCCATGGCATCAATTAGCTCAGTGGCGATCCCGTTTATCGCCGCACAGCGGTAATATCTCGATCGCCACACAGCCTGCACTCAGCGCGGCCACGGACGTTGCGCAGCGGCATTTCGATGCCCTGCGCAACGAGTTTTTCCTGGCAGTTAGTTGCCATTGGCATCAAGTTTCGGGGTCTCGCCATAACCACCCTCGACACACCTGTGCCTTACTGGTTGTGGCGTCAACGTCGCGTTGAGTCACTTCGGCCTTCCGGGCCACACCGCCTCCTCACGGGGGACCGACCCGCTGCTCACCCCACGCAAAGGGGTGTCTGTCGCGGTTCCCGGAATCCGGATCGACCCACGCCTCGGGGTCCCGACGACCTGACGCCGCGAGATGGCACGACCTGTGGAGGTTGTCTTGATCATCCGTAAATTGTTGAGCCGCACCGGCGTGACAGTGCTCGCGGTCAGCGTCGCACTGGCCACCGCCGTACCGGCCCAGGCCGCGAACCCGGTGGCAGGCGGAACGTCCACCCCGGGCGTCGAGGTGGGCGTGGCGAAACAGATCGCCACCCGCGCCGACACGCGGTACTGCCTCACCTTCGTCGCGGCCGCCAAGGTCCCGATGGCGGTCATGATGGTCTGCGCCCCGGGTAAGGAAGGCAAGACCCAGGAGTGGATCTACACCGAGTCCGGTCAGCTGCAGGTGGCGATGAGCAAGAGCGTCGGTGGCGCCCTTGCCAAGACCGGTGCCTGTCTGGACAGCGGTGCGGACCTGGCCAAGGTTCCGGCCGCGGCACCACTGCTGGTACTGCCTTGCCGTAGCGGCGACGGGCAGAAGTGGACCTACGACGAGAGCGCGGGCACGTTCGTGAACGCCGCCAGCGGTCTCGCCCTCACGTCTCTGCTCGGCAAGGGGAAGGCCAAGCAGGCACAACCGACCGGCGCGATGTCCGCGACCGGTACACCGGTTCAGGGTTGGAGCGCACTGCCGCTGCCGGGTCTGGACATCCTGGGTGCGGTCCTGGCACTCGTGAACGCGCTGCTGGCATCACTGGGCCTGGCCCTGCCACTGCCGATCGCGAACGCCGCATCCAGTCTGCTCAGCCTGGTTCGGGGCTCGACCCCGATCCCAGCTCAGATGACCGAGCTGCCGAAGCAGATGATGCAGTTGGCGCAGAAGTAACCTCACTGCACCCAACGACAGCCGGCCCCGACGATGTCGGGGCCGGCTGTTTTCTCACTCCTTCGAATCGACGCGACGTTTCAGTTGTGTCCTGGTGATCCTCGTTCGGTGGTGAGTGGTGCTCGGGGGAGACTCCGGAATCCTCGCTGCTTGCGCGTCAGCGGGAGCCCGGTGAGATCGTCACCGACCCACCAGTCCGGTCGTGGCCGTCACCAGCCGGCCGGAGCGGTCACCACCAGCAGTGATGCCACCAGTGGTGGCAGTGGCCAAGCAGGTCGTCCAGAAGGCAAGCAACTCCGTCAAGTAGTCCCATGTCGTTCACCTCCGATCACTGAACCAGTCGGCAAGAACGTACCTCCGCGATCACGTTCTGTATCTACTCAACTACCTGTTGCCACGAAACCTTGAGCATCCTTTAACTGGTCCGCAATGCTGCCCGCGCGGCCCCGGGTTGACAGATCCGCAATTGGTTGCCTACAGCACCAGACAATGTTCGTCCCGGGTTGGTAAAAAGTCTTCACATAGTTGCCGATGAGTGCCAATCTTTGACCGGATCACCTCCGACCGGACCACCTCTCGCCTAGGAGCCCTCTGATGCGATCACTTCGGCTGTGGACGACCGGCGTACTCGGCGCCGCCGCTCTGGCCCTGCTCACCGGCTGCCTCGGTACGTCGGACTCCGGCAGCGGCGACCAGGACGCGAACCGCAACTCCGACGCCACGAAGGTCGAGCTGACCATCGGCTCGAACGCGGTCAAGGGCGGCAAGAGCAGCGCCGGCGCGACCTTCATCGAGGACGTCCTGATTCCGAAGTTCGTGGCCGAGCAGAAGGGCAAGGGCGTCGACGTCACGGTCAAGTTCCAGGGCGACGGCTCCGACGACGAGGTCTACAAGCAGAAGCTGTCGCTGGACCTGTCGAACCACTCCGGACCGGACCTCATCCAGATCGACGGCATCTGGGTCGGCGAGTTCGCCCAGGCCGGCTACATCAAGCCGCTCACCGACACCGTCGGGGACGCGAGCAAGGTGGACAGCTGGGACGGCTGGAAGCAGATCCCGGAGTCGGTCCAGGCGCTCGGCAGCTTCGAGGGCAAGCGGTACGGCGTTCCTGGTGGGACCGACGGCCGGGTGCTCTTCTTCAACAAGAAGCTGTTCCAGCAGGCCGGGCTGCCCGCCGACTGGCAGCCGAAGTCGTGGGACGACATCATCACCGCCGGCCAGGCGCTGAAGAAGCTCGCCGGCGTCACGCCGATCCAGATCAACGCCGGGACGGCGATGGGCGAAGCCACCACCATGCAGGGCGTACTGCCGCTGCTCGTCGGCACCGGCGCCACCATCAACACCGACGGCAAGTGGCTGGGCGACACCCCGCAAGTGCGTCAGGTGCTCGACTTCTATCACCAGATCTACAGCACCGGCCTCGGCGATCCCGTGCTCCAGAAGGAAGCCAAAGGCCGGGACAAGTCGTTCGCCGAGTTCGCCGCGAACAAGGTGGGCATTCTGCTGGAGAGCGACTACTTCTGGCGCAGCGTCGTAGAGCCGAAGCAGGGCGTCGCGAAGATGGCTGACCGCGACACCGCCGTCGGCTACGCACTGATCCCGGCCGCCAAGCCAGGTGGCGGTGTGAAGGGCCAGGACTTCGTCTCGATGTCGGGTGGCGGTGCGACCGTGATCAACCCGAACACGAAGTTCCCGCAGCAGGCCTGGGAGCTCCTGCAGTTCATGAACTCCGCGGAGCTGGTGAAGGCCTCGCTGGACGGCGCGGCCAAGATCACCCAGCGCACCGACGTCAACAACGAGGTGCTCGCCGGGGACCCGATGCTGAGCTTCGTCAACACCAAGGTCCTGCCGATCACCCAGTTCCGGCCGGGCCTCGCCGAGTACCCGAAGATCTCCGCGGCGCTGCAGCAGGCGACCGCGGACGTGGTCGCCGGGAAGTCGACGGATGCCGCGGCGACGGCGTACGAGAAGGCCGTCGAGGCGGCGGCCGGCAGCAAGGACAAGGTCACCACCAACTGATGACATCTGCTCCCGCACCCGCGCCGGCTCGAACGCCCGAGCCGGCGCGGCCCGCCCGTGGTTCGGCGCGTGGTCCGGCCCGGGACGTCGCCGGGCTCGGCGTCGGTCGGGCGCTCGGCTTCCTCGCTCCGGCGTTGGTCCTGATCGGCGCGTTCCTGGTCTTCCCCGCGGTCTGGACCATCTACATCGGCATCACCAACTACCGGCTCACCGGTGTCGAGGCGGTCTCGCCGTCGATCGTTGGCCTGTCCAACTACACCAAGGCCCTCAACGACGCGCTCTTCCACAACGCGCTGTGGCTGACGCTGCTGTTCGTGCTCGGCTCCGCGATCATCGGCCAGAATATCCTCGGCTTCACACTGGCATGGGTGATGCGTCGTACGCGACCCGTCGTACGACGTACTGTCCAAGGGCTGGTGTTGCTGGCCTGGATCCTGCCGTCGACCGTGGTCGCGTACCTGTGGGTCGCGTTCTACGACCGTGACGGCGGCACGCTGAACAGCATCCTCGGTACGCCGGGGACCGCCTGGCTGATCGACTACCCGATGGCCTGTCTGGTGGTCTTCAACATCTGGCGCGGTACGGCGTTCTCGATGATGTTGTACTCGTCCGCACTGGAGGCCGTACCGCCGTCGCAACTCGAGTCGGCGCGGATGGTGGGCGCGTCGGGCTGGCAGACGCTGCGGGACGTGGTGTTCCCGCACATCCGCGGGCACGTCCTCACCAACACGCTGCTGATCTCACTGTGGACGGCGAACGACTTCTCGCCGTTCCTGCTCACCAAGGGCGGACCGAACCACGAGTCCGAGACAGTGCCCGTCTACATCTACAACGTGGCCTTGCAGGGTGGTGAGCTCGGGTACTCGTCGGCCATCTCGTTCCTGTTGTTGCTGGCGAACCTCCTGGTCTCACTGGTCTACCTGCGACTCCTCCGGAGGCGCTCATGACGCCGGCTTTCGTCGTACGGCGGATCGGCTTCTACGTCCTGATCTCCGCGATCACACTGTTCTTCGCCGTACCGATGCTGTGGATCGCGTCGGCACCGTTCGATGCGTCGCCGGGTCTCGGGGTGCACTGGCCGGACTGGACGCTCTCGAACTTTCGTACGACGCTCGAGCACCCGTACGCACTGCACTCACTGGTCAACTCGCTGCTGATCTGCGTGACCACAGCGTTGGCCGTGACCGCGTTCGCCGCGTTGGCGTCGTACGCCTTGTCGCGCGTCCGCATTCCTGGCCGGGACGCCTTGCTGTACGGATTGTTGCTGCTGTCATCGGTCGTCACGGGTACGGCGGCGATGGTGCCGATCTTCGTGATGATGTTCCAACTGGGGCTGATCGACTCGCGGTTCGGGGTCGCGCTGGTGATGACCGGCGGGTTGTTGCCGGCAGCAATTTTTATCCTGAAGGACTTCGTCGACGCGGTGCCGAAGTCGTACGAGGAATCGGCGCGGGTGTTCGGCGCATCCACCTGGCAGATCCTGCGCGACGTCGTACTGCCGGTGTCGCGGCCCGGTCTGGCCACCATCATGGTCTGGGCGTTCGTCAATGCCTGGGGCAACTTCCTGGTCCCGTTCCTGCTGATCCGGTCGATCGACAAGCAGCCCGCCGCGGTGCTGCAGCAGACCTTCACCGACGAGGGCGGCAGCGCGAACCTCGCGGTGATCCCGGTCTTCGCGCTGCTGTTCTCGATCCCGGTCGTTGTGCTGTATCTACTGGTGAACTCGCGGTACGGGTTCCGCTTCCACGGAGGAATCAAGAGCTGATGGCGGGCATCGACATCGAAGGCCTGGCGACCGTCTACCCGAACGGCGTACGCGCCGTCGACGGGCTGGACCTGCACGTGGCCGACGGCGAGTTCTTCGCGTTGCTCGGCCCGTCCGGTTGCGGCAAGACCACGCTGCTGCGCACGATCGCGGGTCTCGAGTCCGCCACCGAGGGCAAGGTCCGCATCGACGCGGCCGACGTGACGCGGCTCGAACCGGGCAAGCGCGGCGTGGCGATGGTCTTCCAGGATTACGCGCTCTTCCCGCACATGAACGTGGCGGAGAACATCACCTACCCGTTGAAGGTACGCCGGGTCTCGCCGGCGAAACGCGCGGTCGTCGCCGAGCAGACGGGTGCTGAGCTTTCCTTGCAGGGTTTGCTCGAGCGACGGCCCGGCCAGCTCTCCGGCGGCCAGCAACAACGAGTCGCCCTGGCCCGCGCGATCGCATCTTCAGGAAAGGTGCTGCTGCTCGACGAGCCGCTGTCGAACCTCGACGCCCGGCTGCGGCTGGAGGCACGCACGTTCCTGAAGAAGCTGCAGCGGGACCTCGGCATCACCACCGTCTTCGTCACCCACGACCAAGCCGAGGCGTTGGCCCTGGCCGACCGCATCGCAATCATGGAATCCGGCAAACTCCGCCAACTAGGCACCCCCCGAGAAGTCTTCGCCCGCCCCACCAACACCTTCGTCGCCAACTTCATCGGCTCCACCCCCATGAACCTCCTCCCCGGAACACTCACCTCCGCCAACCCCGCCGCCGGCACCGTCTCCGTCTCCGTTGCCGGCGGATCGTTGCCGGTGAGCATCGCCGGCACTGGAGCTGACGGCGGCTCGAGCTCGGTGGGTGCTGAGGTCACGGTCGGCATTCGCCCCGAGTACCTGACGATCGCGCCGGGCGACCTCACCGGCCCGTCGCTACGTGGTTCTGTCGTGGTCGCCGAGAACCTCGGCACCCAATCTCTGGTGACGGTCGACTGCGACGGCACCCTCGTCGGCGTCACCGTCGCCGAAGAAGACGAACCGTCGCCGGGCGCAGCCGTCGTCCTCACCGCCCCCGCCTCCCGAGTTCTCCTGTACGACCAGGAGTCCGGCGACCTCCTCACCCACCAGCCGATTCCGGATACGGTCGGTTGATGGCTGTCACGTCGTACCGCAGAACTTGGACTCTCGACGACCGGGCCGAGTCGGTGTGGCACTCGCTGCCGGTCGACATCCCGGCAGATTGTCCGGGCCTGCTGGTCACGCTCACAGTCCCACCGATCCCAGGCGCCGTGATCGACCTCGGCTGCGAGGGAGCAGGCGGGTGGCGTGGCTGGTCCGGCGGCGCGCGCCAGACCTTCGCCATCACTCCGACCGCGGCGACCCCCGGCTACGTCGCCGGCGAACTCGAGCCCGGCACGTGGTGGGTCGTTCTCGGCCTGTACCGGATACCCGTCGAGGGCGTTGAGCTCATCGTCGAAGCAGTCACCGGTCCGGTGGCGGAGATCCCGGGCCTGACGGAGTACGCCGACCTCACGGCGGCAGTCGCCGTACCGGCTCGTCCACCACGCCGAACGCTGCCCGCGTCATCAGGACTGAAGTGGATCGCCGGCGACTTCCACGCGCACACCCTGCACTCCGACGGCTCCACCCCGGTCGCCAACCTCGCCGCCCTCGGCGTCGCCGCCGGGCTGGACGTCCTCGCGGTCACCGACCACAACACCGTCGCCCACCACCTCGAACTACCCTCAACCGGCAACCGCTTCGGCATCGGCCTGATCCCCGGCCAAGAGGTCACCACCGACACCGGCCACGCAAACGCGTTCGGCGACATCGGCCCGATCGACTTCCGCCAACCCGCCGCCACCTGGGTCACCGAGGTAGCCCGACGCGGCGGTCTGCTCTCGATCAACCATCCACTCGGCGGCGACTGCTCCTGGCGCCAACCGCTCCCCGAACACCCACCACTGGCCGAGATCTGGCACTCCTCCTGGCTCGAACACACCTGGGGCGGCCCGATCGCCTGGTGGCAGGCATGGGGCCTCGACCGTACGACGCCCATCGGCGGCAGCGACTGGCACAACCCAATGTCGTTCACCCCACCCGGCTCGCCAACCACCTGGATAGCCGTAGACGCCGAAGCCGAATCCCCCGAAGAACTCGCATCAGCCACCCTCACAGCCCTATCCGCCGGCCGAACCGCAATCTCCTGGTCCTACACCGCCCCCGTCCTGGTCCGAGCAGACGACGAACTGGTAGCCCTGAACGCCACCAACAGCCTCGTCATCTCCCCCGACGGCACCCACCACCAAATCAACTCCCCCACCCAAAGAATCCCCGCCCCGCAAGGCCCGCACCTCCTAGCCACCCACACCGGCACCTTCCTATCCACCTGCACCTAACCACCCACCCGGTTGGGCTTATCGCGGCGTGTGCCTGAGGTTGAGGTCGGTCTGGGGTGGGAGGAGGCAGACTGGCTGGATGACATCTGAACGGCGGCAGGTGATCGTGGTTGATGCGGCTAACGTGATTGGCTCGCGGCCGGATGGGTGGTGGCGTGACCGGCCGGGCGCGGCGCGTCGGCTGCTGACGAAGCTCGCGATACTGCAGGAGAATCTCCAGGAGACCACCGACATCATCGTGATCCTGGAAGGCGCCGCCAACCGCGCCTTGTCCGGACCCGAAGCGCCAGACACCGGCGCGCTCCGCGTGCTCCAGGCACCCGCCTCCGGTGACGACACCATCACCGCCATCACCGCCGAGACAACCGCCCGCCCGGACCACCCGGAGGTCACCGTAGTCACCGCCGACCGAGGCCTCCGCCAGCGCACAGACCCCACCGGCGCCACCTCCACCGGCCCAAGCTGGCTCCTAGACCAACTCGACCAGCTCTAACCCCACACACCTACCTCCTCCCCCGCCAGCCACCCGACTCAACAGCCACCGCCCTGGCGCGTGCCAAGTCGGCGCACCACGTCAGCAACGCACGAGAAAGGCGAGTTCGGCCGGGGCTGGCTCAGTAGCGGCCGGCGGTTCGGCCGGGGCTGCCTCAGTAGCGGCCGGTGGTTCGGCTGGGATAGAGGGCGCGGACTTGGGGGCCGTAGGTGGCGATCGCGGCCTCGACGGCTGCCGTGTCGCGGACTCGCAGCGCCCTCCGCTCGGCCGAGTACGCAGCGGCCTGGTCGATCCAGCCCTGCATCGCCTCCGGATCTGGGTCCGACTTCTTCCTCTCGGCCGTGATCTGCGCGGCACACCAGCCGATCAGATCGCCGAACAGGTCCTCGGCGACTTCGTACCGGACGCCGGCATGCAGGGACACTTGGGAGTCGTCGCCCGTCGGGGTGGTCATGAATCTCCTCTGGTCATCGTGCGCTGCGCTCGGGTGGCAGGCTAGTCGAGGAGCCAGCCGTTATGTTCGGCTATTTGTACTGCATCGGCTCGGGTTCGGGCTCCGGTTTTGCCGATGGCCGACCAGAGGCGGGTGCGTACGACGCGCTCGGAGACGTCCAGTTTGCGTGCCATCAACGCCACCGAACCACCCTCTCGGGCGGCTCGCAGGGTGTCTGTCTCCTGGGCGCTCAGCGGTGTCTCGGAGTACTTGAGGGTCTCGGCCGCGAGGTCCGAGTCGACCACGCGTAGGCCGAGGTGCACCCGTCGTACGGCGTCGGCGAGCTGCGGTGCCGGACAGCCTTTCAGCGCGAACCCCTTCGCCCCGGCATCGAGACCGCGCCGCAGATGCACCGGCCGCCCGTACGTCGTCAGCATCACCACCCGGCACTCCGGCATCGCCGTACGGAGCTGGCTCGTCACGGCGATGCTGTCGTGTCCCGGCCCACCGGCGTCGAGCAGCGCGACGTTCGCACGGTGCCGTTTCGCGGCACCCACGATGTCGTCGGTTCTGTTGAGCTCGGCAACGATCTCCAGATCGCGCTCACGCTCCAGACCGCTGCGTAGCACGCCGCGGCTGAGGATCTGGTCGTCGACCAGCAGCAGCCGGATCCGGTCGGGCAAACGTGCCTCCGAGGTAACCGTCCGGACGTCGGGGAAGTACGTCCGGGAGGATGAGCAGGACTCGGTTCCAGATCATGGAGCCCGCCCGCACACCTCGTCCACATCAACGCGGCATCTCTACCAGATTGCGACCAGATCGCGACCCCTCGAAAACCACCGCACGGTTGGCCACCTTCGGTCGAAGCGCGAGGTAGACGATCAGCGCGCTGGCGAGGGTCAGGACCACGTCCACGGACAGGGCTAGGTGAAGGCCGCTGAGGTGGACGGTTTGGCTGGCGGCGATGGCGATGAGCAACGGCGTACCGATGGTGCCGCCTACCTCCTGCGTCATCGACGTGAGGCCGGCGGCCAGGCCCTGCTCGTCGTTGGGCAGCCCGGATGTTCCCACCACCGAGTACGACACGATCGCCGCGACATGGCCGAAGAATCCGACGAACAACGCAGGCACCAGGATGACCAGCGCGATCCGATGCTCACCGAGGAACACCAACGGCAGCGTCGCCAGCCCCTGGATCCCCATGCTGACAGCCAGGACCAACCGGCCACCGAACCGCCCGATGATCCGTCCGGCCAGAACACCCGCAGCCACGGACGCCAGACCAGGAACCCCGAACACAATGCCGGTCATCAGCGGTGACAACTCCAGGACCTGCTGCAGATACAACGTCGTCAGGAAGATCATGGCCGGCTCCATCGCGCTCACCACGAGACCCGCGACGTTCCCCCACGTCACCGTGGGCCGCTTGAGGATCTGCACCGGCACAAGCGGAGCCGACGTGCGCATCTCGATGACGCCGAACGCGACCAGAAGGACCGCACCCACAACACCGATCGGAACGCTTCCCTCGATCACGGCGTAGACCACCGCGAGCAATCCACCGGTGACGGTCAACGCGCCCGGCACGTCCACCTTCGGCTTGCCCACGATCCGGCTCTCCTTGATCACGAACGGCGCGAGGACCAGGACGACGAGCGCGGCTGGAACGTTGATGAAGAACGCCGCTCGCCAACCGAGCATGCTCACCAAGAGACCGCCCACGAGCGCGCCGACCGCGAACCCGGCTGACAGCAGTGCGCCGCGGAGACCGAGCACCCGCTCACGCTTCGCGCCGTCGCGGAAGGTCGTGGTGAGCAAGGACAACGCTGACGGAAGTGCCATAGCTGTAGCGAGACCTTGCAGGGCACGCGCAGTCAGCAGCACTCCGGCCGAGCTCGCCGTGCCGCCGATGAGCGACGCAGTGGCCAGCAGGACCATCCCGCCCAAGAAGAGTCGACGTCGACCGAACAAGTCGCCCAGCCGTCCGAAGAGCAACGTGAACCCCGCCGCCGGCAACGCGAAGGCCGACGTGATCCAGGCCAGTCCCTCGCCCTGGAGCCCGACGCCTCCGCCGGCCTCTGGAAGCGCGACATTCAGGATCGAGAAATCGACCGACATCATGAATCCGGCCCCGAGGAGCACGAGCACGATCGCCCACTCCCGACCGGTGAACCGCAGACTCGCCGTGCTGGTCATCGCAAACACCCTTCGCTATATGGCAACTCATTGGTTGCGACTTTATAGCAACCGCTCGGTTGCGTCAATGAGTTGGTCAGACGGGTCCGGCTCGGGCTGTGGCGGTGAGGATTGGGTTGGCGAAGGGGAGGTGGATTTGGAGGGCTACCTCGACAGTCACTGCTGTGGGCGTTGAGTGGCAGGCGATCAGTTGGACCTTGTGAACGGCGGCTATTCGGGCTGCGGCGGCGCAGGACGTGGAGAGCTGGGTGTCCATCGGGAGTTCGGTGGCTGTGGAGGGTTGGGCGGCCGTGGCGAGGTGGGCGTCTCTGGAGAGGTGGGTGTCTGTGGTGGAGGAGGTTGAAGGGCTCAGGGCTGCGCCGGCGCTGAGGGCTGTGAGGTCGGCTGCGGTGGAGAGTCGGTGACGGGCCGTGGAGATGGTGGACCAGAGGGTCGCGGCGGCGAGTGCGGTGATGAGGAGTAAGGCGGCGAACAGGGAGTGGAGGGTGGCGCTGCCTTTCTCGTTCGGGGTCATGGGGTCTCCTCGAGCTGCTTGTTCGGGATGGGTGCGCCTTCGGTGGGCATCTCTTCAGTGGGTTCGGCTTCGACGGGTTCTCCTTCGACGGGTTCTCCTTCCGCGGGTTCGGCTTCGGTGGGTTCGGCTTGGAGGGTGGCTTCGGCGGATAGGTGTGTGGGGGTCAGGGGTCCTAGGAGTGGCGGGTTGTGGGCGGGTTGGGCTGTGACGGTGACGTGGATGTCTGGGCCTGCGCGGGTGATCGTGATGGTCGCGGCCGGGATCGTGCGGTGGCCGATGGCCTTGGCCTCGTCGGGGGACTCGCCTCGGGCTACTGCGCGGGCTACGTCTCGGGCAGCGTCGATGCATTGGATGTTGAGGACGACCAGGCCGATCGACCAGATGCCTAAGAGGAGAAGGGAAAGCAGCACGGGCAGGGTGATCGCCAGCTCTGCGGTGACAGCACCGCGCTGAGATGGTTCGGTTCGCGCGTTTGGTGAGGTCGCCTGTCGGGCGGGGTTGGGTGAGGTTTGGGGTCGGGTGGGGTTGAGGAGGTTGGGGGTCGGCATGGGGGCCTCCGGGTGGGGTGGCGGCCGGTCGGGTTGAGGGGACCGGCCGGCCGCCGGGTGGATCAGAGCTGGATGCCGTCGACTCCGGCGAGCTTCAGTGCGTAGTTGATGAGGGCCTTGAGGGCGTTCATCATCACGTCGGACTTGAGGAGAGCGACGAGGATGCCGCCGAATCCGCAGGCAGCGACGACACTGATGGCGTACTCGGCGGTGGCGGCGCCGCGCTGGCTGCGGGCCCGGGTCCGGGTGCGGAGATGGTTGCGGACGGCTACTACTGCCTTGGACATCTGGTACCTCCGGGGTTTGCGATCGGCCGATCCGGATCGCTCATTGATTAACATGCCGTTGTTGGATGCCCTTTTTTACAAGGACTTTCGGCCTGTGGACGACGGGGTGGTCAGGGGTGCAGAAGGTAGGGGATGAGGGCGTCGGCGATCGTCGGGACGATCGAGAGAAAGATGAAAGCGGGTAGGAAGCAGAGGCCTAGTGGGAGGGCCGAGCGAGACTCTGCTGCTCGGGCTCGTTGGTCGGCGGCGTGGTGATGCGCCCGGCGGGTGTCGTCGGCTATGTGTTCGAGCGTTCTTGACAGTGGTGCGCCTGAACGGATGGAACGGTCTATTGCTCGGGCTACTGCGGCACAGGCTGGTTCGGAACGTAGGTGGGACCAGGCGTCGGTCGGGTCGGCGCCGAGAGATAGGTGGTGGGCGACCTTTGTCAGTAGGTCGGCGAGTAGGCCCGGGACGGCGGTGGCGACGAGGGTGAGTGCGTGTTGTGGCGGGCGGCCGGCGCGGAGGCAGGCGGTTAACAGGTCGACCGCTAGTGGGAGATCGCGGGCGATCTTGGCTGCGCGTTGTTTGGTGGCGGCTGGTTCGAGACGGGACAGGACGCGCGGAATTGCGTAGACGGCGAGGGCGGCTGGTACGACGCCCCACGGGAGGCCGATCAGGAGGAGTGCGCCGAAGGCGGCGACGGCTGCGGCTAGACGGTGGGGGCGTGACTTCGTCGTACGCGGGCGGCGGGGTGGTGCGGTCAGGCGGCGGAGGTCGGGGCGGGGTGGCGTGAGTAGGTAGGTGGTGATCGCCAAGGCTGTTGCGGCGTAGAGGGTTGCGGACATGAGGACCTCGGTCAGGTGGAGGGTTCGGAGAGGTGGGTGGTCCAGTGGAGGCCGAGGGTGGTGAGGGTTAGGCCGGCGGCCAGGCAGAGCCAGCCGGCGGGGGTGGCGGTGAGGAACGTCAGAGGTCTTGCGCCTAGGGAGTAGCCAAGGGCGATGCCGAAGATGGGAAGGGCTGCGAGGATGCGGGCGGTGGAACGGGCGCCCGCGAGGCTGGCTTCGGTTTGTCGGTGGATGGTTTCGTCGGCGCGGAGGGAGTCGGCGAGGCGTTCCGTCAGGGCGGCGAAGGCGGCGCCGGACTCTTCGGCTACGCGCCAGGCTGCTGCCAGCGCGCGGAGGCCTGCGGCGCCTGGTGCTTTGGCGGCAAGCTCCAACGCGCCTGGTACGTCGCCGCCGAGCTCGGCTGCAGCGTGGGCGACTTGGAAGTCTGGGCTGATGGATGCGGCGCCTTCGAGGGCATCGACGGGTGGGCGTCCTGCGGTCAGGTCGGCGGCTAGGACGTCGAGAGCTTCGATGATCTGCGCGCGACGGGCGGCTGCGGTTGCACGGCGTTGGTGATGTGCGCGTTGGCCGGCTACCAAGGCGATGACCACCGCGATGGCGACACCCGCGACCAGGAACTGTGCGCCGAGGAGGAGAACGACGATCGCCGCGATCGGAGCGATCGTCGCTAGGCGTCCGAGCGACAGATGCCGGCGAGCCGGGCGCACAGCAGCTGCGTCCGGTGCGGCGGGCGGAT
Source organism: Kribbella sp. NPDC055071 (assembly GCF_053608045.1). NCBI lineage: Bacteria > Bacillati > Actinomycetota > Actinomycetes > Propionibacteriales > Kribbellaceae > Kribbella > Kribbella sp. NPDC055071. The sequence goes on from NZ_JBSGUS010000008.1 coordinate 172,291, forward strand.
TCAGTCGGTGCAGGCCGCGACCTGGGCGCGGCAGGAGGACGATGCCGACGAGAAACACCAGCAGAGCCGAGAGAAAAGCAGAACTCATGCCGCACCAGCTAGACCAGGTTGCTTGGTGAAGAGGTGGGATGGGGGATGGTGGGTGATTGTGCCGTTGGGGTGGAAGTGGACGGCTGGGGTGGTGGCTACTTGGCCGGTGGGGGTGCGGGTGAAGGTGTAGATGTCGGAGATTCGGCGGATGCCGTTGGGGGATCGGGTTAGGTGGATGACGGCGTCCAGGGCTGAGGCGAGCTGGCTGTGGATGGCTTCGCGGGTGAGGCCGGCTAGTGCTCCCAGGGCTTCTAGGCGGGCGGGTACGTCGGAGGCGGAGTTGGCGTGGATGGTGCCGCAGCCGCCCTCGTGACCCGTGTTCAGCGCGGTCAAGAGGTCGACTACTTCGGCTCCGCGGACCTCGCCGACCACCAGCCGGTCCGGACGCATGCGGAGAGCCTGGCGGACCAGGTCGCGCAGGGAGATCTCGCCGGCGCCTTCGACGTTGGGTGGTCGGGCCTCGAGCCGGACGACGTGGGGATGGTCCGGGCGGAGCTCGCTCGCATCCTCGACCAGGACGAGTCGTTCGGACGGGTCCGCCAAGGACAGCAGGGAACTGAGCAACGTGGTCTTCCCCGAACCGGTGCCGCCGCTGATCAGAAACGCGAGACGGGATTCGAGGAGGTCGCGCAGGATCGGCGCACCGGCGGGAGGAAGGGCACCGGCGGCAACCAGGTCGTCGAGGGTGAAGACATGCCGCGATGGCACCCGGAGGGAGAGACAGGTGCCGGGCGCGGCGATCGGAGCGAGGATCGCATGGAAGCGAGTCCCGTCCGGCAAGCGGACATCGACGTACGGCGTGGCGTCGTCGAGGCGACGGCCTGCGGCTGCGGCCAACCGGGTGGCGAGGCGGCGGATGGCCGGCTCACCACCGGTATGAACGAGGGCACGCTCGAGTCCGCCGCCGCGATCTATGTAGACCTCGTCGGGACCGTTGACGAGGATGTCGGTGACACCGGGCTCGGCCAGCAACGTGTCGAGAGGACCGGCACCGAGAGCTTCGCGGCGCAGCGCGGTGACGACAGCCAGCACCATGGCGTCGCCGCACACGGTGCCGTCGGCACGCAGCGCGGCCGCGACGTGAGCAGGCGTGGGCTTGGCGCCGGTCAGCGCGAGCGTGCCGCGAACGCGGTCGAGCAGCTCACCCGGCACAACATCAACGTCGACATGGCTGCTCATGCGACGCTCGATTCGCTACGGGTGAAGAGATCGAGGAGATCAGTCGCGGCGCGAGACAGGTGGCCCCGGGGGCGGGGATCGAAGCGGCCTTGGTCCATTGCTGTGGACAGGTCGCGCTCGTGACCGACGATTGTTGCTAAAGGCAAGGAGAGGTGGGCCGCGACGTCCGGTGCGGACAGGCCGTGGGGCCGGGATTCGCGGGCGACGACGCGGAGGTCGCCGGCGACAGCGCGGAGTGGCCCGACCAGGCGTTTGGCCGCGGCGACCGACCGGACGTCGCACGGTACGACGAGCAACGTGGCAGCGGCCCGAATGAACCCTTCCTCGACCGCTGGATCCGCGCGCCGAGGCAGGTCGACCACGACGAGATCGCTACTGCGCTGGGCAGCACCGATGACCGAACTCATCGTGTCGGGTGGCAAAACGGTCACATCCGATTGATCCCAGGACAGCACCGCGAGCCCGTCGACCGACGGCAAGGCAGAGCGCAAGGCGGCGGCACTGACCCGACCTGACGCATTCAGCAGCTTGGGCCACCGATCGCCGGGGTCGCGCTCGATCCCCAGCGCCAACTCGATCCCACCGCCGAGTGGATCGCCGTCGATCAGCATCGTCCGAAACCCACGCCGATTCCCGAACACGGCGACCGCCGCGGCCAAGGTGGTCGCACCCGCTCCCCCACAGCCGCCGACGAAAGCCAGCGTGAGGGCCGTCCGGACGGCACCATCCACCGCATCCGCAAGCTTCCCGGCCAACGCAGACTCGTCGGCGGGTAAGCGAAACACGCCATCCGCACCCACGTCGAAGGCGCAGCGATACAGCTCGTCACCATCCAGGCCCGACCCCACCACGACGACACCTGGTCGCGAGGCAGGCTGCGCGCGGGCCAGTGGCTCGGCCAGATCGCGGCCGACCACGACCAGCGTGCAGGAATGCCAGCGTCGACGGACGCCGAGCAGATCCGGCTCGACCACAGGTGTGATCGAGGCTGCCGCCGCCAGCCGGAGCAGGTCGTCGAGCAGGATCTCGTTGGTAGTTGCCAAGAGCACCGATGTGGGTTGCGGAGTCAGGTCCATGCCCTAGAACATGCCGTGATCCGACCCACTTCCCGCACCTCAGTCAAAGCCCTGTGGACAAAGGGCTGTCGGCTTTCCGTCAGCAGCGGGAACCCGCCACGGCGAGGCAGCGACCAACCGGGTGGAAACGGCTACCGTTCCTTTCGAAGCGTCCTTAACTAAATTCACCGGACCGCTCCCGTCCCAGCTCCGGAGGACCCCGCCCATGAGTCGATTACGCGTGCTCGCCGCCACCGCCGCAGTGGTTGCCACAGCCCTCATCACCGCCGCCGGCGTCTCGCTGGCCACGCCGAACGTGCAGACCGCCGCAGCGGCCACGAGTGGTGGCGTCAAGACGGCGTACTTCACCCAGTGGGGGATCTACGCCAACGGCTTCTACCCCAAGAACATGGTGACGACCGGCGTCGCCGGCAAGCTGGACTTCCTGAACTACGCGTTCGCGAACATCCACCCGACCAACCACACCTGCTTCATGGCCAACCAGGCCGCGTCCCAGGACGAGTCGAACCCGAACGCCGGTGACGGGGCCGGCGACGCGTTCGCCGACTACGGCAAGTCGTACGGCGCGGACATCAGCGTCGACGGTGTGGGTGACGTCTGGAACCAGCCGATCCAGGGCAACTTCAACCAGCTCAAGAAGCTCAAGGTGAAGTACCCGAACCTGAAGATCCTGATCTCGATCGGCGGCTGGACGTACTCGAAGTACTTCTCCGACGCCGCCTCCACCGACGCCAAGCGCAAGGCCTTTGTCACCTCCTGCGTGAACATGTTCCTCAAGGGCGACCTGCCGGTGATCGACGGCTTCGGCGGTGCTGGTACGGCGGCCGGCATCTTCGACGGTGTCGACATCGACTGGGAGTACCCGGGCTCGCCGAACGGTCACGTCGGCAACCACTACAGCGCTGCGGACAAGCAGAACTTCACCCTGCTGCTGGCCGAGTTCCGCAACCAGCTCAATGCCTACGGCAACCAAACCGGCAAGCGCTACTACCTGTCGGCGGCCACCCCGGCCGGCCAGGACAAGATCGCCACGATCGAGACGAACAAGATCGGGCAGTACCTCGACTACAACAACATCATGACGTACGACATGCACGGCGGCTGGGAGGCGACTGGGCCGACCAACTTCCAGGACCCGCTCTACACGGGCCCCAGCGACCCGAGCAACCCGATCCCGCCGGGTCAGGGCAAGTACTCGGTCGATGCGGCCGTGAAAGCCTGGACCACCGGTGATTCGGCGTACGGCATCCCGGGTGGGTTCCCGGCGAGCAAGCTGACCATTGGATACCCCTTCTACTACAGAGGATGGAAGGGTGTCCCGGCCACCGCGAACGGGAAGTACCAGACCGCGACCGGTCCGGCCGACGGACATGCCCTGAGTGGCAATGTGCCCGGAGTGTCGTTCTACAAGGAGCTCACCGGCTTCGTCGACAACCCGTCCACGACGTACTTCGACGACGCGACCAAGTCGTCGTGGTTCTACAGCAACGGCACGTTCTGGTCCGGTGACAACGCCCAGTCGATCAAGGCGAAGGCCGATTACCAGCACTGCAACGGTCTGGGCGGAGCGATGATGTACTCCCTCGAAGCGCTCGACCCAGGCGTCACCCTCTTCAACCAGGTGGTGAACGCGGTCAACGCCGACACACCAGGCTGCAGCGGCCCGCCAACGACGCCGCCGACCACCCCGCCCACAACACCCCCGACTACTCCGCCTACAACCCCGCCGACCACGCCTCCCACCACACCGCCGACGACGCCTCCCACGGCAACCCCGTGGGCGCCGAACACGACGTACGCGACCGGTGCACTGGTGTCTTACAACGGCCTCACCTACAAGTGCATCCAGGGCCACACCTCCCTGACCGGCTGGGAACCACCGAACGTCCCCGCACTCTGGGGCCGGGTCTGATCACGTACCGCCCACGGATCGGAGCATCATGAAACGCATCTCTTTGGCTATAGCAGCCATCACCGCGGTGGTCATCGCCTTGCTGACCGCACAGACCGCGAGCGCCGCCGGCGTCACCGCAGCCTTCACGAAGGTGTCTGACTGGGGTACTGGCTTCGAAGGCAAGGTGACCGTCACGAACGGCACCACCAGTTCATTGAGCACCTGGTCGGTCGCACTGGACTTCCCGTCCGGCTACACCGTCACCAGCACGTGGGACGCCACCCACACCAGCAGTGGCCAGACGCACACCTTCACCCCGCCCAGCTGGGCCGGACCGCTCGCACCGGGCGCCTCGGTCAGCTTCGGCTTCAACGGCAGCCCCGGGAACTTCCCCGGCCCCGCTGCCTGCCGGCTGAACGGCGGATCCTGCACAGGCGGCGGTGGCGGCACAGTCCCCGGCGCGCCCTCGGGTCTGTCGGGTACGGCGTCCGGCACCTCGGTGAACCTCAGTTGGTCCGCCGCCTCCGGTGCGACCAGCTACAACATCTACCGCAACGGCACGAAGGTCGGGACCTCGAGCGGTACGTCGTACACGGACTCCGGCCTGGCCGCTACCACGACGTACAGCTATCAGGTCAGCGGCTCCAACGGCACGGGTGAGGGCCCGAAGAGCAACACCGCTTCGGTCACGACCGGCACGGGCGGTGGCGGCGGCAACGCCTCCAAGACTGCCGCGCCGTACCTCTACATGGGCTGGGGTGACCCGCCGAACATTTCGAGCGTGATGAGCGCGACCGGAATCAAGTGGTTCACCATGGCGTTCGTCCTGTCCGGCGGCGGCTGCAGCCCGGCCTGGGACAGCACTCGGCCGCTCCAAGGTGGTACCGACGCCACCGCGATCAGCCAGATCCGTGCGGCCGGCGGAGACGTCGTACCGTCGTTCGGTGGCTGGAGCGGCAACAAACTCGGCCCGAACTGCAGTACGCCGGAAGCACTGGCCGGGGCGTACCAGCAGGTCATCAACGCCTACAGCCTGAAGGCGATCGACATCGACATCGAGAACTCCGACGAGTTCGAGAACGAGGCGGTCCAGGACCGGATCCTGAACGCGCTCAAGATCGTCAAGCAGAACAACCCCGGCATCCAGACGATCGTCACGTTCGGCACCTCGACGACCGGTCCGACGTACTACGGGAACCGGCTGATCGACCAGTCCAAGGCACTCGGCGCGAACATCGACATCTTCACGCTGATGCCGTTCGACTTCGGTAGCTCGAACATCTACAACGACACCGTCGGCGCCTCCACGGGCCTGAACAACAAGCTCAAGGCGACGTTCGGCTGGACCACCGCTCAGGCCTACGCCCACCAGGGCATCTCTGGCATGAACGGTCTGTCCGACCAGCAGGAGCTGACCAGTACGGCGACCTGGCAGAACATCACCAACTGGGCCAAGACCAACGGCCTCGGCCGGCTGGCGTTCTGGTCGGTCAACCGCGACCGCGGCTGCGCCGGCGGCGGTGTGGTCTCCAACTGCAGCGGCATCGCGCAGGGCGACTGGGACTTCACCCGCATCACCGCAGGGTTCTGACAGCAGTACGGCGTCGCACGGGAGCCTCCCGCGCGACGCCGTAGTCGGCCGTACTCAGCCGGCCTTGATCGCGCCGATGATCAGAGTGTTGCGGGCGTTCTGCCCGAGCGGGACCGAGGGGTGCAGGCCGTCGCGGAGCAGGCTGCCCAAGCGGTTCGGCTTGGAGGCCAGGTGCTCGGCCCACGGCACGATCCGCAGGTTGTCGTAGCGGCGCTGGGCGTTCGCCAGCTGCAGGTTGATCCAGGCACTGTTGCGCTGGTCCGACACCTGCACCTCAGGGCCGAAGGCAGTCCGGGCCGCCTGCACGTTCACCCAGTAGACGGTCCGCTCGTCACCGACGATCTGCATGGTCCGATCGACCTGTGCGGCCACGGCCGGCGGCGTGAAGATGTCATTGGACCCAACCGACATCAGGATCCGGTGCGGCAGCCCGTACTGCTGCGCCCAGGTGTCCAGGGCGTCGACCGCGGGCGTCACCGGACGTCCCGCCCAGTTGTGTACGGCGACGTTGATACCGAGCTGTGTCAGCTGCCGAGCCAGCGCCGGCCCGTCCTGCACGCCGATGCTGTCCCCGAACATGAAGACGCCGTCGGTCTCGCGGGTCTTGCGGATCTGCGCCTCGGGGGAGATCGCACACCCGAGCAGTTCCCAGGCGCTCAGCGTGCCGGATCCGTAGCCACCCATCGAGGTCATCCCGGCGAACGCCTCGGCCGAGGCAGAAGCCGCCGACGCGACTGTCGACGCCGCGGCGGCGGTGCCCGCGGCGAACAGCATGCGCCGACTCGGCCGGAACGAACTGAGACGCTTCCTCACGGAGGAAAGAGTGCGGGGGAAATGCCCCTGACTGCAAGTCGACACCAGGCAAATTGGGACGAACGCTACGAAAGTGGGATCAAGACGACGTCACGGGCCTCGATCTCACGAAGCTCCGGAACCGCTCGGCCGCCGGTGTCAGCCGGGTCCGCAGCCGCCACGCCATCCCCAGCTCACGCCGCGCCTGCACACCGGCCAGCGGGATCGACACCGCGCCACTGTCGTTCCCGCGAACGGCGCCGGCCGGCAACACGGCCACTCCGAGCCCAGCCCCGACCAGACTGTCGATGGTCGCGAGGTCGGTCGCCTCGAAGGCCAACTGCGGCGTGAAGCCGGCAGCCCGGCACAGCTCGTCACTGATCCGCCGGAAGCCGAACCCGGGACGCAGCCCGATGAACGGCTCGTCCGCCACCGCGGCCAGCTCCACCCGACGCCGCGTCGCGAGCGGATGGCCGGGCGGGACGTGCAGGCACAACCGCTGCTGCTCGAGCAGGTGCCAGCCATACTCGTCCGGGTCCGGCCGCGGTGCGACGATGCCGATCTCGACCTCGCCACTCTCGAGGTCTTGGACGATGTCGTGACCTGCCTCCTGCCGTAGCGCGAACCGGACGCTCGGCGCCACCTCACGGAACGCCTTCAGCAGGTCCGGCACCAGCGTGGTCGCGGACGAATGCAGGAATCCGAGCCGGACCGTCCCTGAGTCCGGATCGAGCAGTGCGTCGATCCGCTGCTGCGCGAGGTCGACGGCCGCCGTTCCGGCGCGAGCAGCCTCCAGCACGAGCCGCCCGTACGGATTGAGCCGGACGCCGCGATGCTCCCGCTCGAACAACTGCACCCCGAACGCACTCTCCACCCGCCGCAGCGCCCTGGACAGGTTCGGCTGGCTCGTGCCCAGAGCCGCGGCCGCTTCGGTCAGGTGCTCGGTCTCGGCGAGTACGGCGAACCAGCGCAGATCCTCGACATGCATGCGAAAAGTGTATCGATTACTGCTGAGATCGACATTTTACGTATCACACAAGCTGTGCGACCGTCGAAGACATGCACAAGGCTGTCGCCCTCGAGCCGGGGTACCTGCCCGGCGATCCGGAATACCGCCGGCTCTCCATCGCCCTCTTCGCGGCCGGCCTGGCGACGTTCGCCCTCCTCTACAGCACCCAGCCGTTGCTGCCTGACCTGGTCGACGCCTTCCACGTCTCACCCAGCCAGAGCGCGTTCTCCGTATCCATCGCCACCCTCGGCCTCGGTATCGCGCTCCTGATCGCCGGTCCGGCCTCCGAGGTGATCGGCCGTACCAATCTGATGCGGTGGTCGGTGGCAGCGACCTCAGGCTTCGCACTGCTCACTGCGGTCGCCCCGACCTGGCACAGCCTGCTCCTGCTCCGTGGCCTGCAGGGTGTCGCGATGGCCGGGCTCCCCGCGGTCGCCATGGCCTACCTGCGCGAAGAGGTCCACACCGACAGCCACGCACGAGCCAGCGGCCTCTACATCGCGGGTACGGCGGTGGGCGGCATGGCCGGTCGTCTCATCGCCGGTGGGCTGGCCGACTTGGGCGGGTGGCGCGTCGCACTCGGCGGTATCGCGGTGGTCGGCGTCCTCTGCGCCGCTGTGGTCTGGCTACTTCTCCCCGCCTCCCGCAACTTCCGTCCAAGCTCAGCCAGCCCACGCGACCTCCTGAAACAGACAGGTCAAGTACTGAAGGACCCGGCGCTCCTGGCGCTCTACGGGATCGCAGCGACAGCGGTGGGCGCGTTTGTCGCGGTCTACAACGGAGCAGTCTTCCGACTGTCCGGAGTGCCGTACCACCTGAGCGCCGGAGCCGCCGGACTGGTGTTCTGTGTCTATCTACTCGGCTCCGCAGGCTCAGCCACGGCCGGGACGCTGGCCGACCGCTTCGGTCGTCGCGCAGTCGTTCCGATCGGCGTTCTGATCACTCTGGCCGGTGTCGCCATCACTCTGGCCGCGCCGCTCCCCCTCATCATCCTCGGCCTCGCAGTCATGACCGCCGGCTTCTTCGCGGTCCACGGCGTCGCCAGCGGCTGGGTCCCGGCCCGAGCCCATCGCAGTGGTGGTGGCACGGGCCAGGCATCCAGCCTCTACCTGTTCTCCTTCTACCTGGGCTCATCGGTCTTCGGAGGCCTAGCGGGTACGGCGTGGAGTCACGCAGGCTGGACCGGAGTGGCGCTGGAAGCCGGAGGACTCTTCTTCGTCACGCTCGTGCTCGCAGTCCTGCTCCGGCGCGTGCCGATCAAGGTGTCAAACTGATCAGGTGACCAAAGCGACCGATGCAGCCGACCAGTTGGGTCTCACCTACGAGGTGACTCGGCACGGCCGGGTGAACTCGCTGGAAGAGGCTGCGGCGGCCCGAGGCATCGAGCCGGCCAAGCTGATCAAAACGATCGTGGTCCGGCTGTCCGACGACGACTACCGGTTCGTCCTGGTCCCTGGTGACCGCGAGATCGCCTGGCCGAAGCTGCGCGCCCTGCTCGGGGTCAACCGGATCTCGATGCCGGACAAGGACACGGCGTTCGACGTGACCGGTTACGTGCGCGGCACGATCACACCGCTCGGCAGCACGCACGCGTGGCCGGTCGTCGCCGACGACCGGATCACCGGCGACATCTCCATCGGCGGTGGCGACCACGGGGTCGGCATCACCGTGAACGCCGAGGCACTGGCCAAGGCCCTCAACGCCACGGTGGCCGACGTCACCGAATAGAGCTACCCAAGTAGCCCTCGCTGTCCTGCCCGCAGGCCGGCTTGAAAGCGGGTGGTGGCGTCGAGAGCCTTCAGGATGCGCTGCATCCGGCGCTCGACGGTGCGTTGGGCGACTCCGAGTCGACGGGCAATGGCCTGGTCCGTCAGACCTGCAGCCGCCAGCGACAGCAGTTGCTGATCCTCGAAAGTCAGCGGCCCGTCCGCGCCCGATGGCGACAGCGGACTGGCCTGACTCCAGAGCAGGTCGAACAGCCGGAGCAGACCGTCCAGCAGGCTGGACGGACCGATCTCGAAGATCGCGTCGTGGCTGGTCGGCAACAGCCCCATGCGGCGGTCGACGACCATCATCTTGAGCGGTACGTCGCGCAGCATCCGGCAACCCGCGGATCGGGCCGCCACGAGGTCACTCGGCTCGGACAACGACGCTAGGTCGAAGATCGTCCGGTACGAGACGCCATGCGCCCGGCGAGCCTCGATCGGCGCCACGGCGTACGGCGGCCGGTCCAGGACGAGCACCTCGTCCTGCGCGCACTGCTGCGCCTGGTAGAACCGCTGAGAGACCGCCTCAGCGCCACGGATCACCGTGAACGCGTCATGCCGCGCCCTGAACTCCGCAGCCAGCACGGAGGCGCCGACTCTGGCTTCGACGATGGCTGCCTGCTTGCGCAGCGCCAGCAGTTCGACTGCCGCCTCGGGTACCGCAGGCACGTACCGGGCCGGTCGGCCCGGGATGCGGGAAGCCAATCCGAGGATCAGCAAGGACCGCAGGTGCCGGCCGACCCGGGTGGCCGGCCAGCCGGCGTCCCTGGCCAGGTCGGTCGCTGTGGACTCCGGGCGGGCCAGAAGCGCCCGGTAGAGCTGCTCGTCCTCCGAGCAGACACCGAGCGCCTCCAGCACCGGAGCCGGTCGATAACTGTGCATGATCAGGGTAGGGAGTGAACGTGAGCCCCGACCTGGTTGGCGAACGCACTGCCGTTCAGCGCGTCCCAGTTGGTCGACCAGGTCATCGCACCGCGCAGTGACGGCCACGGGCTGCTCGGCCTGTAGTTGCCACAGCCGGTGCCCTTGGTCAGGCAGTCCAGCGCGTTGTTGACGACCGTCGGCGAGACGTAGCCGCTGCCGGCAGCCTGGCTCGACGCCGGCAGGCCGAGGCCGACCTGATCCGGCCGCAGTCCGTTCTGCAGCATGATGCAGGCCTGCGCGGTGATGAAGTCGACCGAGCCTTGCGAGTACACCTGTCCGTCGCAGCCGTTCATCGAGCCGGAGTTGTAGTACTGCACGTTGACGATGGTCAGGATGTCCTTGATCGCGATCGCGAGCTTGAAGTACTCGAACGACGTGGCCTGCATGTCGATCGTCTGCGGTGCCATCGTGATGATCAGTCCGCTGCCGAACTGGCTCTGCAGACTGCGCAGCGCCTGACCCATGTACTGGGCGTTGACGCCGTTCTCCAGGTCGATGTCGATCCCGTCGAACCCGTACTCGCGCAGCAGCGAGAGCGCCGTACTCGCGAAGTTGGTCGCGGCCGTGGCGTTGGTGACGGACACGGTGCCGTTCTGGCCGCCGACCGACAGGATGACCTTCTTGCCGGCCGCATGCTTGGCGGCGATGTCGGCCTTGAACTGGGCCACGGTGTATCCGCCCAGTCCGGCGCTGTCGAGGTTGAAGGTGATGCCACCCGGACGGGACGCGTCGGTGTCGGCGAAAGCGACCGCGATCAGGTCGTATGCAGCCTGGACGTCGGAGATGCGCTGCACAGTCGCGCCGTTGTTGAAGTTCTGCCAGTAGCCCGTGAGCACGTGCTTCGGCAGTGAGCTGGGCGGCGGATCGGTCTGCCCGGCGGAGGTAGTGCCCGAAACGGTCGCGCCGTACGCCGAGCAGTTGCCGCTGGGGTCACAGGCCCGCACCTTGAAGGAGTACGTCGTACTCGGGCTCAGACCGGTGGCCGTCCAGTTGGTGACGTTGCCTACGCTCTGCGCGGCCGCTGTGCCTCGTACGACGTCGTAGTGGTCGATGCCGTTCGCATCCGACGCGGCGGACCAGTTGAGCTGCAGCGAGCTCGACGTCGGGCTTCCAACGGTCAGACCACCCGGAGTCGAGGGCGGAGTGGTGTCCGCGGTCCCACCGGGCCCGTCCAGCACGACGTCATCCGCCTGGTACGCCGGAAGCCCGTACCAGCCATGCAGGTAGATCGTGACCGACGTGGCCGACGCACCCGAGGTGAACGGGACAGTCAGCTGGCTCCACCCGGTGCTCGTGGTCCACGTACTGGCCCCACCGTCCACGCCGAGATAAACATTCGATCCTTTGACCCACGCGGAAAGTGTGTAGGCAGTATTGGGCTGTACCGGAATTGATTGAGAACAGCGACCAATATCACTCGAACTGGGGCTGGATTGGAGCGCGTACGTGCCGGAATGCGGTGCCGAGGTGGTCACGCTCCCGGCCGCACAGGTCCAGCCGGAGGTGGAGCCGGACTCGAAGCCGGCGTTCGTGACGAGGTTGGTGGCGGCGGAGGCGGTACCGGGGATCAGGAGACCCATGAGAACGACGAGCAGGCTGGTGATGACCGCTGCCTGGGGGCGGTACGCAGGCGGTTTCATGGCTTACAAAATGTGACTACTCAATTACATTGTCAAGACCCTACATAAAATGAGCACGCTCTCACGCTCACGAAAGCTGAGAAATGTACAGCTCTTTACACGCGAGACCAGGGAAACACGCACCTGGGGGGTCAACCTGTACTGAGGCCCGCCACCTGGAAGAGGCTCTTCGACCGGAAGAGGCTCTTCGACCGGAAGAGGCTCTTCGACTGGAAGAGGCTCTTCGACTGGAAGAGGAAAGGCGACGGCCCCCGGCGGGGGGGTGACCGGGGGCCGTCTTCGGCCACGGGCTCGGGGGGAGGAGCCGGGGGCCGTTCAGGAGGCGACAGTCTGCCACTGTCAGGGGGTATGTACCCCCCGAGTCCGGATCCCACACATCTCAGTTCCGTTGCGGATCTGATCCGTGCTGTCCAGCTGTCAGGCCCGCCGAATCGGCGATCCCAACCAGTGTCACTGTCACACTGCTCACCAGTCTAACGGGAGACCGGCCCAGGCAAAAGCCCGGGTCCCTCGGCGTTTCTCCCGGCTGCCTATCCTCGACCTTATGGAGCAGCGTGACGCGGCCCGTTCGGCCGCCTTCTTCGATCTGGACAAGACCATCATTGCGCGCTCCAGCACGCTCGCGTTCTCGCGGCCGTTCTACGCCGGCGGGCTGATCAACCGGCGGACCGTGCTCCGGAGCGCGTACGCACAGTTCGTCTACCTCCTCGGTGGCGCCGACCACGACCAGATGGAGCGGATGCGCGAGTACATCTCGGCGATGTGCACCGGCTGGGACGTCCGGACCGTGCGGTCGATCGTGGCCGACACCCTCGAGCACATCGTCCGGCCGATGATCTACGACGAGGCCGTCGAGCTGATCGAGCAGCACCACGCGGCCGGCCGCGACGTCGTGATCGTGTCGTCCTCGGGCGCCGAGGTGGTCGAGCCGATCGGCGCGATCCTCGGCGCGGACAAGGTGATCGCGACCCGGATGATAGTTGCCGACGGCAAGTACACGGGCGTGATCGCCGAGTACGCCTACGGTCCGAACAAGGCGACGGCGATCCGCGAACTGGCCGAGGCCGAGGGCTACGACCTCGCGACGTCCTACGGTTATTCGGATTCCATCACCGACGAGCCGATGCTTGCCGCGGTCGGCCATCCGTATGCCGTCAACCCCGACAAGGCGTTGCGCCGGCTGGCGATCACGCGGGACTGGCCGATCCTCGACTTCAACGAGCCGGTCGGCCTGTCCGAACGCTCGCGTCTACGGCACGTACGACGTCCCGCCGTGGCGACCGCAGCACTCGCCGGGCTGGCCGTGTGGGCCGTCTTCCTGGCCGCCCGACGCCGCGAGAACCGGCGCGAAAGCTGAAGCTTGCTTCATTCTTCTCAACTCCATGAAGGCCTCGCTTCCCCTTCCCAGGAAGGGTTTTCAGGAGTACAAAGGAAGAACAAAGGACCGCAGGGTCCGGTAGAGATTGCACGGCAGCCAGGACACCCACGCGGCGACCAGCCCATCCCAAACGGGCAGCGCGACCCGGGCGAAAGCCTGTGGCGGCAACAAGGTGCACGCATGGTAACCAGGATGGCGCGCGAGTGACCGGCGTTCTCGAGAGAGAACGCCGGTCGCACGTTCAGCGGCAGTTCAGGGGCCCGTGAGGTTTCACAGGCTCTGGGCGAGCGGCGATCGTTCGGCACCCAGTGACACGACTTCGCACGACCGCAGCAACCAGTCACGAACGCCGGTCAACCCTCGCGCTGTGTAGTCACGAAGCCCCGGCGGATAGGACGTTGCCAACTCATAGTGACCGACCTCCGGCACCGTGACGCCGACCGGATCGATGCCTCGGGCAACTAATAGACAGCGTTCGGCGGCTCGGGCAACGAGTCCGTTCGCCTGCGGGAACGGGCGCAGCACCGCCAGCTCGGCGTGGACAATGGCCGCGACGACCAGCCCCGGTGCTGCGGTTGGACGGGTCAGGCTGCGCGCGAGAGCGCTCAACCGCTCCCACATTTCGTCCGCGGGCGGTGCCGGCGGCAGGCCGGGGATGTCGTCGGGCACCGGCTCCCCACCGGTCCGCAGGTGGCCCAGTTCGTTGTCGGGACCCAGGTCGGCCGCGGCCAACTGGTGCAGTCTGGTCCACACCTGTACCGGAGCCGTGTCCACGCGCGGCGCGAGCGCCATCAGCTCACCGGTCATGCGGACGGCGCCGGAGGCCAGTCCGTCGCCGGCTCCGCGCCGTACCTCATCGAGCGTCGCCGGGCTGCCGGCCAGCGCCGCGGACGCGTGGGCACCCCGCAGCAGCGCCTCGGCGGTCAGGTCCGAGCCGACCTTGCGCAGGCCCCGGTCGCGCAGCAGCACGTCGACCGCGTCCCGGGCCGCCCTGGCCGCCGACCCGACCCCTTCCAACCCAGCCAACGGCTCGAACACATCTGTACTCATGCCTGCACCCTAGGATGAGGTCGTATGGCGCTCGGTACCGTCCCCAAGTTCAGCATCGTGGTTCCCTGCCACGCCTCGCGGGCGTGGTTGCGGCCGTGCCTGGACTCGGTGCTGAGCCAGTCGTTCACCGACTTCGAGGTGATCGGGGTCGACGACGCCGACCTGGGCGGGTCCGGCCGGATCCTGGACGAATACGCCGCCGCCGACCCCCGGGTCCGGGCGCTGCACCTGGAGGAGAACGTCGGCCTCGGCCCGGCGCGGAACGCGGGACTGAAGGAGTGCCGCGGCGAATACGTCCTCTTCCTGGACGCCGACGACCAGTACACGCCCGGCTCGCTGGAGGCGCTCGCGGACCGGATCGACGCCACCAACCGGCCGGACATCGTGATGTTCGACTACGAGCGGATCTTCTGGGACGGCCGCGTGGTCCGCAACCAGCGGCGGGAGGCGTTCGCCTGGGAGGGCGCGGGGGTGTTCACCGCGGCGGAGCGGCCGATCTTCCTCACCTTCCTCGAAGTGGTCTGGAACAAGGCCTACCGGCGCGAGTTCCTCACCCGGCACGGCTTCGCGTTCACCGCGGGCTTCTACGAGGACGCGCCCTGGACCTACTCGACCATGCTCACCGCCGAGCGGATCGCGACCCTCGACCGCGTGGTCGTCCACTATCGGCAGCACCGGACCGGCGGCAACATCCACGCGACCAGCGGCCGTAGACAGTGGGACATCTTCGATCAGTACGACCAGGTGCACGCCTTCATCCAGTCCGATCCGGAGCTCGTCGGCTGGCGCCGGTTCGCGTTCGACCGGTCGCTGGACCACATCGTCGCCGTCCTGGCCAAGCCGGAGCGGATCGACACCGACGACCGGGCCGACTTCTTCCACGCGGCCCACGCGTTCGCGAAGCGCTGGAAGCCGGACGGGTACACGGCCGACCGGACCGCGCGCGGGTTCAAACGCTGGCTGCTGATCCACGACGACTATGCGACGTACTCGACCCTCAAGCTCAGCGCGCGGATGCTGCAGGTCCAGAGTCCGCGCAAGACCGTCGGCAAGCTGCTACGACGCGGCAAACTCGACCCGAACCTGGCGGCGTACTCGTCATACTGGTTCAAGCAGTTCGCCTGCAACCCCCGCGCGATCTACGCCAAGGCGGCCGACCTGGCGCCGCATCTGCGCGGGGTCTGGGTGGTCGACGCCGACTACCAGAGCGCGATCCCGGAAGGTGTCGAGTACGTGATCGCCGGGTCTCCGGCGTACGAGAAGCTGCTGAGCCGGGCGACGTACTTCATCAGCAACATGAACTGGCCGAAGGAGCTGGACAAGCGGGAGGGCCAGATCCACCTGCAGACCCAGCACGGTACGCCGGTGCTGACGACGGGGATCGATCTGCGCGAGATCCCCGAGGCCGCCGACGAGCTGGACGTCGAGGAGCTGATGCACCTGGTCGACCGGTGGGACTTCAACCTCTCCTCGAACCGGTACTCCTCGGAGATCTGGGAGCGGACCTACCCGGCGTACTTCGAGGAGCTCGAGTACGGCTACCCGCGCAACGACCGCCTGCTCACCGCGACCGTCGACGACGTCCGGGCGATCCGGACGTCGCTCGGGTACGACGATTCGCACCTGGTCGTCCTGTACGCACCGGCAGCCCGTGCCCTCGACCCGGGTCGGCTCGCAGCCGCGATCGGCGAGCACTGCCGGGTGGTGAGCCGCCCGCGATCCTCGGACCACGCGCGGGACGAGGAGCTGATGCTGGCGGCCGACGTGCTGATCTCGGACTACTCGTCCATCACCTTCGACTACGCGAACCTGGACCGTCCGATCGTGCTGTTCATCGACGGCGATCAGGAGCGCAACACCTACTTCGACGTGGCCGGGTTCTCTCCAGGGCTGGTCGCACGATCGCTGACAGAACTGCGAACGGCCTTCCGTACCGGGGCTTTCGCCTCCCCCGAGGCGGCCAAGCACCGGCATCTGTACCGGGAGAAGTTCTGCGAGTACGACGACGGTCGCGCGGCCGAACGCGTGGTCCGGCGAGTGATCCTGGGTGAGCTCGACGTGCCGGCGATCGAGCCGCTGGCGGACCGGCGACCGGCGCCGTCACCGTACTTCATGCATAATGGCTGACATGTCGATCAGCCCGGACGCCGCACACGCCTCGCGCGTGCGCTCCGGCCTGCGACGACGACGCACTGTCTGAACACCCCAGCCTGTTCCAGTCGCGTCTTCTTCTGTAAGGACCTCACCATGTCCGCTGTTCTCCCTGTCCTCGCGTCCAGACTGTCCGCTGCCGTCACAACCCTCTTCGACAAGTCGCTCGATCCCGAGCTGCGGTTGGCGACGAAACCCCAGTTCGGTCACTACCAGACCAACCTCGCGCTCCGGCTCGGCAACCTTCTCGGTCTGCCGCCGCGGGAGGTCGCCGTTCGCCTCGTCGCGGAACTGCGGGTCGACGACATCTGCTCCACGCCGGAGATCGCGGGCCTAGGCTTCATCAACCTGACCCTGCTGCCGTCAACGCTCGCGGCCGAGGTGAACCGGCCGGAGACCTTCGAGAAGCGGGCCGAGCGGGTCGTCGTCGACTACTCACAGCCGAACGTCGCGAAGCAGATGCACGTCGGCCACCTCAGATCCACGGTCATCGGGGACGCGCTCTGCAACGTCCTGAGCTACGTAGGGTACGACGTCATCCGGCAGAATCACGTGGGCGACTGGGGCACGCAGTACGGCATGATGATCGAGCAACTCCGGCTTGAGGAGTTGGATGCGCAATCCCTCGATCTGCAGGGATTGCAGCTGCTCTACGAGCGGGCCCGGAAGCACTTCGATGCCGACGGCACCTTTGCCGATCTCTCCCGGAGACGGGTCGTGCTGCTGCAGTCGGGTGACCCAGAGACCCGAGTGATCTGGCGGCGGATGGTCGACGTATCACTGGACGACTTCGAGCAGGTCTACGCACTGCTCGGCTCGAACCTCCAGCGGTCGGACGTTGTCGGGGAGAGCGCCTACAACCCCGATCTCCCCTTGGTTGTCGACGAGCTACAGGCGCAGGGTCTGTTGACCGAGTCCGACGGTGCTCTCTGCGCCTTCCTGCCCGGATTCCTCGGCCGGGACGGATCACCCTTGCCGGTGATCGTGCGGAAATCCGACGGCGGTTTCGGCTACAGCGCGACCGACCTCGCCGCGGTCCGGCATCGGGTGACCACCTTGCACGCCGACCGGATCGTGTACGTGGTCGACCACCGGCAGTCCCTGCACTTCGAGCAGATCTTCACTCTCGCACGGGCCGCCGGATGGTTGCCGCCGACAACCTCCGCCGAGCATGTTCCTTTCGGCACCGTCCTCGGCCCGAACGGAAAGCCTTTCAAAACAAGGGAAGGTGGCACGGTCAAGCTGACCACGTTGCTCAACGACGCGGTCGAGCGGGCGGACGCGTTGCTCGAGGGCCGCGAGGGCATCGAGCGGTCGGTGACCGCGCGGGCGGTCGGGATCGGCGCCGTCAAGTACGCCGACCTGTCCAGCGACCGGGGCAACGACTACGTCTTCGATCTGGACCGGATGGTCGCGATGACCGGCAACACCGGCCCATATCTGCAGTACGCCCACGCACGGCTGACCCGGCTCCTCGCCAAGGCCGACGCGCCCGCCGGTGAGATCACCGAGCTCAAGGATCCGGCCGAGGAACGGTTGGCCCTGCTCCTCACCGGGTTCGCGGGCACAGTCACGCAGGTCGCGGAGACCCTCCAACCACACCGGCTCTGCACCTATCTGTACGAGGTCGCCTCCGCCCTCTCCACCTTCTACGAGCAGTGTCCGGTCCTCACCAGCGACGGCCAGACCAGATCCAGCCGACTCGCCCTCTGCGCCGCAACGCGCAAGGTGTTGCAGGATGGACTCGGCCTGCTGGGAATCGAGGCCCCCAACTCGATGTGACCCAACTCGATGTGACCCAACTCGATGTGATGGAGGACGCGCATGCTGCCGTGGTCGGCTGACTTGGTGGGACGGTTCGAGCAGAAGACGTACCCGAGCGAGTTGCTCCGCGGGAACCCCCTGGGCGACCCGCACGAGCGGCCCGTGCTCGTCTACCTGCCGCCCGGGTACGACGACTCCGACCAGCGCTACCCGTCGATCTACGTCACGATGGGCTACACCGGGCACGTCGGGATGTGGTTCAACCGCCAGCCGTTCCGTCAGCCGTTCCCGGAGTTGCTGGACGCGATGTTCGCCGAGGAAGGCGCACCGCCGGCGATCGTGGTGTTCGTGGACTCATGGACCCGGTACGGCGGGAGTCAGTGCCTCGACTCGCCTGGCACCGGCCAGTACAGCTCGTACCTGTGTGACGAGATCGTCCCCTGGGTGGACGCGACGTACCGGACCATCGCGGACCGCGATCACCGGGGCATCACCGGCAAGTCCAGTGGCGGTTACACAGCCATGGTGACGCCGTTGCTGCGGCCGGACGTGTTCGGTGCGCTGGCGACACATGCGGGTGACGCGGCGTTCGAGCTCTGCTATCAGCCCGGGTTCGTGGTGCTGGCCCGGACGCTGCGGGACAAGTTCGACGGTAGCTGGGAGAAGGTCTTCGAGTACCTCGACGGCAAGGCCGGCCGGACCACGATGGACGACCTGCACCTGCTCGAGATCTACGGCTACGCCTCGGCGTACTCGGCGGAGCCCGACGGCACCGTGCTGCTGCCGTTCGACGAACTGGGTCGGGTGATCCCCGAGATCTGGGAGCGCTGGCTGGCCCTCGATCCGGTCGAGATGGTCAAGAAACCGCAGTACGCCGAAGCACTCCGCTCGCTGCGTGCGGTCTGGATCGACGCGGGCAAGCAGGACGAGTACTACCTCGACTTCGGCGCCACTGCGTTCCACCAGGCCGCTCAGAAAGCCGGACTGACCGACGATCGGGCACATTTCGAGCTCTTCGAGGGCAAGCACGGAGGTATCGAGTACCGCTACCCGCTGGCCGTGCGCTGGCTCACCGAACAACTGATGCGGTAATTCGCATGCCGTGAGTCGCCGAGACGCCGTACCTTCACCGCATGGGGACTACGAATTGGCCTGAGGGGATCGTCGCGCGTCCGATCGAGAAGGGCGACGCGGAGGCGTGGGCGGAGCTGCTGGCCGCTCGCGAGAAGGTCGATCAGGAGGGCGAGAACTACAGCGCCGAAGACCTGCTCGACGAGTTGGGCGACGCGCACCTGGACGCGGTCCACGACACCATCGGTCTATGGGCCGACGGAGTCATGGTCGGCTACGGCAAGGTCCAGGCGCCCGAGGACGTCGTCGATGTGGACCGGGTGCACACGGAGGGCTGCATTCATCCCGAGTGGCGCCGACGCGGCCTGGGTACGACGCTCCTGCACTGGCTGGTCCAACGAGCCGGCGAGGAGCACGCGGCCAAGCACCCGGACGTGGACGGCTTGGTGCGCTCCGGCACGGTCAGCACGAATGCCGGCGCGATTCAGCTGTTCCGGAGTCTCGGCTTCACCGAGAGTCGCTACTTCTTCGACATGAAGCGCCCGCTGGACCAGCCGGTGCCCGCGGCCGCCCTGCCGGACGGATTCGAGCTGAAGGTGTTCGACCCGTCGATGGACGAAGCGCTCCGGCTGACCCACAACGAGGTCTTCCTGGATCACTGGGGCTCCACGCCGCGTGACGAGGAGGACTGGCGGGTCTGGTTCACCGGATCCCGTGCGTTCCGCGGTGCATCGTCGTACGTCGTCCTGCACGGCGAGACGATCGCGGCCTATGTGCTGGGCTACGAGTGGGAAGCAGACACCAAGGCCACTGGCACGCGAGGGCTGTACATCGGCCAGGTCGGAAGCCGCCGCACGTACCGCGGCCGCGGCCTGGCCCGCGCCGCGATCGCGAAGGTCCTCACCGAGGCAGCAGCGGCCGGTTACCAAACCAGCTCGCTCGGCGTGGACGCCGACAACCCCACCGGCGCCCTAGGCCTCTACGAATCCCTCGGCTTCGCCACCCACAGCAAATGGATCACCTACACCCTGCCCATCAAGTAGGCAGGGTGTAGGTGAGCATCACACGTGCGATTCGGCGACGGCGACCGCTTCGATGGGCTCCGGCTCGGTGCGGAACCAGTTCCACGGGCGGACGCTGATGACGATCATCGCCAGCGTCACCGCGGCGTACACGATGGCTCCGAGGAAGGCGGCGTGGACGCCGTCGACCAGGACCTGCCGCGGGATGGTTGAGGTGGAGTTGCGGCTGGCCGTGCCGAAGACCGTGACCAGGATGCCGAGGCCCAGTGCGCCACCGACCTGCTGAACGACGTTCACCATGCCCGAGGCCGCTCCTGCGTCGCTGGGCGCGACACCGGAGATGGCTCGGCCGACCAGCGGGATGAAGATCATCCCGGCGCCCGCGCCGAACAGCACCAGCGGTCCGACCACGTTCGCGAGATAGGTGCTGTGGGCATCCAATCGCGACAGCCAGATCGTGCCCAGCGTGATCAGCAGCGAACCGGCCAGCATGAACTTCGTCCCGTCGATCCGCGCGACCAGCCGGGGCACGATCCGGGATGCGGTGAAGAGCAGGCCGGTCAGCGGCAGGAACGCCAGACCCGCGGCCAGCGGGCTGAGCTCGAGCACACCCTGCAGGTACTGGGTCAGGAAGAAGAACATCCCGAACATCGTCCCGATCACCAACAGCATGGTCAGGTACGCCGTCGACCGCTGGGCCGACCGGAACAGTCGCATCGGCACGATCGGGTGGCTGACCCGGCGCTCGATCAGCACGAACGAGACGAGCAGAACCACACCGACGGCGAACGAGGCCAGCACCTCGGCCGACGTCCAGCCGGCCTCGGCGACGCGGATGAAACCGTAGACGAGCGCGGTGATGCCGAGCGTGGAAGTCAGCGCACCGGCGACGTCGAACCGGCCGGTCTCCCGCTCGGTCTCGGGCAGTACCCGCCGGGCCGCGATGGCCAGACCGATACCGATCGGGACGTTGACGAACAGACCCCAGCGCCACGACGCCCAGTCCGTGAGCATGCCGCCGAGGACCAGGCCGATGCTGCCGCCACCGGACGACACCAGGCTGTAGAGGCCCAGCGCCTTCATCCGCTCCGGACCTTCGCGGTAGGTGAGCATGAGCATGGTCAGCGCCGCCGGCGCCGCGATGGCACCGCCGATGCCTTGCAGAACCCGGGCGGCGAGCAGGAGCTCGGCGCTGGGGGCGAGACCGCCGAGCAGCGAGGCGAGCGTGAAGACGCTGACACCGGTGATGAAGACCCGGCGGCGACCGAGCAGGTCGCCGGCCCGGGCGCCCAGCAGGAGCAGACCACCGAACGCGAGCGCGTAGGCGTTCTGCACCCAGGAGAGGCTGGCCGGGCTGAAGTGCAGGGCTTGCTGAATATGCGGCATCGCGATGTTCACCACGGTGCCGTCGAGGATCACCATCAACTGCGTGACCAGGATGACCGCAAGGATGACCCCCGGCCGCCGAGCAGGCGTTCCGGGGTTGGCGCCGGCCGGCGCCGCGGCTGTTGCCGACATAGTGCTCCTTACCCCTGAGGGGCTACAGTTGTGAGAGGAAAGCGGAGACCGCCTCCAGATACAATACGGAGGCACCCTCCGGTTTAGCAAGCGATATTGTCGGGGAAACTTTCCGATGGACCCCAGTGACGGAGAGTGAGGGACGGACCGTGAGGAGGCCGGGATGACGTCGGCACCGCTGCCAGCGGCACACCCACCGTCGGCACAGGCATCGTCGGCACAGGCAGCAACGGCGCCGCTGCCGTCGGCGCGGCCGACCCGTGCGGACGCGGCCCGGAACTACGACCTCCTGGTGACGGCGGCCCGCGAGACCTTCGCCGAGCACGGCACGGACGCCTCGCTGGAGGAGATCGCCCGCCGGGCGGGTGTCGGTATCGGCACGCTGTACCGGCGGTTCCCCAGCCGCACCGCGCTGCTGGAAGCCGTCTACGTGGACGAGATCCGATCCGTCTGCGACCGGGCGTACGACGCCGCACGGGACCTCGAGCCGTTCGACGCACTGGCCTCCTGGCTCCGCAGCTTCGTCGGCTACGGCCTGACCAAGAAGAGCCTGTCCAGCGAGCTGACCGAGGCGCTCGGTCAGGATTCGCCGTTCTTCCAATCCTGCCGGACCCACGTACAGTCCGCCGGCCAGCTCCTGCTGGACAACGCGAAGGCCGTCGGAGGGGTTCGCGAAGAGGTGGACCTGCAGGACGTCCTGCGCTTGGTCGGCGGCATCACGATGCGGCGCGACACCGAGCCCGAGCAGGCCCACCGCCTGCTCGACATCGTCCTGTGTGGCCTCAGGCCCCCGGCGTCCTGAGGCTGTTCCTGGCTTCGGCCAGCGACGGATTCCCCGCATCCCGCGCGGTGTAGCTCAGGCGCTCGCGGGCAAACGGCCACTCGATCGCCAACTCCGGGTCGAAGAGGTCGACCGTGACGCGCTCTGGTGACCAGTACTCGTTCACCAGGAAGTTGTAGATCGTGTGCGGTGTCAGCGTGCAGAACGAGTTCCCGACGCCGCGCGGCACGTACAGCGCGTCCTCCACGCCGAGCTCGAAGGTCTCGACCTGACCAAAGGTGTCGGTGTCACGCAGCTCGACGAGCGCCACGAACACCCGACCGGCCGACGGCGACAGGTATTTGTCCCAGGGCTCGGCGTGGATCCCGCGCAGGATTCCCGCCTCGGCGAAGTGGGCGACGTTGTGCTGCACGACGTCCAAGCCGAGATCCGCCAGCTTCGCGCGGTGGAAGTTCTCCTTGAACCACCCGTCCTCGTTCGGCTGAACGTCGAGCGAGACCCGCAGCACTCCAGGGGTGGTCGTCTCGAGAGTCTTCATCGGCGCACCTGCCGACGCGCGTCGAGCTGCGCCTGGTCGGCAGCCGTCAGCCCGGCGTCCCAACCCGCACCGTTGGTGATGCGCGTGCGCTTGGTCGTCGTGTTCGGGAACAACTTGGTGAACAAGGCGTCCACCTGTTCCTCGCGTTTGGCGAGCACCGGCAGCAGCCGGTCCGCATCGGCTTCGGGCACGGCTGCCTGAGTCGCGGCCGTCGTCGCCTCCAACCGCTCGCCGATCCGCTGCGCATACGCCATCAGGAACGACTGCCGGAACGAGCGTGTCCTCGACTCACCACGATGACCGAAGTGCTTGCCTGCAGCAAGCATTGCCCGGTTCGCCTGCACCAGCAGGGAGGTGCTGAGGATCTCCGTGAGCTGGAGATCCAGCTCGGCCCCCACGATCGTGACCACGGCCAGGCTGTCGATGACGACCGTACGACAGCGGTTGGCCGTCGCGACCGCGCCGACCAGCTGCGCCTTGGCCGAGACGTACGGCGTCTCGACCCAGATCCGACGCCCGGCCGAGTCGTCCGGGATCTCCACCTCGGCCTCGACCAACGCGCTGTCGAGCGAGAACTTCGCCATCAGCTCCTGGGCCTTGCCGGACAAGGCTTCGGCCTCCTCCGGGACTCCGTCGCCTCGGCCTTCGCGAGCAGCGCCCGGATCCGCGCGAGCATCTTCCCGTCCGCCGGTACGACGTGATGCTCGCCGCGAACCGCCGCACCCGGCAAGGGATACAGCCTGGCCAGGACCGTCAACGACTGCAGGAACCCGCCGAGGGCCAAGGCGTGATGCAGCGTGAGATAGCGACCGACGCGCGCAGCAGCGGCCCACGCGGTCAGGCCCAGCTCAGCGAACGGCTGCGGTACGCCGAGATCGGCCAGCTGGTCGAGCCACCGGGGATCGATGGTGTCGGCGGCGTACCTCGTGTGCTCCGATGAGATCAGGGCGAGCAGCAGCGGCTCGACGCCGGGATCCAACTCGCGGCGACCATGCTGGACCACGTCGGCCGGGGACCAGCCGCGCTCCCAGGTGGTCCGCAGCAGACCCGTGAGGAACGTCCGCACGACGCGATCCACCTGCGCCTGGTCGACTTCGTCGTACGCACCGAGGCGCGCCAGCTCCGCATCGGCCCGATCGCTGCGCAGGCTGACGATCGTCGCCGCGACCGGCAGCAACCGCAGGATTTCGTCGTCACTCACGCGGACGAGTCTGACAGTCACGCAGCGCCGACCCAAACGGCCGTCGATCCACCTGTGGATAAACGGTGCTTGTGTGGTCTGCGTGGGTTCATCGCGTACGGCTTCCGAACCGCCCGCACCAGGCAGGCCACCGCCGAGACCACCCCACCAGCCCACCCCACCCCGGCCACCGCCGGCCCGATTTCCTGGGTAGCCCACTCAAATTCGTGGGTCTGCCACTGATATCGGGGGTTCCACACCCGTATTCAGGGTCCGCATCCCCCGATTTCATGGGTCAACCCATGAAATCGGCTCAGCTCACCCGCCGAAGGCGGCAAACGGACCAGTCGCCGCGAAGCGCTGTCCGCATCGACCCACACATCCGTCACGAGAGCCGGATAAACCCTGCGGCGCTAAGGTCTGCCCGAAAGGACGCTGCTCCGCCCCGGCTGCCTCTCTAGCCTGAAAGCATCATTTCGGGGAGGGAACCCATGACACAAACAGCAGATGCCGACTTCCGCGCGGCCTTGACCGGGTCCGTGCTCGGTCCGGCCGACGAGGGGTACGACGAGGCCCGCCAACTCTGGAACGCCGAGCACGACCGCCACCCGGCCGTGATCGCGCGAGTGCGGAGCGCCGAGGACGTGCAGGCCGCGGTGCGGTACGGCGTGGCTCAGGGGCTGGAGATCGCCGTCCGCGGTGGTGGGCACAGCGTGTCCGGAGCGTCGTCGGTCGACGACGGCCTGATGATCGACCTCAGCCTGCTGAACCAGGTGACGGTCGACCCGGAGACGCGCCGCGCCCGGGTCGGCGGTGGCGCGAAGCTGGCCGATCTCGACGGCGCCACGCAGCAGTACGGTCTCGCCGTACCGGCCGGACTGATCAGCCACACCGGTGTCGGGGGCCTGACCCTCGGTGGCGGAATGGGCTGGCTGACCCGCAAGTTCGGGCTCACCATCGACAGCCTGGAGTCGGTCCAGATCGTCACCGCGGACGGCAGCATCCTGCGCGCGAGCGAGGACGAGAACCCGGAGCTGTTCTGGGCGGTCCGTGGCGGTGGCGGCAACTTCGGCGTCGTGACGGAGTTCGAGTTCCGGCTGAACGAGGCCGGTCCGATGGTCAACTACGACCTCCTGTTCTGGGGGCTGGACCAGGGCGGCGACGTGCTGCGCCTGGCGCGGGACCTGATCCCGACGCTCTCGCCCGACGAGAACGTGGTGGTCGCCTGCCTGAACGCGCCGCCGGCGCCGTTCGTCCCCGCGGAGCTGCACTTCCAGCCGGGCTACGGCCTGGTCGTCGTCGGCTTCGGCACCGCCGAGGAGCACAAGGCAGTGATCGACCAGATCCGCGCCGCCCTGCCGCCGGTATTCGAGTTCGGTACGCCGATGCCGTACGTGGCCCTGCAGCAGTCGCTCGACGAGCCGAACGCCGCGGGTCACTACTCCTACGAGAAGGGCACCTACCTCGACGAGCTGACCGATGGCGCCATCGACGTCATCACGCAGCAGGTGCCGCTGAAGAAGTCGCTGATGTCGGTCGCGATGATGTACCGGCTCGACCACGCCTACTCAGCAGTCGACGAGAACGAGACCGCGTTCGGCGGCGGCCGGACCGACCGGTATGCGCTGTTCGTGATCGGTCAGGCTCCGGTGCAGGAGGCTCTGCCCGGTGAACGCGAGTGGGTCCGGGGCTTCTGGGAGGCCATCCAGCCGCACGCGGCCGGTATCGGCAGCTACGTCAACGGCATGACCGAGGCCGAGGACGACCGGATCCGGGCCACGTACGGCGACAAGTACGACCGGCTCGCGCTGGTCAAGTCCAAGTACGACCCGGACAACGTGTTCCACCGCAACCAGAACATCAAGCCGGCCTAAATCGAAACGGCTTAGATCGACGCAGCACCGTCGATCACGAGGACCTGGCCGTTGATGTTGGTGTTGTCGAGCAGCAGCATCCGGACGACCGGTACGACGTCGGCCGGCTCGGTCAGGTGACCGGTCGGCGTCCGGCGAACGATCTGGTCGAGCTGGGTCGGACCCAGCACCGCGGACATCTCCGAGGCGAAGAAGCCGGGCGCGACGGCATTGGCCAGGACGCGGCCACCGAGTTCACGAGCGAGTGAACGGGTGGCCGCGTCCATGCCGCCCTTGGTGGCGGAGTAGGCGACCAGCCCGGGATAGCCGCGTTGCGCGCAGATCGACGTGACGTTGACGATCCGGCCCCTCAAGCTCTTTGCGAGCAGGCGCCGCAGAACGAACCGTGTCAGGACGAGCGGCGACGTCAGGTTGGTCTGGATGATCTCAGCGAGGTGCTCGGCCGACGTGTGGACGTGCAGCGAGTCCTGGCCGATCGCCGCATTGTTGACCAAGGCATCGATCGGTCCGAGCGTCGCCTCGACGGTCTTCACGAACGCCTGGGTGGCTGCGGAGTCGTTGATGTCGACGGCTCCGGCGTACAGCTGATCCGGGTACTTCTCACCAAGTGCTGTCAGCTCGGGGGTCACAGTCCGGGCGAAGGCGGCGACCTTCAGACCCGCGGCGAGCAGGTCGGTGACGATCGCGAGGCCGAGGCCGCGGGACCCGCCCGATACGAGCACGACGGTCGCGGGCGGAACGCTGGTGTCTTCAGACATCGCTCTTCAGGGTTTCCTTCTGCGGGATCTCGTCGAGGAACTTGATCCGCCGCGGTACGCCGTAATCCGGCAGGCGACTCGAGCACCACTGGACCAGGTCGGCGTCCGTGATCGGGCCGAGGGACGGATTCGCGACCACCTCGGCCGCGACGATCCTGCCCACCAGCGGAGCCTTGCGCGCGAAGACACGGGCCCACGAGACGCCGGGGTGACCCATCAGCACGTTGCGGACGAGCCCGGCCGAGACCTTCGACCCGCCGACGTTGATCTCGTCGGTGTCCAGGCGACCGGTGATCAGCACCCGGTCGTCGACGTACTCGATCCGGTCGCCGGTGTGGACGGCACCGACCTGACCGGCGCCGTGATGTGGCGAGCGGATCACCAGCTCGTCGCCCTCTACCGAGAGGATCGGGCGGTCCGGATCGGGCTCGCGCTCCAGCCACGCCTTCGGGAACCCGGCCTTGCCGTCGTGGACCACGATCGACGCGCCGACCTCGGAGGAGGCGTAGATCCAGGAGATCCGGGCCTTCGGGTAGAGCTCGCGGAGCTGGTCCAGGATCGCCTGGTCGACCGGTTCACCGCCGAGCGTGATCTGCTCCAGCGGTACGTCGGTCAGTGCGTCGGCATCACGGTAGATGGCTTGCCGCCAGAACGTCGGCGTACCGGATGCTGCGGTCACGCCGTGCTCGGCGGCGATGGCCGGCCAGTCGTCGAGTTCGTCCGGCTCGATCGCTACCAGGCCCTGATCGGCGTGGGTCAGCGAGAGCGTGACGACCTGCCACCAGGCGTAGGTGCCGGGTGAGTACGGCAGGAGCCAGGTCCGCGGCGGTTGGTCGCCGGTGACGGTGGTCAGCGTCTCGAGGGTGTGGCCGATCCGCTTCGGGCGGCCGGTCGAGCCGGAGGTGAGCAGCCAGGCACGGCCGGACTCCTCGACCCGCTTGAGCTTGGCCGGGGTCACTTCCCCATCGGGCCGAACGATCGCGAATCCGGACTCGCCCAGCTCCTCCCGCATCCGCTCGTCGACGCGGGATGCGGTGGCGACGAGGAGCTCGGTGCCGTGGACCGCGTGGTGGCGAAGGGCCGCGAGCGCGTCGGCACCGTTGTCGACCAGGACCGCGGCCGGGGAGGGCAGCTGCGGCAGCTTGTGCAGGGTCCGCCAGGTCAGGCGCTTGCCCGCGACGACGACAGTGTTGTCGTCACCGATCAGGGCGGTGGTCCGGCGCCTTGCGGTCACGCGGATTGAAGCTGATCGATGAAGTCCAGTACGTCGCCGACAGTGGCGATCCGGCGCAGCCCGGGGGCATCGAAGTTCAGCTCGTCACCCAGCTCGTCCTCCACCCGCAGCGCCAGCTCGGAGAAGTCCAGCGACCGGAAGCCGATCGCCCTCAGCTCCGCCGCGTCGTCGGCCGGCAACGTCCTTCCCTGCGCCGTCATCACCGCACCCATCAATTCCCTGACCCGACCCCGCGCGACCGAACTCATACCCCGAAGCCTAGTGGAGGGCCACCGTGAGTGAACACGACTCATACACTGTGGCGATGATCAGAGGCCGGGGGAAGCGGGTGGCCGCAGTTCGTGGGCGGCGCCTGGCGGCGGTTGCCAGTCTGCCCGTGCTGCCGGTGGCGTGGTTCGTGGCGTTGCAGGACCATCCGATCTGGATGCCTGCCGCGTATCTCGGCTATCTCCTGGTCGTCATCGTCGTACCGGGGACGATGTTCTGGCGGCGGCTCACCGGTGGGACCGGCTGGTTCGCGGCGGACGTCGTACTGGGGACGTCGTTCGGTCTGGCCGTCGAGGCGCTCGTCTATCCGATCGGGATGGTGTTCGGGCTGCCGTTCGCTGCCCTGCTCATGCCGGCGCTGGCGCTGGGGATGTGGCGAGCGTTGCCGCGCCGGACGCTGACCGAGCGGCCCACGCCGTGGTGGGCGACTGCCGGGGTGATGGTTGCCGTCGGTGTGGCTGCGGCGTGGTTCGTGCGGGTGGGTTCGCAGCTCATTCCGCTCAGTGGACCCGCAGCGCTCCGGCCGAACTCGGACGCGCCGCACAACCTCGCGATAGCCAGTGAACTGACGCACCACTTCCCGCCGCGCATCCCGTACGCCGATGGCCGGTGGCTGACGAGTCATTGGGCGGCGTACGACCACATTGCGTCGGCTCATTGGCTCACGCGCATTCCGCTCGACGTACTGACGGACCGGATGGTGCCGTTCGCCTGGATCCTGCTGACCGTGTTGGGAGCTGCTGCGGTCGGCATGCTGCTCACCGGTCGTGCAGTGGCCGCTCCTATCGCTGCTGGGCTCACCGTGGCCGCGGGCGACCTGGTTGCGTGGCCGTGGGCGGTTTCGGATCGGGTGTTCGCGGATGGGCCGTTTTCGTTGGGGCAATTGACCAATCCGCCGCAGGCGTTCTCCACAGTCCTGTTATTGCCGCTGATGGCGGTCACCGTGTTGCTGCTTCGTCGCAAGCCCGGACAGACACGCGGTCAGCTGTTTCGCCTCTTCGTAGCGGCCGGAGTGCTCATTGCCGCGCTGGCGTTGACGAAGGCGACCGTGCTGCCCGTCTACGCCTTCGGACTCGCGGCCGCGTGGGTGTATCTGACTGTGCGAGCCGCACGACTCAACCTGCGTGCGCTGGTGCTCGGGCTGGGCGTCGCGGCGGCGTACGCGGTGACGTTCTTCGTGGTTTTGCGGGGCTCGGCGTCCGGTGTGCGGTTCGACCCGGGTGCCGCCTTCGGACGTCTGGCGGACCGGATGGGCGGCGGGTCCGCTCTGGCGATGATTGTGGTCGTGCTGGTGATCGGCTGGGTGATGCCGGCGGTTGGCGCCGTGTTGATCAAGCGACGGCTACGGCGTGACCCGATGCCGGTGTTCCTCCTCTTCGGGTTCGTGGCTGCGATCGCGGGCGCTTCGCTCCTGTACGACGAGGGCCAGACCCAACTGTTCTTCGTCCGCACCGGCTTCATCTACGGCGTACTGATCGCCACGTGGGGTCTCGGATCGCTGGACCGGCGCCAGTACTGGATCGCCGCGGTCGCCCTCGCAATCGGAGCGGCCGCGATCTACTGGGGTCGACACCAGTCGGAGCGCTCATGCACTTCGGCCAGTTGCTTCGGACAGGGCATGGCTGTCGCTGGCGTGCTGGCCTTGCTCGGTCTCGGTGTGCTGGGCCTGATCGTGCACGGCACTCGCCGTACGTGGGCTGTCGTCGCGGTAGCGATCCTGCTGGGTACGACGGTCTCGCCGACCGTGGCGTCGTTGCGGAAGTTCGCCACACCGCCGTTGACGTCGTACGAGTCGATCGCGCCCGGCGGGATCGAGGCAGCCCGGTTCATCCGCCGCAACTCCGGGTCCGACGACAAGATCGCCACCAACCTGCACTGTCACGATGCCGGTGCGTCCCAGTGCCTCACCGGCTCGTACTGGATCGCCGGCTACGCCGAACGCCGCGTCCTGGTCGAAGGCTGGTCGTT
Source organism: Kribbella sp. NPDC055071 (assembly GCF_053608045.1). NCBI lineage: Bacteria > Bacillati > Actinomycetota > Actinomycetes > Propionibacteriales > Kribbellaceae > Kribbella > Kribbella sp. NPDC055071. Next base: position 202,806 of record NZ_JBSGUS010000008.1, read on the forward strand.
CCAGACCCGGGTCGACGACACCTACCCCCACGGCGTCCAAGGTCCCTACTGGGACGAGGAGAAGCTCCGCCTGAACGACGAGGCCTTCACCAACCCCACCCGCGAAGTCCTCGAGACTCTCCGCACCAAGTACGGCGTCCAATGGCTCTTCCTCGACGAACGAGTCGGCACCCCACCCGAGAACCTGGACCGCCTCACCGAACTCCGCTTCGAACTGGGCACCGTCCGCGTCTACCAGCTCTACCCACCCCCGCCGGCAAACCCCTTCCCCACACCCAGCAACTCCCCCACGCCAGACTCCCCCACGACCACCCCGACCCCGGGCCAGACCTTCCCCACCAGCCCCACGCCAACTTCCCCGACCCAGAGCTTCCCCACGCAGACCTTCCCGACCCAAAGCCAGCCCACGCAGAGCCAACCCACGCAGAGCCAGCCAACTCAGGGCCAGCCCACCCAAACCTTCACCCCGAGCTTCCCGACCCAGACCTTCCCCACCCAAACCAACACCACCCCGGGCCTCAAATCTCCTTGATCTAAAGGCCTCTGGGGATCAGGGGCCGAGGAGTGCCGCCGGGATCACGGCAATCCCGTCCTGCCGCCGGTACGCCTCGGTGCCTGTGTTGATCACCACCGCATCCACCAGGTCATCGCCGATCTGCGATCGCAGCCACAGCAGGTGTTTGACGTCGGCGTCGGTCACAAAGGACGCCAGCTTGACCTCGACTCCCAGCACGCGGCGGTCGGGCCGCTCGACGATCAGGTCGACCTCGTGGCCGCCGTTCTTCGTTCGCAGATGCCGGACAACCGCCTCGGCAGGCTGCGCGTACACCTGCAGATCGAGCGTCACGAGCGACTCGAACAACTGGCCGAGCAGCACCCCGTCCCGAACGTACGGCCGGTTGTTGACTACATCGTCCAGCAACGCACTCGGATCCGCGCCTAGCAGTGCGGCGGCGAGCGCCGGATCCGCGAGATGGTGCTTCGGCGCGGAGGCCAGCCGGCTGAGCTGGTTGCGTGTCGGCAGCCAGGCCTCGACGGGCTCGACCAGCCAGAGCTGGCTGAGAACGTCGCGATAGGCGATCGTCGTCGTCTTCGCCGGCTTGTCAGTGTCGCCTGCCGTCGCGGCGTCGAGGATGGCGTTGTACGACGCAGTCGTGGCGGTCGCTGCCGCGTATGCCGCCAACCAGGCCCGCAGAGTGGCCGGACGTCGTACCAAATGCCCTTGCTCCGGGAAGTCGTGTTCGACGATCCGGTCCAGGTAGCCGGTGAGCTGAGCGCGACGTGCGCGCCCGGAGAGCGTCCGGATGCCTGGGAATCCGGACCTGACGATCTCTTCGGCGTAGGCCTCGAGGCCTAGCTCCGTTGTCCCAGTGACAGGAGCCCGATCTCCCGACAAGAGCCTGCGAAGGCTGACGGTCGGTGTCTCGATGCCGCGCTCCGACAGCGCCATCGGCCGCATTCTCAAGCGAACGATCCGCCCGGCACCCGAGTGGGTTGGAGCATCTACCGGGCTAGCGCTGCCAGTGAGCAAGAAGCGGCCCGGCTCCGCGCCTCGGTCGACACCCCGGCGAATCAGATCCCAAACCGGTGGATAGAGCTGCCACTCGTCCACCAGCACCGGCGAGGCGGCCCGTTCGAGCCGTCCCGGGTCGGCGACCAGCAACTCTCGCTGACCGGCGTCGTCGAGCGCGATGACCGTTCGGGCTCGACGGACCGCCGTCTCGGTCTTTCCGACGCCTTTGGGACCGTCCAGTGCGATCGCCGGCAACTCGGCCAGCAAATCGTCCAGTTCCGCGTCTACGACTCTCGGTCGGTAATCGCTCACCTCACCTAGGCTACCGTTAGCACGATCTGAAGGCTACCGTTAGCACGGCTTGAAGGCTACCGTTAGCACGGCTCGAAGGCTACCGTTGGCACGATTTAGCCGACGGTGAGTGTGGGCATGGGGATGCTTTGGTTGGCGAGGCGGTCTAGGGACGTGACTGTGTAGAGGTAGAGGTGACCGGGAGTGGCGGTGGGGTCTGTGTAGGACTGGGTGGGGGCGGTGGCTCGGAAGGTGGTCAGGAGGTTGCGGGCGTCGTTGTCGGGACAGTGGTCGCCGGCTAGGAGGTCGCGGCGGTAGACGGCGTACGACGTGGTGTCGGTGGACGTACGACGCCAGGTGAGCTGGACGCCTGCGGAGGTGCGCTTGGCCCGGACGTTGGTGACCGGGAGGGGTGGGCGGGAGTCCAAGGCCGGCATGGCTGGGATCAGGGCCGGCTTGGTGTACCAGGTGTTGTTGAGGAGGGTGGTCGCGCCCAGGCGGTCGGCGCGGACGTCCTTGGCGGAGAAGTAGATGTTGCCCTTCACCTCGGGGATCGCGCTGTCGAAGGCCAGGTGGTCACTCAGCTCCTGCGGATCGGACCAGTCCGGCGATTGTGTCGACGTACCCACCTTGTACGTCGCTTCGCCGATGTAGAGATGGACGTGGGTGCCCCGGACCTGGTCGGCCCACCACGGGACGATCTTGGTGTAATCGGCCGCAGCGAACCCACCGGCCCAGTAGACCTGCGGAACGATGTAGTCGATCCACTCCTCGCGGACCCACTTGCGGGTGTCGGCGGCGAGGTCGTCGTACGTCTGCACGCCCGCGGTGGTGTCGGTGCCCTCCGGATCGGTCGCCTTGTTCCGCCAGACCGCGAACGGCGAGATCCCGAACTTCACCCACGGTTTGATCGCCTTGATCCGGCTACCGATCTCCTGGATGAGCAGGTCGATGTTGTGCCGCCGCCAGTCCTGCAGATTGGTGTAGCCGTCGGGATACTGAGCGAACGTCGCGGCGTCGTCGAAGGTCTGCCCGGCCACCGGATACGGGTAGAAGTAGTCGTCGAAGTGCACGCCGTCGATGTCGTAGCGCGAGACCGCGTCCATGATCGCGTCCTCGACCAGTGTGCGGGCGGCGGGGATGCCGGGGTTGTAGTAGAGCTTTCCGCCGTACGTGACGACCCAGTCCGGGTGCTGGCGCGCCGGGTGCGTGGGGAGCAGGGCGTTGAGGTTCGTCCCCATCGAGAGCCGGTACGGGTTGAACCAGGCGTGCAGCTCGAGGTTGCGCTTGTGCGCCTCGGCGACGGCGAAGGCCAGCGGGTCGTAGCCGGGGTCGCCGCCCTGCGTGCCGGTCAGGTACTGCGACCAGGGCTCGACCTTGGACGGCCAGAACGCGTCAGCGGTCGGACGGACCTGCAGGACGACCGCATTGTGGTGCTGACGCACCGCATCGTCGAACCAGCCGATCAGCTCGGCCTGCTGCTGCGCGGCGGTCAGTCCGGTCTTGGACGGCCAGTCGATGTTCACCACCGACGAGATCCAGCTCGCGCGGAACTGCCGGAGCGGTGTGGTCGGGCTGGGTGTGCACCCCTGCGGATTCGCGGGTGCTTGCGCGGCTGTCGCCGTACCGGAGACACCGCCCAGCACCAGACCCGCTGCCACGCCGAGGACACCCATCGCTCGCCAGACTCTCATGTCACTCTCCGACCTTCGCTTCCGGTGAAGTGGAAAGATGTTTACACATCAGACGCGCCGAGAGAAGACGCTAGGTTGGGTGCATGCTGCGGACCGCCACCGAGGACGATGTCGACACGATCCGGCGGCTGCGGAATCAGCAGGCGAATCGCGACGTCAGCATCACCTCGCACGAGATCGGCGCGGACGAGCACGCGGCCTGGTGGGCGAAGGCTTCGGTCGATCCGACCCGCCGCGTGCTGATCTACACCCGCGACAGCGAAACGGCCGGCGTCGTCACCTTCTTCGACATCGAAGGGCCTTCGGCTGCCTGGGGATTCTTCCTCGACGCGGACGGCCTGGCCGAGCGCGGCGAGACGTTGCCGGCGTGGATCGAGGTCATGCGCGAGGCGACGGCGTACGCGTTCGACGAGCTCGGCCTCGACGTGCTCACCGGCGAGGTGCTCGAGCACAACACGGTGGTCCGGCAGATGAACCGGCGGTTCCGGTTCGTGGAGGGCACGCCGGAGGTCCGGTACGCCGACGCCCGCGAGATCACCGTGATTCCGATCAGCCTGCGCAGGCAGGACCGTAGAACCCAGGGGACATGATGAAGACCATCGAGATCGGTGGCGTGCCGATCGGCGCGGAGCATCAGCCGTTCGTCATCGCGGAGATGTCGGGCAACCACAACGGCGATCTCGAGCGCGCGAAGGACATCGTCCGCGCCGTCGCGGAGTCCGGCGCGCAGGCACTCAAGCTGCAGACATACACCGCACAGACGATGACGCTCGACCTCGATCTGCCGGCCTTCCGGCTGCCGGTGGAGCACGAGCTGTGGAGTGAGGCCCGGCTCTACGACCTCTACGAAGAGGCGCACACTCCGTGGGCCTGGCATGAGCCGATCTTCGAGCTGGCGACGTCGCTCGGACTGGTCGCGTTCTCGTCCGCGTTCGACCAGACCGCGATCGACTTCCTGGAGAAGCTGAACGTTCCGGCGTACAAGGTCGCGTCGAACGAGATCGGCGACCTCCCGCTCGTCCGTGGCATGGCGGAGACCGGGAAGCCGATCATCATCTCGACCGGCTCCGCGACGCTGACCGATATCGACGCCGCCGTCCGGGCTGCTCGCTCGACCGGCAACGAGCAGATCGTCGTACTGTCGTGCACGGCCAGCTACCCGGCTCCGCCCGAGCAGTCCAACCTGCGCGCGATCCCGGTCCTGCGGGACGCACTAGACGTACAGGTCGGCCTCTCCGACCACACCATGGGCATCGGCGCCGCGATCGCTGCCGTCGCCCTCGGTGCGACCGTGATCGAGAAGCACGTGACGCTGAAGCGGATCGACGGTGGCGTCGACTCGGCGTTCTCGCTCGAGCCGTGGGAGTTGGAGGCGCTCGTCGAGAACACCCGGGTCGCACAACTGGCCCTCGGCCGCCCGGTCATCGGTCCGAAGCAGGCCGAGCAGAACGTCCTCCGCTTCCGCCGCTCCCTCTACGTCACCCAGGACGTCGCCGCCGGCGACCCCATCACCCGCGAGAACGTCCGCTCCATCCGCCCAGCAGGCGGCCTCGCCCCGGACCTCTACGAACAGGTCGAAGGCCGCCCGTTCCGCATCGAAGCCAAGGCCGGCACCCCACTGACGTGGGACCTGCTCTAGCGCGGCTGGAGGATCTTGAAGCCGTCCTGGGTCTTCCGCGCGAAGGCGAGGAAGTTCGCCTCGGGGTTGGCGTACGCGTCGATGCGGATCAGGGCGACGTACGTGTCGGTGCGGTACTGGAGCGTGCGTTCGGTCCAGGTCTTCCCGCCGAGGGGATACGTGCGGACGATGTACCGAGCCCGTACGCCGAAACCCGGTAGCGACCGCTCCACCACGGAGGCGGCCTCGCGCCCGTCGACCGTGATGTGCGCGCACTCGGCCGGCGCCGGCAGACGCTGATCGAGGAGTCGGTCGCCGAGCGCCGCGGGCAATTCGGTGATGGTGGCGATGATCTGCGCCGCCGCGGGTGATCCCACCGTGCCTGCGGCGGCGGCTGACGGGGTGGTCGGTGCGATGAAGTCGCCGGGCACTCCCGGCACTCCCTGGAACCGGATGAAGTCCTCGCACATCCTCGGGACGACGGTATGCCCCGACAACGGGTCGGCTCGCGGCTTCCAGTTGTCCGGCGGCGGGTATTGGTACGTCGACTTCGTCAGCTTGGTCCTGCCGTAGGTCGCCGGAAGCGCCAGCTCCAGATCGTTGACGATGTACCGGAACGCCGTGGGGGTCGGCGTGTCCGTCGTGCGGGCCGACGGCTCGAGGCGCGGGACCGGGGTGGTCGCTGTCGGGGTCGGCGCGGCGTCGTGGTTCGTCGTACAGGCGCTGAGAGCAACCATCAGGCACGCGCCTGCCGCCAACCACCGAGTCACGTGGATCCTCCCCCTGCGATCATGCTTTGTCGGGTGCATGCTACTCAGGAAGGGTTTGAGGTGTGAGCGAGTACTTGGTGTTTCCGGGGCGGCATCATGTGTTGACCCGGTTTCAGGGGGAGTTTCTGCGGCGGTTCGCGGATCGGACCGTGGTGTGGGCGGTGACGTCGGCGAATCATCAGACCACCAAGCGGAATCCGGTGGCGTTCGATCGGCGCGAGGCAGCGATCGAGCGGTTCAGCGTGGAGACTGGCGTCCGGTCGGTGGTGGTTGGAGTGGTTGATACACCGCCGACCGATGAGTTCGCAGAGGTCACGGTCAAGGCCATTGAGGCGGGGACGGATGACCTGATCCGGTTGACGCCGCAGAACGCTGTCGTTGCGTGCTCTACGCCCGAAGTGAGCAAGTTGTACGAGCAACTGGGGTTCACGGTGATCGGGGTCGAGCCCGAGGGAACCGCCCGGCCGTGGGACGTTCTGTTGATGATTGCCGCTGGCAATGATGAATGGAAAGAGTTGGCCCACCCAGCCACTGTGGACGTTTTCGAGCGGTACGCACTGGACGCGCACATCCAGCGCTGCGTGAACGACCCGGTCGTCGGCGACGACGGTGGACTCACCACGACCCGCGATTACAAGACGTACGCCGATGCCTTCGAAACGGCCGCAGACCGTAAATGGCAACAAATCAAGGACTCTGTCCACCCCGGCCGGATCCTCGACATCGGCTGCGCGACCGGCGCGACCCTGCAACTGATCGATCGTGATCCACGCTTCCACGAGTCCGACCTGATCGGCGTCGAGGTCGCCCGGCACCTGTACGCCGAATGCGTGCACAAGAAGGAACAAGGTCTCTTTCACAACCCGAACGTCTACTTCTACCAACGCAACATGCTGGGGTCAGCTGTCTTCCCGCCGCGCTCGATCGACACCACTCTGACGCTCGCGCTCACCCACGAGATCTGGTCGTACGCCGATGGCTCGCGACCAGAGACCGTGCAGCGGTTCGCCGACGCACTCTTCGCTCACACGGCTCCCGGTGGGGTCTGGATCAACTCCGACGTCTGCGGACCCGCCGAGCCGGACCGTTCCGTCGTACTGCGGCTCGACGACAGCGACGGCGAGAACCCGGACGACGTCACTGAACTCGAGTCCCGCAACGACCCAGCGGCGTACGTGGGCAAGCTCTCGACCCGAGCGCGGTTCTTCCAGTTCGCCCACGACTTCCGGCGGAACGCCAAGGTGCCCTTCGGGTACGACGTTCGCCCGGACGGGCTCGTGCTGCGGCTGGCCGACGCGATGGATTTCCTGACCCGGAAGGACTACGTCGACAACTGGCTGAGTGAGACGCACGAGCAGTTCTGCGGACTCAACTTCGCCGGCTGGTCCGCGGTCGCCGAGCAGGCCGGGTTCCGGATCGACCCGGCGTCGAAGGCGTGGCGCAACGACTGGGTCATCGAGAACCGGATCGCACCGGTCGCATCACTCACCACGCCCGCCGGCGACCCGGTCGACTGGCCGGACACCCATCAACTACTCGTTGCCCGCCGCTGACCGCACCTCGACGTGCAGCGTGCCCGAATACGGCCGTACGTCGAGGACCTGCGCACCACGGGTGATCCGCAACGGCAACCGGCTCGACAGGAACGGCTCGCACTGCACCGCATGTGATGAGCCGTCCGGTGCCGTCGCGAACAGGATCCAGTCCGCGGGCTCCAGCGCGTCCTGGTCCACGATGGCTGCCCACCCGTCGTCGGAGGCGGTACGGCGACATGGCACGTCCACATGGTCGTCGGACCCGGGCAAGAACCGCCGCCAAGCGAAGCTGACCTCACCCCAATCCGGGCCGCGGACAACCAACACGTTGCCAGCAGCAACGGCAGCGGTCGCGGTCATCCGGATCGGCGCCACGTGCAGGTTCACGTATCCACCGGTCGAGCGGGTCAGCATCACCGCCCGACCGTCCTCGGCGTGCGAGACCATCCGATCGCCGGCCGTCCACAGCAGCACCTGCTCCTGCCCCTCCGGACCGCGCAAGCGGAACGCGCGCGTCGTTCGCTGGCTGAACGGGTCGTCCGGATTGGTCTCCGCGAGGATCGGTTGGATCGGCAGCCTCGCGGTGAAGTCACGCCCGTCGAGCTCCAGCGGAACCCCTTCCTCACCGCCGGCCAGCGGGCGCGTCACGAACAACGACGGCCGATCGAACGACGAGCGCCCGTGCAGCACCAGCGCATCCGGCGTCTGCTCGACCGAGGTCAACCGGCACGGATCCGTCAGCCGCCGGATCGCGAAAGCTCCGTCCTTGCCCGGCCCGGGCTGAATCCACTCCGTCGCGTCGATCCACGCCCCCGGCGGCCATCCGGGACTCCCGGCCCGCTGCCCATGCAGCAGATCGCGTCGCCGAACCCGCCCGGACCTCATCCGTACGTCGAAATGCGACGGGCCGGCCGTGCACTTCGCCAGCAACTCCCGATCCAGCACGACCTCGAACCCGACCAGCGACTCGTTGCCAAGCAGGTCTGTCGCGGGATAACGCCGTACCTTCACGGGATAAGGGCGTCCGGCGATGACCAAGGCCATCCGGAGACTCGATGAACGTTTGGTGTCCAGGTGTCGGATCTCGGCGCTGCCCTTGATCGACAGTTTGCCGTCGACCCACGCCACCTCGCGGACACTCGTCGCGAGCTTCAGGTCGTCGTTCGACGCCTCATACAGCTCCTGCGGTACGGCGGCTTCGCGCACGCCGGGGTAGTCGAGCTCCCATCGGCGCCACCGACGCGGGACCGCGCGCACACTGAGGCCGTTGTCGGTGCGGAAATCCGCGAGCCGGCGGAGCAGGTCGACATCGCCGGCTCGGAGGGCCGCGTACTGCAGACGGTCGAAGCGAGGTGCTTCGTCGAGTACGGACTCGTCGAGGCGGTCGAGCAGGTGGTGAGCGAGGGTGACCAGCGGTTGTTCGTCGTCCTCGGGGGCTGTAGCGAAGGCGGTGAGCAGAGCGAGCAGGTCGATCTGGGTGAAGTGCGCGTGGACCCGTCGGCGGACCTCGGGGAGCGTGTCTTCGACCAGGTCCATGACCAGGCCGGCGGATTCGACGCGGTCGCGGAGGTTGGCGAGCTGGAACTTCTGCTGGGTGATGGAGTCGCCAGACTCGCGTTCGCGCCAGAAATACACCGGGGCCGCGAGGGTGTCGACGGTGACTGCGTCGAGGTGTGCCTTCAGCGTGACCGGGTAGTCCTCGTACCGGATCGCTGGGAAGCGGTAGCCGTACTCGTCCCAGAACGACCGGCGGTAGACCTTGTTCCACACCATCCGGTCGAGGACGAGCTCGGGGGTTTCCGTCACGTGTGTGGCGAAACGATCCTCGGTGAAGCACTGCTGCTGCAGGTACGCCGGGCGCACGCCGTAGCTGTTGCTGAACCGTCGCGCGTTGCCGCCGGCCAGGTCCGAACCAGTGCGGTCGAGGGTGCGGACGAGCTGGGCGAACCCGTGCCGTGTGACCAGATCGTCGCTGTCGACAAAGGCGACGTACTCACCGACAGCACGGTCGACACCGGTATTGCGGGCGGGGCCGAGGCCGGCGTTCTCCTGCTCGACGATCCGGAACCGAGGGTCGCGGGCCGCGAACTCCTTGGCGATCACAGCGCTGTCGTCCAGCGAGCCGTCGTCGACCAGGATCGCCTCGAAGTCGGACCAGGTCTGCCGGGCGATCGAGTCCAGGCACGGGCCGATGTAGTCGCCGACGTTGTAGAACGGTACGACCACGCTCAACCGCGGACGCATCATCGCTTACGCAGGCGGCGGGTCACCTTGCGGGCCACGACATGCGGCTTGCGGACCTGGGCGGCCTGGAAGATGACGCGCGAGACCGCGTACGTGCGCGATCCACGGATGCGGTTGTGGTCGGCCTTCAACCGGTCGAGCTGGGACCGGAGCTCGCGGATGCGGTTCTCCCGCGTCTTCATCGCCTTGTTGCGGAAGCCCAGGGTCCGCTCCAGGCCGTAGACGTGGCCTTTGAGTTCGAACAGTTCTTGCTTGGCCTGATCCGCTTCGGTGAGAGCTGATCGTACGTCGATGGCTGGGTGTACTGGGGTTTGGAGTGCTTCGGCCAGCGCGTGGGCGAGCTCCTTGCCTCGGGCAACGTATTCGGTGGAGGCCGAGGGGGTGGAGGGTGAGGTCGCTTGGGTCGGCTCCGGCGGCTGGATGCCGGACATGCCCATCCAGGTGGCTACCAGGTCGTCGCCGATCATCCACGGCGGCCAGGGGTGGCGGCGGTGGGCGGTGATCAGGCGGTCGTGAAACCTGTACCAGGCTGCGGCTAGAAGATCCGTTGTGCTGGAGGCTGTCTCGGTCACCCACGGCGAAACTCCGTAGGCGAATGAGTCTCCGTCGAGTACGACGTCATCCCAGCGAAGCACCACGCGCGACTCAGTAACCCACTCGCCGAGCCGGGCTGCCAGCTTCCGGAAAGCAGGTACGTCCTCAGCCGCTGCCAGCCGGATGAGCACAGACTCCACGCTCACACCGGCGGGAACCTCCTCCGCCACAACTGCAGGATCAAACATCAATCCACTGGGGTGAAAGGAAAGTTCGGAGGAGAGAGCCGCTCCCGTGGCCGGATTGCCGGACGCCGGGCTGTCGGGTGGCGGGCTGTCGGGTGGCGGCACGGCGTCTGCAGCTGACGTGGTAGATGGTGCGGGGGTGAGGGTGGTTTGCCAGGTGTCTTTTGTTTTGGTGGCGGTGAGGACTTGGGTGGCTGATTGGGTGTAGAGGTCTTGTTCTGGGTGCATGCCGCAGATGGCTAGCCAGCCGGTGGAGATGGCGGGGAGGAGGCCGGCTCGGGCTGCGGTGTTGATGCCGTCCGAGACCGGGGAGAGGAGGGGGGTGTCCAGGGACTCTAGGGCTTCTGTGGCTAGGCGGGTGGGGAGTTCGCCGGGGCGGGACTCGGCGGCGACGCCGGCGGCGATGTAGGCGCGGGCGCCGAAGTCGGCGTAGAGCTGGGCGGACCACGGGAGGGCCGCTGTTAGCTGGTCGACCGAGACCGGGCGGGTGGGGTCGTCGTGGAGAGGACGCCATTCGTCGTCGCCGTGGCGTTCGTCCGGTGGACGGCTGTCCAGCAGATTCACCAGCGAGAACTCGTTTTCGACGGCGAGCACGACCACCGCGTCGGGAGCGGCGAGCGCTGTCAGCGCGTCCAGCCGCTCGCTCCAGCTCAGGTCGGCGCTGTCGTATCCGAGGACCCGGTCGAGACCATCGGCCGCGACGATGACGTCGTACCGCTCGGACCTGAGGCCGTCCAGCGCACCCGCGATGACGTGAAGGCGGTCGCCGTACTCGGCCGACAGGTCTTCGGCGTCCGAGACCGACCGGACCAGGATGGTGGCGTCCGACGTTCGCTCCAGGACCAGCGAGATCAGCGAACGCGAGTGCGGCCCGACCATCAGCGTGCGGTGGTCGGTGGGTAGGGCGTCGGCCAGCAGCGCGGTCAGAGCCGGCCGGTGGTCGGTGCGGTCGGTCCAGGGTTGCATCTCACCGAGGACCACCTGCAGGTCAGACACGCTCTCTCCAATCGAACAGCATCCGCAGCTCCGCGGCCGGCATCATCCAGGGCCTCCCCAGCTCGAGGTCTGTGGTCTCTCGCGCGGCCTCCGGGTCGATGGACTTCCCGAGCAGCTCCGGCCAGAGCCGTTCGATCCGGCTTTGCCCGCCGAACAAGGGGTTCTCGCCTTCCAGCTCCATCGGATCGCCGTAGACGGCCGGCTCACACCCGGCCGCGATGCCGTAGAAGATTGCCGTCGACAACCGATTCGCGGCGACCCGCTTGTGCCGCCGCAGCTCGTGGAGCTGCTTGTACAGGAAGCGCCGATCGGTCCCCTCGTACGAGAACCCACGCCGCCCGAACGAGACGACCCGGAAGCCGGCGTCTTCGTAGTACCGCCGCACCTCAGGACGCTCGTATTCGGTGTAGTAGAGGCTGAATGTGACCGGCCCGGGCTCGGTCTCGCGGATCTCGTCGACCAGGCGCTGATGATCACCCTGGATCTTCCCGCCTTCCCAACCGTGGAACAGGAACCACAGCGTGCCTTCCCGCTCCACCGGCTCGGCATCACGCTCCAAGTCCAGCAAATAAAGGAAAGGCGCGCCGATGCTGTGGTAGTTCCGCCGGCCGAGAGCGTACCCACGCCGCCGCGGTGCATCGCTCCAGGTGAACCGCCAGGCGCCGTCGTAGAACTCGTGCACCGGGTTCCACCCGCAGCCGATGTTCCAACCATGCTGGAGATAGCCGCGCAACCGCGGCGGGTGGTCGAAGTCCAGACCGGCGTAGCGGGACAGGATGTGCGCCTGCCCGTAGTAGTGGTTGTGGTGATGCATCAGCGGACCTCCACGTGCAGAGTGCCGGCATGCGGCCGTACGGCGAGAGCGTGCGAGCCCCGCGGAATGGTCAGGGGCAAGCGGCTGCACAGGAAGGGCTCGCAGTGGACCGCATGCGATCGACCGTCGGGCTTGGTCGCGAACAGAATCCAGTCCGCCAGTGACGCCAACGGATCCACCGACACCCGCGCCGCGACCACCGGGATCAGCGCGTCTACGTCGGCCGACGCCGACCAGCCCTCGTCGGTCAGCTCTTTGCTGCAAGCAACATCCAGATGATCGTCGGAGTCAGCCAGATACCGTCGCCAACTGAAGTCGACCTCGCCACCCTCCGAACCACGCACCAGCAGCTTGTTGCCGACAGCAACCACGGTCGTCGCGGTCGTCCGGACCGGCGACTCGTGCAGGTTCACGTATCCGCCGGTGGACCGGGTCAATGTGACCACCCGTCCACGAGCGACCTGAGAGATCGCGGACTCGCCTGCAGTCCACAGCAACACGCGCTGCTGTCCGTCAGGCCCGCGCAACCGGAAGGCCCGCGTCGTCCGCTGACCGAACGGATCGTCCGGATTCGCCTGCGCCAGCACGTCCTGAATCGGCAGCCTGGCGGTGAAATCGCGACCGTAGATCTCGAGCGGAATCTCCTCCTCGCCACCCACCACCGGCCGGGTGACGAACAACGACGGCACGTCGAACGCCGATCGACCGTGCAGGACGAGCGCATCCGCCGTTCGCCCGACCGCGGTCAGCCGGCACGGATCAACGAGGCGCCGGATCGCGAAGCATCCGCCCTTGCCCGGCCCCGGCTGGATCCAGCTCGTGTCGTCGATCCACGCGCCCGGCGCCCACCCAGGACTCCCAGGACCCTGCCCCCGGAGCACACCCTCGCGCTCGAGCCGACCAGACTTCATCCGTACGTCGAAATGCGCCGGCGCACCTGTACACAGGCTGAGCACGGAGCGATCCAGCCGGACCTCGAACCCCACCATCGTGGTGTCGCCGTGCAGGTCAAGCGCGGGATAGCGGCGTACAGACAGCGGGTATGACGTTCCCGCGATCACCAGGGAGATTCCCAGCCTCGACGACGGTGACGTCTCCAGATGACGAATCTCCGCGGTCCCCGTGATCGACAGCTCGCCGTCGACCCAGGTCACCGAACGCACGCTGGTCGCCAGCGTCAGCGCCTTGTCCGACAACCGGTACAACCGCTCCGGTACGGCGGACTCAAGCCGGCCCGGGTAGTTGTAGTCCAGCTGCCACGACCTGCGTGGGCGCGGCACTGCTCGCGCACCACCGCGGAGGCCACCGTCGTTGCGGAACGCAGCCAGCCGCCGGAGCAGGTCGACATCGCCCGCCCGGAGTGCGGCGTGCTGAATCCGGTCGTACCGGTGGGTGGCCGCGAGTACGTCGTTGTCGAGTCGGTCGACCAGCTCCCGCGACAGCTCGACCAGGTGCTGCTCCTCGTCCACCGGCACCGAGCCGAACGCGGACATCAGGGTGAGCAGATCGATCTGGGCCAGGTGCTCGTGCACCCGTCGCCGCACGACGGGCGCGCTGTCCGCGACCAGGTCGATCACCATCCCGGCCGAGGTGACCCGGTCGCGGATGTTGCCGAGCTGGAACTTCTGCTGGGTGATCGACTCGCCCGACTCCCGCTCGCGCCAGTAGTAGACCGCCTGCGGGATCGTGTCCACCGTCACGGCGTCGAGGTGGGCCTTCAGCGCGACCGGGTAGTCCTCGTACCGGATCGGCGGGAAGGTGTAGCCGAACTCGTCCCAGAACGTCCGGCGGTAGACCTTGTTCCACAGCATCCGGTCCAGGACCAGATCAGGGAACTCGGTCACGTGGGTCGCGTGCCGGGCCCGGGCGAACGGCAGCCGGTGCAGCCACGACGGCCGGACTCCGAAGCTGTTGTTGAACCGGCGCGCGTTGCCGCCGGCAAAGTCCGAACCGGTCCGGTCCAGTGTCCGGATCAGCGCCGCGAACCCGTAGCGCGAGACCAGATCGTCGCCGTCCACGAAGGCCAGGTACTCGCCGGTCGCCTCGGCGATCCCGGTGTCGCGCGCCGGTCCGGGACCGGCGTTCGCCTGCTGGACGATCCGGAATCGGGGGTCACGCGTACAGAAGTCCTTCGCGATGACCGCGCTGTCGTCGGGCGAGCCGTCGTCGACCAGGATCGCCTCGAAGTCGGTCCAGGTCTGCCGGGCGATCGAGTCCAGACAGTCGCCGATGTAGTCACCGACGTTGTAGAAGGGCACCACCACGCTCAGCCGCGGCGTCACTCCGGCGGGGCTCCCTTCGCTGCTGGCTCCGTCTGTGCCCCCCAGGCACCCTGCTCCGGAAGCGCACTGCCTTCAGAAGCACCGATTACGTAGCGGCAACGAGGTGAAGTGTCAGTAAGTTATGCACCGGTTCGAATCCGTAGCGGGCCCAGACGCGCTGGATGCCGGTCTGATGCGCAGGGGTTGACACGACCAGCCGTCGCGTCGTACAGGCGTCCTCGACCGCGGCCAGCAGGTGCCCGTAGCGACCACGCCCCTGCTCGGCCGGTACGACGCCGGACAGCTGGATCTCGGTCCACGAGCGCTGCTGATCGACCGCGGCCAGGGCGAGCATGCGCCGGTCCGGACCCCGCAGTACGACGGCGCCCGCGTCGGCGATCCGCCGCCGCGCCCACTCCTGCCGCCCGGCCAGCGCGACCGAGCGGTCGAACAGCGGGTTGGAGCAGTAATGGTTGCCCGAGTCTCCGAACACGTCCGCGACCAGGTCGTCGACCAGCACGTCGTCGGCCTCAGGCTCGATCTGCGCGGTGAACCCGGCCAGTGGGGCCGGCCGACGGCCTTTGCCGACCGGGAGGGACCAGAACACGACGGTGTCGGCCAGCAGCGCCTGCCGCGGCCCACTCGCCAGCGCGGCGAACCACGTGGTTTCGCGGGCTGGATAGCGCAACACGATCACGTCTGCGGTGGATCTCTCCACCGCCGTGAGCACCTCGGCGAGCGGTGTACCGGCCGAAGCGGACACACACATGCGGTCGATCGAGATCCCAAAGCGCTTCGCCGCATCAACGGACGGCCGCACAGTCAGTTCACCGGCCTCGAGCGCGTCGTACCAACTCATAGCGCAGAAAGCATAGTGGTCCCGCGAGGAGGTGGGACGGCGCGCAGCAGGCATCACCTACTCGCGGGACCACTAAGTGGTGAATAGTGTGCGCCATGCACGCGAGGGCACGACGGCGGGGGCCGCGCACAGCTGGGCCGTCCCTATCCGGTCTAGTGGCCGGGCTCACGGTGGTGGCTCTGGCGGTGGTTCTGCTCGCGCTGCATGCGACGTTCTTCGAGCTTGTGCGCTTCGTCCTGTTCACCTGCTTCGCGATTGCGCTGCCCGGGTTCGCGCTGTGGCGGTTGATCGGCGGCTACGGGCGCAATCTGGTCGAAGACCTCGCCGCTGGGTTCGCGGTGGGTACAGCCGGGCAGGTGCTGGTGTATCTGGCCAGCGCGTCGATCGGACTGCAGGCCTGGTCGTGGGTGTGGTCGCCGGTCGTGCTGCTGATCGCGCTGCGGGACCGCGACGTCCGGGAGCGGGTCTGGCGGCGAGTCGACGAGCCGCTACGACCACTCCAGGCCTGGCTGCTGGCTGCGACGACCGCAGTGGTCGTGCTGGTCGTCTACCGCCGCGGTCCGGCCGAGTTCCTGCCCGCGTACACGGATCCGCTGCGCTCGTACCCGGATCTGGCGTTCCAGCAGGCGTTGGCCGCGAGTGCGAAGTACGACGTACCGATCTCGACCCTGTGGCTCGGTGGCGAGGCGATGAAGTACCACACGTTCTTCCACCAGGCCACGGCCGCGACCGCGTGGGGGACGCGGATCGACCTGACCGATCTGATCCACTCACTCAGTTGGTTGCCGTTGTTCCTCGCCGGCTGCGGATTGGTGTTCGCACTGGCCACCCGGTTCGCCCCGACCGCTGAGTCGGGCGCGACCTGGGCCGGACCGCTCGCCGTCCTGATCGCCGGGCTCGGCGGGGCCGTGCAGCCACTCCCCGGTCACGGGCTCGGCGGGATCTCTACCGCGGTCGCCGCGTACCTGAGTCCGACGCAGAACCTCGGCGTCCTGATCGCACTCGCACTCTGCCTCCTGGCGGTCGATCTGCTGCGGTCGGGGGCTCCACGGAGTCGCTGGGTGCTGCTGGTTCTGCTGGCCCTCGTGGCGTCCGGGTCGAAGTCGACGATCCTCCCTTTGCTGGGGGTGGGGTTCGCGTTCGCCTTCGCGCAGTTGGCCATCGCGCGGAAGAGCACACGTACGGCGGTGCTCGGCGGAGCGCTGTCGTTCGTGGTCTTCGTGGCCGCGCTGATCGCGATCTTCGGCGGGAGCACCTGGGGTACGCAGATCAAGCCGTTCGAGACCTTCGTCCAGTTGCCGCCGTTCTCGATGCTGCTGGAGAGCCCGCACGCCGAATTGCTGTCAGCGGCAACCACCCTGCTGAGCTGGGGCCTGGCGGCCGCTGGCATGGTCTTCCTGGGCAGGAAATGGAACGATCCCGGAGCCGTCTTCCTGCTGGGGTTCGCGGTCGCCGGTCTGCTCGGGACGCTCCTCACCACCCAGTCGGGTATCAGCCAGCTGTACTTCCTTCGAACCGCGTTCCCGGTCATCGCCGTACTCGCCTCGGTCGGCCTGGCCAACCTGGTCGGGCGGCTCGGTGATCGACGCGGCGTGATCCTCGTCGGCGCCGCCGGACTGCTTGGGCTGACAGGGCTTGCGATTGCACGACACAGGTCCGCTGACCTGCCGGGGATCCAGGGACCCTGGCTATGGACGGCCGCCGCGATCGGGGCGGTCGGTATCGTCGTTGCCCTTGGCTGGAAGGCTTTTCGACGGCCTGGCAACTTCTTTGTGGCACTTGCGGCCGGTTTGGTGGCGGCGAGCATGATCGGAGCCATTCTGGTGCCGCTACAGGCACTCTTCTCCGACAAGGCGTCCGCTCTGGTCTTTGCCCAACCCAGCCGGGGCGGTGCGACCGCGGCCGAGGCCGGTGCGGCCACCTGGCTGCGTCGGAACAGCACTCCGGGCGATCTGATCGCAACCAACGCGCACTGCATCATCCAGCGCGACGGCCTCTGCGACAGCCGGCACTTCTGGCTCGCCGCCCTGTCAGAACGGCCAGTGCTGATCGAAGGCTGGTCCTACTCCAACCAGGCCAACCGCATCGCCCTCACCACCGGCGGAAACCCGAGCCTGATCCCGTACTGGGACCGTGCGGAGCTGACCGCCAACGACGCCGCCTTCAAGACACCGACGCCCGCCGCGATCGAACGCTTACGCCAAGCCGGAGTGCGCTGGCTGTACGCCGACAACCGGGTCGGCAACGTCTCACCGGCACTCCGCAACTACGTCAGCCTGCGCCACGCCACGCTCGACGCCACGATCTACGAGCTCAAATAAGACTGTTGTGTCGGATGGGGGTTGATCGGACACCGCTTCGCGGCGGGTGTCTTTGTGCCGCCCTCGGCGGGACGCAGATGGTGGGTCCGCCGCTCGGCGGGTTCGCGCGGGGGCTGTGGTTCGCCAGGCTCCTGCGGAGGAATGTGGTTCGGTCGGGCCTTGCGCGGGACTGTGGTGTCGCGGTTCCGGGCTGCGTAATCATGCTAGTCGGTGCGGCGTGCGTCAAGGGCGCCTTCGGCGTCGCTGCGCGATCTTCGACCCTTGACCCACACCACCCCGACCAGGGAAAGACCGCAGCTATCCCGGAGCCGCTCACCCGAGTGGTCGCGCGCTGGGTGCGGTCGGGTGGTGCGAGTCGTGGATTTCGGCGCGATGTGCCCGCGTGTCGCCGACCCTGATCCACGACTCGATGCCCGGGCCGGGGGTGGGTCTCGTGATGTGGTCGGGTGTGTCCGGGTGGCGGGATTCGCGTTGTGGGGAAGGGGTTTGGGAGGATGTTCTGCCCGGAACGGGAAGAGATCCTCCCCGGCCGGGGGGTCGCAGGCTGGTGGATCAGCAGGTGGATGAATCTGTCCGGGTGGCGGGATTCAAATGAGGGCCAGCAACGCATCAGCGACCCGGGTGCGTCCGTTGCCGTCGACCAGCTCCCAGCCGGCCGCAGCCAGGCGAGCGCGCTCACGAGGATCGCTCAGCAGACGTTTCAGCACCGCAGCCGCCGCGGATGGGTCCGCCTCGATCTCGGCCAGTACGCCGACGCCCGCCGCCGTACCCGTGGCTATCGCGCGCTCGTATCCCATCACCTGGTTGTCCACGACACACACCAACCCGGCCGTCGCGCCGAGACACAGCAGCTCCCAAGTCGACGTACCCGACGCACTGATGGTCAGATCGGCATCCCGCACCTCGGCCGCGAGTCGGTCGGTCGGCCCGATCACGTCAACCCGCTGCTGTGGCCTCAGCTCGACCGCAGCGATCCGAGCGGCCAACCCCACGTCCGGCGCCACCACAGTCGCTTGAAACGGCACCCCAGTGGCCGCGAGCGCCCGCACCACCTGCGGACCGGCGCCGAACGCATCCGTCCCGCCGAAAAACGCAAAGACCTTGGGCACGCCGACCTCGCGAGGGACAGGTGGTTCCGACGGGCGATAGGCAAGGATCTCGTCCCGGATCATCACGTAGCCGAGCCCGGCGAGCCTGATGGACTCGGGTGGCAGGACGGGCCGGTCCAGCTCGGCCGCGAGGTTCTGATCCACCATCACGTCCGCCTGCGCGCCACGGAAGTCACCGTCGACAATCGCCAGCGTGGGGATTCCGGTCGCGCGCACGGCCGAATAGACCGATGCGTCCAGGTCGTACGAGTCGAACACCACCCCGTCGAGCCCCAGCCCCGTGAACAGCTCGATGTGCTCTCCTAGGCTCCACACTGCGCGCTCCACGGAGATCCCTCGGGCCGTGATCTGCTCAGCGGCCCACGGGACCGTGTATGCGTCGCAAATGAACACCAGCTCGGTGTCCCGGCGCCGTACCTCCTCTGCGAGTGCCAGGCACCGCATCACGTGCCCGATGCCCCGCCCCGGCCCCACATCACACCGCACCCCGACGCGTTTCACGCCCCCGACGGTATCGGCGGGATTGAGGAGGGCTCGGAGCGGGCAGCTATTGTTCGTGACTGCACTGCGTGTGCCGTGCTCGGAACTGTCCGTCAGAAGGGTCCCGCTCGAGTGTCCATCCTTACCGGCTCCGACATCCTGGTCACCGGAGGCACGGGCTCCTTCGGCCGGGCTTTCGTCCGGCACGCGCTGGACCAGCTGAACCCCCGCCGCCTCATCGTCTTCAGCCGCGACGAGCTCAAGCAGTGGGAGGTCCGCCAGCTCTTCGGCGACGATCCCCGGCTGCGGTTCTTCCTCGGCGACGTCCGGGACCGGTCGCGGCTGCTCCGTGCGATGCACCGGGTCGACTATGTCGTGCACGCGGCCGCGCTCAAGCAGGTGGACAGCGGCGAGTACAACCCGTGGGAGTTCGTCCAGACCAACGTGATCGGCTCGCAGAACGTGATCGAGGCCTCGATCGATTCCGGCGTCAAACGCGTGGTGGCGCTCTCGACGGACAAGGCGTCCAGCCCGATCAACCTGTACGGCGCGACCAAGCTGACCGCGGACAAGCTGTTCATCAACGGCAACCACTACGCGGCGGCCTACGACACCCGGTTCGCCGTGGTCCGGTACGGCAACGTGATGGGCAGCCGCGGCTCGATCATCCCGAAGTTCCGGGCGCTGCACGCGGCCGGGCAGTCGCTACCGATCACGGACCTGCGCTGCACCCGGTTCCTGATCACGCTGCCGCAGGCGGTCGAGTTCGTGGTCGACTCGTTCGAGCTGATGAGCGGCGGCGAGCTGTACGTGCCACGGATCCCCTCGATGAAGATCACCGACCTGGCCGAGGCGATCGCACCCGGCGCGACGATGCACGACATCGGCTTGCGCCCGGGCGAGAAGCTGCACGAGGAGATGATCAGCCCGGAGGAGGGCCGCCGCACGCTCGCAGTCGGCAACCGGTACGTGCTCCAGCCCGACCTTGCCACCTGGGGCTACGTGCCCCCGAACGGCGGCCTGCCGGTCCCGGAGGGGTTCCAGTTCGCATCGAACACCAACGAGCTGTGGTACTCGATCGAGGAGATCCGCAAGATCCTCGAGAGTGACGAATAGATGCTGCCGTACGGGCGTCAGTCCATTTCGGAAGCGGATATCGAGGCGGTCACCGCCGTACTGCGCGGAGACTGGCTCACTACCGGGCCGGCCGTCGCCGCCTTCGAGCAGGCGGTCTCCGAGCTGGCCGGTGGACACCGCACAGTCAGCTGTACGTCGGGGACCGCGGCCCTGCACATCGCGTACGCCGCACTCGGCGTCGGTCCGGGTGATGAGGTCGTCACCACGCCGATGACCTTCGTCGCCACCGCGTCGTGCGCCGCGATCCTTGGAGCCACGGTCGTCTTCGCGGACGTCGACGAGGACACCGCGTTGATCGATCCAGCGGCCGTCGAGGCGGCGTTGACCGAGCGGACGAAGGTCATCGCCGCTGTCGACTACGCCGGTCAGGCCGCCGACTACGCCGCCCTGCAACCGCTGGCGGACCGCGTTGGCGCGCGGACGCTCGCCGACGCGGCCCACTCGGTCGGCGGCAGCCTCGACGGGCGTCCGGTCGGGGATCTCGCCGACGTGACCACGATGTCGTTCTTCCCGACCAAGAACCTCACCACCGGCGAGGGCGGTGCGGTGGTCTGCAAGGACCCGGCGGTCGGCCAACGCGCACACGAGTTCCATTTCATCGGCCTGGTCCGCGACCCCGACCGCTTCGAGCTGACCGACGAGGGCCCGTGGCATCAAGAGGTCCACGAGTACGGCGTGAACTATCGACTCACCGACCTCGGCGCCGCGCTCGGCCTGTCACAGCTGTCCCGGCTCGGCGACTTCAAACGCCGCCGCGCCGAGATCACCGCGCGCTACAACGCGGCGTTGGGCGGCATCGACGGTCTGCGTACGCCGGTGCAGCGGGCCGGTGTGGACCCGGCCTGGCACCTCTACCCGATCCGCGTACTCGGCGGGCGCCGGCGCGAGGTGTACGAAGGCATGCGGGCCGCGGGGATCGGCGTACAGGTGAACTACCTTCCGGTGTACTGGCATCCGGTGTTCGCGCGACAGGGCTACCGCCGCGGCCTGTGCCCGAACGCGGAGCGTTTCTACGCCGAAGAGCTGTCCCTCCCCCTCTTCCCGGACCTCACCGACACCGACGTCGACCGGGTGATCGAAACCCTTCTCAAGCTGGTTGGCTAACGTGACTGATGTGACCCGATCGAACTTGATCGGCGGAGAGATGCTCGACTGGTCGGATCTGCACCCGGGCGACGCGCGGCCCGCGGCCGCCGGATCCGCCGCGACAGCACTCCTGGCCGCCACTCTCCAGCCCGAGGACTCCGTCCTGATCGCCGGGCCGCACGCGGCAGGCCTGCTCGCCGACGTGGCTGCGCAGGTGACGTCAGTCGACGTCCTCGTCCGCTCGGCGCCTGACGCCGAGGAGATCGGCGAGCTGCTCGACGACGCCAAGGGCCAGGTCTTCTGCGGCTCGCTCGACCGCTTCCGCGGTGACGACACGTACGACGTGATCGTCGCGCTGGACGGCCTCGAGCGGCTGGTCGGCCCGGATACGGCCAAGCTGACCTGGTCCGAGGCGCTGCACCGGCTGCGCGACCAGCTCTCTCCATCGGGCCGACTGCTGCTGGGCGCCACCAACTACTTCGGCGTCGACCGCTTCGTCCAACCCGCGATCACCGCGGCCCTTCCGCGAGACGAAGACTGGGCCCGAGACGTGGCGGACTCCGCCCCGCAGGGGCTCGGGCCGCTCCGCGCGGCCTTGGCCGACGCGGGGCTCGGCGAAGCGCGTGATGTGCAGACCTACGCGGTCTTCCCGGCGCTCATCGAGGCCGAGGTTGCGTTCACCGCGGTCGACGGGCTTGCGGGTGTGGTTGCGGCCCGGGCTGTTGCCTCGCGCAACGCAGGTCCGGTGTTGATGGACCCGTACCGGCTGGTGCTGGACTCGGCCGACGCCGGTCTCGGGATGGAGCTGGCGCCGGCCTGGTACTTCGTCCTCGGCGCAGAGCCACCGAGCGTGCTTCCGGAGGATGCGGTTCCCGGTGGCACGGGCGTGTTGCTGGAGGAGCACCTGCTCGCGGCCCTGCGCGTCGACGACCAGGCGGCTGTGCGTCGGATCATCCCGGAGTACGTGGCCTGGCTGGGCACGGGCGGGAACGGTTCGCCGGACAACGTGATCGTCGACGGCTCGTCGTACCGGCTGTTCGGGGAAGCTCAGGACCTGGATGTCGTCCAGCACCTCGCGCGGTTCGCCCGGCGGACGCTGGAAAGTGGCTCACGGCAACCATGGCCGGCCGCGGCCGATCCCCATGCGTTGACCGCGCGGCTCGCCTCGATAGCCGGGATTACCGTTCCTGTGCAGGATTTCAGCGCCGACGAAGTCATCCGGCCGTTGGGTAGCGCCGAGCAGTTGGCGACCGTGGCGCGACTGGCGGACGAGCTGGCGCACGCGAGCGCACGGGCGATCCTGTTCGAAGGCACGGTCAGCGGGATCCGGCGTTCACTGCCCTACCGCGTCGGCCACGCCGTCCTCAACCCCGCCCGGGTGATCCGCCGTCGGCTGCGGCGCCTGGTGCGGAAGGCCCGCCGCTGATGCATCACGCCAACCATTTCTACGGGCATGCGAACATCATGGCGTCGTACGCCGGCCTCGCGAAGCCACCCCGGATCTGGGGCTACCTGCAGCACGGCTGGAACATCCTCGACGGCTTCGCCCACGGCACCAACTTCGCGCCCGGTATGCCGAAATTCGTCTGGTCCGACAGCGTCCGTCGCCGCGGCCACTCGCTGGGCCTGCGCAACTACTCGGTGATCGGCTCCGTCTGGCTGTACCTGCTCAAGGTGCACCCGGAGCTCGCCACCCCGGCGAAAGGTGCCGAGGGCACCATCTTCTACCCGTTCCATGGGTGGGAAGGCCAGCACGTGCTCGGCGATCACGGCCGTCTCGTTGCCTCGATCAACGAACACGAGACCGGTCCCGTCACCGCCTGCCTGTACTGGAACGAGTACCAGAACCCGGCGATCCGGAAGGTCTACGAGGACGCCGGGCTCCGCGTCATCACCCATGGCTACCGCGGCCTGCACTGGCGCAAGACCGACGCCAAGTTCCTGGTCAAGCAGTTGCGCGAGCTCCGCAAACACACGCGGGTCGCCTCCAACCGGCTCAGCTCCGCCGTCCTGTACGGCGCCTCGATCGGCCTGCAACCCGGGGTCTATGGTGATCCGATGGTGCTGGAACACGAGCATCCTTCGTTCGGCGGGCAGGCCCGGATCAAGCGACTGTGGCCCGAGCTGGACCAACCGTTCGTGCCGCCCGCGATCGCCCGCGCGTTCACCGACACCGAGCTGGGCGTCGAGCACGTCGCCGGCCCCGCCGAGATCCGGGAGATGTTCCAATGGCCACGCTGAAGATCGGCGTCATCACGCAGGTCAGGGTGACCAGCAGCCGGCTGCCTGCGAAGGTCCTGCTCAGCGTTCGCGGCCGGACCTACCTGGAGCATCACCTCGATCGGCTCCTCCGTACCGACCTTCCGGTGATCGTTGCCACCACCACCAACTACCACGACGATGTGGTCCTCGAGGTGGCCAAGCACGTTGGCGTACCGGTCTTCCGTGGCAGCGAAGACGACGTACTGAGCCGGTTCGCCGGAGCATCACGCGAGCACGGGCTGGACGGGATCGTCCGGGTCACGTCGGACTGCCCACTGATCGATCCCGAGATCGTTGCCCACGGCGTCGATCGCTGGCGGGCCGAGAACGATCTCGACCTCTACGTCTCCAACTGCCTCGAGCGGACCTATCCGCGCGGCATGGACTACGAGATCTTCTCAGCGGCCCGGCTGTACGACGCCGAGGCCACGGCGACCCTACGGTCGGATCGCGAACACGTCACGCCGTACCTGCATCAGAACCGGTCCGGCGAGATGCGGCTGCTGAACCTGCCCGCTCCCGGCGGCGACCCCCGCAGCGCCCAGTACCGGCT
The DNA here is from genome assembly GCF_053608045.1 of Kribbella sp. NPDC055071. Taxonomy (NCBI): domain Bacteria; kingdom Bacillati; phylum Actinomycetota; class Actinomycetes; order Propionibacteriales; family Kribbellaceae; genus Kribbella; species Kribbella sp. NPDC055071. The sequence goes on from NZ_JBSGUS010000008.1 coordinate 227,128, forward strand.
CACGCTCGACACGCCGGACGACTGGAAGTTGCTCGACGCCCTCATCGAGGACTACGGCGCGGCGGGCTTGAGCTGCGCCGAAGTGGTCGCCATTCTGGACTCGCATCCGGAGCTCGCCACGCTCAACGCGCACATCGAACAGAAGAAGCTCGGCGAGTAGCTGGCGTTTGCCAGCGCGCCGGGGCGCCGTTACGGCATGATTTGCGGTGATGACCACCGATGATCCAGGAGCGGAGCCGGCGAACGAGGCCCGGGCGAAGTCGTTCGGCGCTGTCGCGTCCGCGTACGACGCCGGCCGGCCGACGTTCCCGGCCGAGGCGCTGACCTGGATTCTCGGCCCGGGCCGGGGGCTGCAGGTCCTCGATCTGGGCGCCGGAACGGGCAAGCTCGCGGCGGTCGCGGCCGGGCTCGGGCACGACGTGGTCGCGGTCGACCCGTCCCAGGAGATGCTCGAGGTTTGCCGCCGGCGATCCGGGATCGACACGATGGTCGGCGCGGCCGAGTCGATCCCGCTGGCCCACGCCTCGGTCGACGCGGTGATCGTCGGTCAGGCCTTCCACTGGTTCGACCACGCGCGGGCCCTGCCGGAGATCGCCCGCGTGTTGCGGCCGAACGGCGTACTCGGCCTGCTCTGGAACAACGCCGACACCGTCGTCCCCTGGGTGCGGCGGATGATGAACGCGATCCAGGGCAGCGACCGGATCGGCGGCGACCGGTTCGACCCGGTGCCGATCCTGCAGCAGTCGGACCTGTTCGCGATGGTCGAGACCGGCCGGTTCCGGCACTGGCAGGACCTGGATCGCAACGGCCTGCGCCAGCTGGCCGTGTCGCACTCCCGGATTGCGGTCCTGACTGAATCCCGCCGCGACGCGGTGCTGGATCAGATCGACACGCTCTACGACACGACCGCCCGCCCACCCGAGCCGCTCCGGATGCCGTACTTCACCGACTCCTACCGGACCAGGCCCAGCGACCTGGCCAACTACCGCCGTACTCTCGACGCCCCGGTCGCACCCCACCTGTAGAAACGTTTTGGTTGCGGTAGGGGGTGTTGGACACGCAGTTCGGGTCACAAATCCACGACTTGCGGCTAACGTGCCTTTGTTCGCGTCGGCTCTGAAGAGGGGAACGCATGGACGAGGATGTCGTGAGCGAGCGGGATGCTCGTGCCTATGAGGCCGTCTACGAAGCGGCCGATTTCCAGGAGCTCAGACGGCGGTACAAGAACTTCGTCGTCCCGTGGACGATCGCCTTCATGGCCTGGTACCTGGCCTACGTCGCCTGCAACAACTGGGCTCGTGACTTCATGAGTCACCGGGTGATCGGGCACGTCAACGTGGCGCTGATCTTCGGCCTGCTGCAGTTCGTGTCGACCTTCGCGATCGCCGCGATCTACGGCCGGTTCGCGAACCGGAAGCTCGATCCGCTGGCCCACGGCCTGAACGCCAAGTACAAGAGGGAGCGGCGCCGGTGAACGTCCTTCTGATCCCGATGGCCGGGCTGCCTCAAGCAGCCGCACCCGGCAACCGGGCGCTGACGATCTCGCTGTTCTGCGCGGTCGTTGCCGTGACCCTGTACATCACCTGGTGGGCCTCCCGGCAGAACAAGACCGCCGCCGACTACTACGCCGGCGGCCGCTCGTTCACCGGCGCGCAGAACGGTCTCGCCGTCGCGGGCGACTACATGTCGGCGGCGTCGTTCCTCGGCATCTCCGGCCAGATCGCGCTCTACGGGTACGACGGTTTCCTGTACTCGATCGGGTTCCTGGTCGCGTGGCTGGTGGCGCTGCTGCTGGTCGCCGAGCTGCTGCGGAACTCGGGCCGCTTCACGATGGCCGACCAGCTCGCGTTCCGGATGAAGCAACGACCGGTCCGTACGGCGGCCGCCACCTCCACGATCGTGGTGTCGATCTTCTACCTGCTCGCCCAGATGGTAGGCGCGGGGTCGCTGGTCGGGTTGCTGCTCGGGGTGAAGAGCGAGGGCGTCAAGGCCGCCGTGATCATCCTGGTCGGCGCGCTGATGATCGTCTACGTGACGATCGGGGGCATGAAGGGCACCACCTGGGTGCAGATCGTCAAGGCCGTCCTGCTGATGGCCGGCACGATCCTGATCACGTTCCTGGTGCTGCTGAAGTTCCACTTCAACATCTCCGACCTGCTCGGCTCGGCCGCCGCGAAGTCCGGCAAGGGCGAGTCGTTCCTGCAGCCCGGTCTCCTGTACGGCAAGGACCTGACCGGGCAGATCGACTTCCTCTCCCTCGGCCTCGCCCTGGTCCTCGGTACGGCGGGTCTGCCGCACATCCTGATCCGCTTCTACACCGTGCCGGACTCGCGGTCCGCGCGCCGGTCGGTGCAGTGGGCGATCGGTCTGATCGGCTTCTTCTACCTGATGACGCTCGCGCTCGGCTTCGGTGCCGCGGCGCTGCTGGACACGGGCAAGGGCTCGTCGGTGGCGGAATCGAAGGGCAACACCGCGTCTCCAACGCTCGCCGGGGTGCTCGGCGGCGGGTTGGACTCGGTCGGCGGGTCGATCCTGCTGGCGTTGATCGCGGCGGTCGCGTTCGCGACGATCCTCGCCGTCGTCGCGGGCCTGACGCTGACCTCGGCCTCGTCGTTCGCGCATGATCTGTACGCGAACGTGATCGCGAAGACCAAGCCGAGTGAGAAGAGCGAGTTGCGGGTGGCCCGGTTCGCGGCGATCGGGATCGGCGCGGTGGCGATCGCGCTGGCGATTCCGGCACAGAAGCTGAACATCGCGTTCCTGGTCGCGCTCGCGTTCGCGGTCGCGGCCTCGGCGAACCTGCCGTCGCTGTTGTTCAACCTGTTCTGGAAGCGGTTCAACACCTCCGGCGCGACCTGGAGCATCTACGGCGGGCTGGTCTCGGCCGTCGTGCTCGTGGTCTTCTCGCCGGTGGTCTCCGGTAAGCCGACGTCGATGATCACCGGCGCCGACTTCGCCTGGTTCCCGCTGTCGAACCCGGGCATCGTCTCGATCCCGCTCGGGTTCCTGTTCGGCGTCCTCGGCACGTACCTGGGCCGCGACAAGTCCAGCGAGCTGCGGTACCACGAGCTCGCGGTCCGGTCCCTCACCGGAGCCGGCGCGGAGGGTGTCACCAAGCACTGATCCCTGCCCTTTCGTGTGCCCACCGACACCGGTTTCGCAACCAGGTGTCACGAACCGTTGACGCTCGCGTAGCACTGCCGTAACAATAAGCCAGCGCTGCGCAAGAAACGAGCAAGATCAGAGCAAGTTTCGGACTTCGCGTAGCGGCTACTCCTTTGCGTCCTCCACCCCGCCCGTAGGAGAGGCCATGCGAATCCGGAAGTGGCGGCTGCCAACCGCCTTGCTCGCGGCGAGTCTCACGCTCGCACTGAGCCCCCTCGTCCACCCGACCACGGCCGGTACCGCGGTAGCCGCCGTACTGGCCGGACCGAACCTCGCCGCCGGCAAGACCGCGACGGCCAGCAGCACCACCCAGAACTACACCGCGCCGAACGTGACCGACGGAAACCAGGGCACGTACTGGGAGAGCGCGAACAACGCGTTCCCGCAGTGGGTCCAGGTCGACCTCGGCTCGTCGGTCGCCACCAACCAGGTCGTCCTCAAGCTGCCCACCTCCGGTTGGGGCGCCCGCGACCAGACCCTCGCCGTCCAGGGCAGCACCGACAACCAGAACTTCACGGACCTGTCCGCGTCGGCGGTCCGCACGTTCAGCCCGCCGAACAACACCGTGACGATCGACTACGGCAACGCGACGACGCGCTACGTGCGGATCCGGATCACCGCGAACACCGGGTGGCCGGCCGGACAGCTGTCCGAGCTCGAGGTCTACGGACCGGCCACCGGTGACACCCAGGCCCCCACCGCCCCGGGCGGCCTGGCCTTCACCGAGCCCGGCGCCGGGCAGATCCGGCTCACCTGGAACGCCTCGACGGACAACGTCGGCGTGACCGGGTACGACGTGTACGCCAACGGCCAGCTCCGAACGAGCCTCGCCGGCAACGTGCTCACCTACACCGACAACCAGCCGGCCAGCGCATCGGTCTCGTACTACGTTCGCGCGAAGGATGCTGCCGGCAACCAATCGCCGAACAGCAACACCGTGACCCGCAACGGCAGCACCGGCCCCGGCAGCAACCTCGCGCTGGGTAAGCCGATCGAGGCCTCCGGTTCGGTCTTCACCTTCGTCGCGACGAACGCGAACGACGACAACGTGACCACGTACTGGGAGGGCAATGCCAACCCGGCCACGTTGACGACGAAGCTCGGCTCGAACGCGGATCTCAGCTCGATCGTGATCCGGCTCAACCCCGACTCGGCGTGGGGTCCGCGGACGCAGACGTTCTCGATCCTCGGCCGCGAGCAGAGCGCGACGACATTCACGACCATCGTGCCGAGTGCGTCGTACGACTTCAGCCCTGCCACCGGGAACACCATCACGATCCCGGTCAGCGCGCGGGTGGCCGACGTACGGCTGAACTTCACCGCCAACACCGGCGCTCCGGCCGGACAGGTCGCCGAGCTCCAGGTGATGGGCGTGCCCGCACCGAACCCGGATCTCACCCTGTCCGGGGTCACGTGGACGCCGACCTCGCCGGTCGAGACCGACACGATCACGGTCCGCGCGACGGTGAACAACTCGGGTACGGCGGGATCGCCGGCCACCGATGTGAACTTCTACCTCGGTGACACCAAGGTCGGTACGGCTGCTGTCGGCGCAATCGCGGCCGGCGCATCCATCACGGTCAGTGCCTCGATCGGGGCGCGGGACGCGGGCAGCTACGCGTTGAGCGCGAAGGTCGACGAGGCGAACACCGTCATCGAGCAGAACGACAGCAACAACACCGCGAACGCCGCGAGCCCGTTGGTCGTGACTCCGGTCGCGAGCTCGGACCTGATCGCCCAGGCGGTCAACTGGACGCCGAACAACCCGGCGGCCGGCAACTCCGTCGCGTTCTCGGTCGCCCTCAAGAACCAGGGCAGCGTGGCGTCGGCCACCGGTGCCCATGGGATCACGCTGACCGTGCTCAACGGGACCTCCGTCGTGGCGACGCTCACCGGGACCTACAACGGTTCGATCGCCGCGGGTGCGACGACCGCTGCCGTTGCCCTCGGCAACTGGACGGCTGTCAACGGTCGCTACACGGTCCGGGTCGTGCTAGCGGACGATGCGAACGAACTGCCCGTGAAGCGCACCAACAACACCAGCGAGCGGCCGTTCTTCGTGGGTCGCGGCGCCAACATGCCGTACGACCACATGGAGGCCGAGGACGCCTCGGTCGGTGGCGGCGCAACCGTGATCGGACCGAACCGGACCATCGGCGACCTGGCCGGTGAAGCGTCCGGGCGACGTGCGGTCACGCTGAACTCGAACGGCTCGTACGTCGAGTTCACCACCCGGGCCGCGACCAACACGCTCGTCACCCGGTTCTCGATCCCGGACTCCTCGGGTGGCGGCGGTCAGTCGTCGTCGATCAGCGTCTACATCAACGGCACGTTCTCCAAGTCGTTGCCGCTGACCTCGAAGTACTCGTGGCTGTACGGCGCGGAGGCTTCGCCGAGCAACTCGCCGGGCTCCGGTGCGGCACGACACATCTACGACGAGGCCAACATCATGCTCGACTCGTCGTACCCGGCCGGTACCAAGATCCGGCTACAGAAGGATCCGGCCAACAGCACGGCGTACTCGATCGACTTCATCGACACCGAGCAGGTCGCGCCGATCGCCAACCCCGGCACGGGGTTCGTGACGCCGGCCGGGTTCACCCAGCAGGACGTGCAGGCCGCGCTCGACCGGGTGCGGCAGGACACCACCCTGCAGGGCGTGTACCTCCCGGCCGGTGACTACGCGACGTCGTCGAAGTTCAACGTGTACGGCCGGGCGATCAAGGTCGTCGGTGCCGGTCCATGGTTCACCCGGTTCGTTGCTCCGCAGACCCAGGCGAACACCGATGTCGGCTTCGACTCGCAGGCGTCGGCGAACGGATCGACGTTCAGCGGATTCTCGTACTTCGGCAACTACGACAGCCGCAACGACGGACCGGGCAAGGTCTTCAACTTCTCCGGTACGTCGAACATGACCATCGACAACATCTGGGCCGAACACCAGATGTGCCTGTACTGGGGTGCGAACACCGACAACTCCGTGATCAAGAACTCGCGGATCCGGGACTCGTTCGCCGATGGCATCAACATGACCAACGGGTCGGCCGGGAACACCGTCAGCAACAACGACGCCCGGTCCACCGGCGACGACAGTTTCGCGCTCTTCAACGCCACCGACAACGGCGGCGGCGAGGTCCGGGACAACGTCTTCGAGAACCTCTCCGCGACCCTGACGTGGCGAGCGGCCGGCTTCGCGGTCTACGGCGGCACGAACAACATCTTCCGCAACCTGTACGCCGCGGACATGCTCACCTACCCCGGTGTCACGATCAGCTCGCTCGACTTCGGGATCCCGATGAACGGCTTCGGTGCAACCCCGCCGACGACGTTCCAGAACGTGTCGATCGTGCGCTCCGGCGGTCATTTCTGGGGCAACCAGACGTTCCCCGGGATGTGGATCTTCTCCGCCTCGAAGGTGTTCCAGGGGATCCGGGTCAGTGACCTGGACATCGTGGACCCGACGTACAGCGGGATCATGTTCCAGACCAACTACGTCGGCGGTTCGCCGCAGTTCCGGGTGGCAGACACCATCTTCACCAACACCACCATCTCCGGCGCCCGCAAGTCCGGCGACACCTTCGACGCCAAGTCCGGCTTCGGAATCTGGGCCAACGAACTCCCCGAACCGGGTCAAGGCCCAGCCGTCGGCAATGTCACCTTCACCAACCTGACCCTGTCCAACAACGCCACCGACATCCGCAACACCACCACAACCTTCACCATCACCCGCAACTAACTGGAAAGGAGCCGCCGGAGGTTCATCCCCTCCGGCGGCTCCTCCATGATCTGCCCCTCAATGCCCCACCCTGCCCCGGTGTCACACCGGGATTTCCGTCCCACCACGTGTGAAAGTCGACCCTTGTCCCACAACCGGGCGGGGAAATGCCATTCCACGTATTCGTCGACGAAACCAAGGCGCGAGGCTTCCTGATGGCCGCTGCGCGGTGCCCATCGGATGATGTCTCGGTCAATCGCAAGATCCTTCGGGAACTGCTCCTGCCGGGGCAGGAGCGTCTGCACTTCCGGCACGAGACCGATGGACGACGACGACAGATTCTCGCCACCATCGAGCACCTCCATCTGCTGGTGGACATCTATCAGTTCGACGTCGAGACACCGATGAGCCGTGCCCACTGCCTCGAAGCCATCGTGCGAGACACCCTGGGCGAGGCCGAGCGCCGCGTGATCGAGCGGGATGAATCAACCCTTCCCCGCGATCGTTCGACGCTGCACGCGGCATGCCAACGCAACGGGTTCTACCGCCTTCGGTGGGACCTGCTGGCGCCGAAGCTGGATCCACTGCTCTGGGTGCCGGATGCGGTGGCTTGGGCGTGGGCCAAGGGTGGCCACTGGCGACGCTCGGTGGCGAGATTCAGCCAGCTGCGGGAGCCCTGAAAAGCGCCGACCCGGCTCACCTACCGTCCGGAAGGCTGCCGGGTCCACTTCAAGGGACTCTTCTGTCCTCGAGCATTCTCAACTGTAGCGGAACCTCCGCCACCCGAAAGGCACTTTTCGCGATCTGCCCCTGGATGCCCCGGTTTAGAGGTCGTCGGTGATTTTGGCTAGGGCTTCGCCGGCTTTGAGGACGAGGAGGCGGTCTTCGTCGGTGAGGCGGTGGAGGATCTTGGAGAGTTCGGCGGCGGCTTGTTCGCCGGAGGCGGCGACCGTGGCGGCGCCGACTTCGGTGAGGACCACGGCGGTGGCACGGCCGTCGACGGGATCGGGCTCCCGGCGTACCAGACCTGCTTCCTCCAGGGCGGCGACGGTGGTGGTCGCGGTCGGCTGGGAGCACGGCACGCGGAGTGCGATCTCGCCGATCCGGATCGGCTGCTCGTCGCTGATCAGCATCAGCGCCAGGAACTGGGTCGGATGCATCACCGCGGTCCGGCTGCGGCGCAAGTACCGCACGATCCGGTGCATGCTCACCAGCAACTGCAGGGTTTCCTGCGCCATCGCGATCACCTCCGGTGGGAAGCGCCATCCTGGCACAGGCACCCAAATTTCTCCTATTGCTGACTGCCAGTGACCAGGTGTCAGGAGAGGTGGACCGCAATGACGCCGAGAGCGAAGGCGGTCCCGGCGAGGCCGAGCATGACGGTCGCGAGAACGACGAGACGGCGTTGCAATGCGGGGAGCTCGGCCGCGGTCGCGAACACGCGGCGAGGCCAGTGCCGCCAGGAGACGTACGAGAAGATGCCCGTGGCCACGAGCAGCAGAACGCCTTTGACAGCGTGGATCCACCAGTGGTCGGGGTGCAGCGCGAACAGTCCACCGCCGGTGATCGCGATCGCGCCGATCAGCCCGATCACCTTCCAGCGGTTGCCCGAGGCAATCACCGTGACGAGCGCCTCGCGACTGCTCTGGTCGGGTCCGAAGTACCTCTTGAGCTTGGGCTGAACGACGAACAGCGAGTACGCCATCCCCCCGACCCAGGCGGCAGCGAGCCCGGCATGGATGATCGCGACGAGGGCTGTCATGGTGGGCAGCCTAGGCGGCGACGGCCTCGCGTTCCTGGCGGTTCATGCCGCGGAAGCTGGGGACGAGGGCCGGGGCCATGGTGGCGGCGAAGTAGGCGAGGCCGACGACGAGCATCGCGGGCGAGAGTCCGATGCCGCTGATCATCAGACCACCCAGCACGCCACCCAACGGCATGAGCGACCAGGACATCGCGCTGGTGAGTGCCGTGACGCGACCGACCATTGCGCGCGGGATGCGCTCGAACTGCACCGCACCGAGCACCGGGTTGAGGAATCCGGAGGAGACGCCGGCGATCACGCACATCAGGAGGATCGCCCAGAGCGGGACACCGAGCGCGAAGAGGACGAACCGCGGGAGGCCGGTGATGAGGAAGGCCACGAGGTAGACGGCGAACCGCGGCAGCCGAGTGCCGTAGGCGGCGGCTACCACCGAGCCCAGCATCGACGCGCCACCCCAGACCGCGAAGATCAGCCCGACGGCGCCGACGCCGGCGCCGGAGTCATGTGCCCACACCGGCAGCAGCACGGCCGACCAGGCCAGATCGAGAAGGTTGGTCACGGCGACCATCACACACAGGCCCATCAACACTGCATCCCCCCGCAGGAATCTCCATCCCTCCCGCAGTTCCGCCAGATATGAGGTCGGTTCCGGCTCATCCAGTTGCGAGGCGAGCGTCCGTTCGTCCGACCGCGGGGTGGGGTGTTTCAGGGACTGAGTAGTGGCGAGGAGAACCAGGGCGCAGACCGCGAAGGAAACGGCGTCGACGGCCACGGCGTTGGCGGCGCCGACCGTGGCGACCAGGCCGCCGGCGATCGCGGCGCCTACCAGGGTGGCGCCGCGTTCGATGGCCGAGGAGAGGCCGGTGGCGCGTTCGTACGGTACGGCGGCGCGCTCGACGAGAGCGGGGATCAGAGCGGTCGTTGCCGCATCACCGGGACCCCGAAGTGCACCCGCAATCGCAACCAGGCCTAGCAATACGGGGAACGACAGTACGTCGGTGTGATGCAGCAGCGGGATCAGCCCGACCACGAAAAACGACAGCAGATCGGCGGTGATCGCCACGCGGCGCGGCCCGATCCGGTCCACGAACGGACCACCAAACGCCTTGAACATCACCATCGGCGCGATCTCGGCGAACGCCACCAGACCGGTCTGCGTCGGTGACCCCGTGGTGGTGAGCACCAGCCACGGGATGGCGATCATCGACACCCGAGTGCCGAGCAGCGTGATCGCCTGGGCGGTGAGCCACCCGTACAGCGGAAGCCGCCGGCCGCTCGCGGTCATCGGCCGAAGCTCTCCTGGACGCGGACCGGTCGTGGTCATCGGTCGTCGGCCTCGAGGACGACCGTCCCAGGGCGCGGGAAGGCGTTGAGGTTGACCACGAAGGATGCGGTGTCGGCCGCGTCCTCGCCGTCCTCGTTCCACTCCTCGATGAGCTTCGCCAACGCGTCGACGAGCTGCTCGGCGCGCTTCGCGGTCAGACGCAGATGCCAGTCACTCGTCGTACTGGCCTCCTGCCACGGCTCCGGCAGGTACCGCCGCTCCTCGGCGTGCTGCATCAGTGTCTCGGTCAGCATCAACGCAACGGTGTGCAGATAGGCCTCTGCGCTCTCCGCATCCTCCTCGCTGCTCCGCGCCGTACCGAGGTCCGCGCGCGTGCTCTCGTGCGCCGCCTGCCACCACCGGTCCCGGGCGTTCCCTTGCTCGGTGGCCTCCTCGATGAACCCGTGCTCGGCCAGCTGCCTCAGGTGATACGAGGCCGCCCCGGTATTCAACTTCAGCTGCTGAGCCAACTGGGTTGCCGTCGCCGGCCCCTCGAGCCGCAACAGCATCAACATCTTCAACCGGGTCGGATGCGCCAGCGCGCGCAACCCGGCACCCGAAGGAGTCACCGCGGAGGAGGCCATACGCACAACATACCTTTGCAAACATCTCTTTGCAAAGAGATGTTGTGCATTTCTGTCTCCGGAAACACAGCAGACCCCCGGGAGCTCCGGGGGCCTGCTGGTTGGAGTGGGTCAGTCCTCGTCGGACTTGCCGGACTCCAGGTTGGACTTGATGAGGTCCATGACGGTGGAGTCGGCGAGGGTGGTGACGTCGCCCACCTCGCGGTTCTCGGCCACGTCGCGCAGCAGGCGGCGCATGATCTTGCCGGAACGGGTCTTCGGGAGTTCGGCGACGACCATGATCTGGCGGGGTTTGGCGATCGGGCCGATCTCCTTGGCGACGTGGTTGCGGAGCTCCTGGACCACGTCCGGTCCGCCGTCGCCGGCCTCGGAGCGCAGGATCACGAACGCCGCGATCGCCTGGCCCGTGGTCGGATCGGAGGCACCGACGACGGCCGCCTCGGCGACCTTCGGGTGGGAGACGAGGGCGGACTCGATCTCGGTGGTGGAGAGGCGGTGACCGGAAACGTTCATCACGTCGTCGACGCGACCGAGCAGCCAGAGGTCGCCGTCCTCGTCCTTCTTCGCGCCGTCACCGGCGAAGTACACGCCCGGCCAGCGCGACCAGTACGTGTCGATGAACCGCTGGTCGTCGCCCCACAGCGTCCGCAGCATCGACGGCCACGGCTTGGTGATGACCAGGTAGCCACCGGAACCGTCCGGCACCGAATTGCCCGCGTCGTCGACGACGTCGACGCTGACGCCCGGGATCGCCCGCATCGCGGCGCCCGGCTTGCCCGCGGTCACACCGGGCAGCGGCGAGATCATGTGCATGCCGGTCTCGGTCTGCCACCAGGTGTCGACCACCGGGGCCTTGTTGCCACCGATGTGCTCGCGGTACCAGATGTACGCCTCGGGGTTGATCGGCTCGCCGACCGACCCGATCACCCGCAGCGTCGACAGGTCGAACTTCGCGGGGATCTCGTCGCCCCACTTCATGAACGTGCGGATCGCGGTCGGCGCGCAGTACAGGATCGAGACCTTGTACTTCTGCACGATCTCCCACCAACGGCCCTGGTGCGGAGTGTCCGGGGTGCCCTCGTAGAGCACGGAGGTGGTTGCGTTCGCGAGAGCGCCGTACACGATGTAGCTGTGGCCGGTGACCCAGCCGATGTCGGCGGCAGTCCAGTAGACGTCGGTTTCGGGCTTGAGGTCGAAGACGCCCCACTGCGTGTACGACGTACCGACCAGGTAGCCGCCCGTGGTGTGCAGGATGCCCTTCGGCTTGCCCGTGCTGCCGGACGTGTACATCACGTACAGCGGGTGCTCGGCATCGAACGCCTCGGGCGTGTGCTCGGTCGACTGCTTGCCGACGAAGTCCTCCCACCACAGGTCGCGATCCTCGACCATGGCGGTGTCCTGACCGGTGCGCTTCACCACGAGCACGTTGCGTACGTCGGGGCAGTCGTTGAGCGCCGCATCCACGGCCGGCTTCAGCGCGGCCGGCGCGCCCCGGCGGTAGCCGCCGTCGGAGGTGATCACGACGCGCGCGTCGCAGTCCAGGATGCGGTCCTTCAGGGCCTCGGACGAGAACCCACCGAAGATGACCGTGTGCGGCGCGCCGATCCGGGCGCAGGCGAGCATCGCGATCACGGTCTCGGGAATCATCGGCATGTAGATCGCGACGATGTCGCCGGGCTGCACGTTCAGCTCGAGCAGCGCGTTCGCGGCCTTGCTGACCTCGTCCTTGAGCTGCGCGTAGGTGATCTCCCGGGTGTCACCGGGCTCACCCTCGAAGTAGTACGCGACCTTGTCGCCGAGCCCGTTCTCCACGTGCCGGTCGACGCAGTTGTACGCCGCGTTCAGCTTGCCGTCGGCGTACCATTTCGCGAACGGCGGGTTGCTCCAGTCCAGCGTCTCCGTCGGCTCGGTGGCCCAGGTCAGCCGCTTGGCCTGCTCCGCCCAGTACCCCTCGAAATCGGCGGCGGCGCGGTCGTACGCGTCGGCCTTCAGGTTCGCGTGGGCGGCCAGCTCGGCCGGTGGCTCGAACCTGCGCTCCTCGTGCATCAGGTTCGAGAGTGTCTGCTCCCCTGCTTGGCCGGCTTCTGACTGGGGTGACTCTGCATTCGTCACGTCGACGACTCCTCCTCGCTGGCTTCCGGCGCTGGAGCGCCCAGTCCCCTTTCTACCAACGCAGGCCCGCGCGCGGAACCGGTGTATCGCCCAGCAGTCCCCGATCTGCGCCGAAGAGGACCAATTCCAGGTCCGGCGGCTGCGGGTCGAGGGGTCCGGCGGCTGCGGGGACCGGCGGCTGCCGGTTGAGGGGTCGGGCGGCTGGCGGTTGAGGGCAGGGTTGTTCAGGTGTTGGCGCTCAGGTGTCGGCGCTCTGGTGGTGAGCGAGCAGGCGGCCGAGGAGCGTGGTCAGTCGGGCCCGGTCCGCCGGCGAGAGCGGGCCGAAGATCTCGTCCTGCGCCTTGGTGACCAGGGCGGTGAGCCGCTTGTACTGCCGCCGACCCGACGCGGTGATCGTGATGATGTTGCGGCGCCCGTCGTCGGGGTCGGGCGTGCGTTCGACGTACCCCTCGGCGACCAATTCGTTGAGGGCGGCAACCACGTCACTGCGGTCGATGCAGCTGCGCCGACCGAGCGCCGCCTGACTCTCGGGTCCGAACTCGACCAGCGTCGCGAGCAACCGGAAGTGGTACCCCCGCGCCCGACCCGCGGCGAACGTCTCGCTGACGATCCGGCTCGCCTGCGCCGCGCTCTGCGTCAACAACCAACTCGGCAACTGCGTCAAAACCGTCGGCGTCTGGTCATCCACGCCCGCAGTGTAACCATTGGCACACCCTACGATCCGGCTGCAGTGGTCTACGTCAGTTGCTCGCTGCGACGCTGACAGGGCGGTAGGTTCGGCGTCATGGCTGGGGCTGAGGAGTACCTGGAGAAGGCACTGGAGATCGCACATCGGGCCGCGGAGACGCAGCTCGGGCCGATTCGGGTCGCGGCCGAACTGGTGGTCGAGGCGCTGATCGCGGGGCGGGTGTTCTGGGTGTTCGGGACCGGACACAGTCACGCGCTGGCCGAGGAGTTGTACGGACGGGCCGGCGGGTTGGCCGACGTACGGGCAGTGCTGGAGCCTGGGCTGATGCTGCACGAGGGGTTGGAGAAGAGCTCGCTGCTCGAGCGGCTGCCCGGATTGGCCGACGTACTCCTGCAGATCAACGAGATCGCCGCGGGCGACGTCGTACTGATCGCGTCGAACTCCGGGCGGAACGCCGTACCGGTCGAGTTCGCGCTAGGGGCGCGTGAACGGGGTGCGCAGGTGATTGCGCTGACGTCGATGGCGCACAGTACGGCGACAACCTCGCGCGCACCGGGTGGTCAGCGCCTGTTCGAGACCGCGGACGTGGTGATCGACAACTGCGGCGTACCAGGCGATGCCCTGATCGAAGTCCCCGGCAGCCCGGAACGAACCGGAGCCACCTCAACCATGGCCGGCGCCATGCTCGTCCAAGCCCTGACCGTCGAGATCGTCACTCGCCTCACCGCCCGTGGCGAGACCCCCAACGTCCTGCGCAGCCTGAACGTGTAGAGCCTTCCCGATAGTTGCTGCTAGCAACTTTGTGGAAAACCTGGCGGCCTGTGGACAACACTTGCTCGACCTGTGGACAGCGGAATCCCTTGAAAACAAGGCGAAACGGGTTTGGAAAGTGTCCGTGGCCGGGTCTATCGTTGCCGGTATGGAACAGCTAGGTGAACGGCCCGTGTGGTCGCTGAGCGACAGCGAACTGCTGTCCACCAGCGACCAGATCGCGGCCGCCATCACCCGGCTACTCACCTACGACCTGCAGATCACCGCCGCCATCGACGAACGCGGCCTGGCCAAAGAACTCGGCGCCGCCAACACCGCCGAACTCCTCGCCACACGGCACCGTCTCGACCGCCGCGAAGCCCACAGCACCGTCAAACTCGCCCGCGCACTGGCCAAACACGACATCGTCGCCGAGGCACTCACCGACCCCGACCAGCCAATCCGCCCCGCCCAGGCCGCCGCCATCACCAATGCCCTCGACCGCGTCGCAGACCGAGTCCCCGTCGAGGACCTCGACATCGCCGAGGAACAACTCGTCAAACTCGCCGCCCACCTCGCCCCCACCGACCTGGCCAAAACCGCCAAAGACATCTGCAACCTCCTCGACACCGACGGCCCCGAACCCGACGAGAACGCCGCCTACGCCCGCGAATCCCTCACCCTCAAACCCGCCGACAACGGCATCAAATTCAGCGGCTACCTCGCCAACGACAACGCCGAACTCCTCCAATCCTGCATCCACACCGGCGCCCGCCCCCACAAAACCCCCCACGGCGAACTCGACCCAAGATCCCGCGACAAGCGCCAAGCAGACGCCCTCAGCAGCATCCTCGCCATAGCCGCCGCAGCCCTCGACGCCGCCACACCCACACCCACAACCGAAGCCGGCGCCACTGACGCTTCCTCCAACCACAACCGACCCGCCACAAACCGAGCCAACGGCACACCCGCACCCGCGGACAGCTACGCCGCAGACAGCAGCACCGCGGACACCGCCGGCAGCCCGACCGCAGACAACACCCCCGCCGCCGCCACCGCCACCGACCGCGAACGCAACGTCACCAACACCAGCCACCACGGCAGCGGAGCCAGCGCGAACAGCCCAGCGGACACCCCAAGAAACGTTCCCGGCTACGGCGCCAAGGCAACCATCACCGTCACCATCGACTACGACGACCTCAAAACCGCCACCACCAACGCCACCGGCACCCTCACCTACGGCGACAACCTCTCCGCCGCCGCCATCAGACGCCTCGCCTGCGACGCCAACATCATCCCAATCGTCCTCGGCACCAACTCCGAACCCCTCGACGTCGGCCGCAGCCAACGCCTAGTCACCAGAGCACTACGCCGCGCCCTCAACACCCGAGACAAAGGCTGCGTCATCTGCGGAGCCCCACCCATCATGTGCGACGCCCACCACCTGCAATCCTGGATCGACGGCGGCGACACCGCCCTCCACAACCTCGCCCTCCTCTGCCGCCGGCACCACACAGCCCTCCACCACGGCCACTGGACCATCACCATCACCAACGGCCAAGTCCACGTCACCCAACCCGCCTGGGCCACCCCACCACCCCAACCACCACCACCCCTCGCAGCACTCCTCAAACCACCCCACACAACCCGCGGCAACCAGACGGGCCCAACAACAACGCCCACCGACAACCCCCGCCCCGCACACACGCCCGCCGACAACTCCCACTCCACAAACACGCCCGCCGACACCCGCCCCACCGACTCACCCACCAGCGACAAGCCGGGCTCCACACACACGCCCACCCAACGCCCCAGCCGCTGGAAAGCCGACGAACCCATGCTCCAAGAAGCCGCCCGCTTCGCCATCTGGCCCAACCCACCCACACCCACCCAGCCCAACACACCAACCCAGCCCAACCCGCAACCCCAACCCCACGCCCACACCCACACCCACGCGACCTAACCACCACAAGCCCACTGACCACCGTGGTCGCCGGGATACAGCCGGATCCACCAGCCAACCGACCGCAGGCCAACACGCATCCACACGTACAGCACACCAGCAGTCCCACGTAGCTACCCGGGCCGGCCAAGACCCGACTCCCGACATCCGCAGGTGCACAGCGCCGACCTCGTCGGCGCTGTCTTCACTCCCCGCCAAGGCTGGCCAACAGGACACCCGCCGCGAAACGGCGTCCTCTCACAACACCACGCACGTCCCGAGCCACCCGCGTACCGCAAGCTCTCAGCAAGCGCGCAACCTCGCCGCCCTACCCTCCGCCCTGACCACGCGTACGGCGCGAACCACGCCGGCGCGTCTCAACCCCGCGGACACCGCAAGGGCGAACCATCCAACGGCCGCCTCGACACGATGTTGTTTCTGGGACCACTCAGCTCCCACAACCACTCGCGCACCTCAGGCTCTCAACACGCGTGAACACCGCCCCTCCAACCCCACCGCGTCGGTACGTGCAAACCCGCGAACCGCGTCAGCGTCAGTCACCTCATGCAACAGCCGAAGGCGTGCAACAGAAGGCGCCTCCCGGAAGCGGTGACCTCTCCGGAACCGACTGCGGAGTCCAAGACAACGCCAACTCCCAGCCACTCGCGCAAATGCCCCGACCCGGCCTCCGCGTGAGCAGGTGTACCGCGCCTCCGCGTGAGCAGGTGTACCGCGCCTCCGCGTGAGCAGGTGTACCCCGCAGACCGCCTCGGCGCGTGTCCACCACCCGCACCGCCAAAGGCGGCGAAAGAACAGCGGCTGCGTTAGGTGGCTCGGTAGGCGACTGTTATGTCGTAGCGGTCTGAGCGGTAGGTGGAGCGGCCGAATTCGATGACTTCGCCGGAGGCGGTGCGGGGGGCCGAGGTGATAATGAGGCAGGGGGTGGTGGCGTCGATTTCCAGGAGTTCGGCGTCGGTGGCGTCGGGTGGGGCGGCGACGATCGAGGCGGAGACCATGCCTAGGGTGACGCCCCAGCGGGTGGAGAGTTCGCCGTACAGGGAATTCTCACCGAAGTCGACCTCGTCGAGGCCTGGGTAGCGGTGCAGGGACAGTGCGGTGCGCTCGATGGCCATCGGCTCGCCGTCGGCGGTGCGTAGGCGGACGAGGTGCAGGACGGGGGCGCCGACCGGTTCCTCGAGCTCGCGGGCGAGGTCTTCGTCGGCTGAGCCGACGCGGTGTTCGAGGACCTTGGCGCCGGGCTTGATGCCGCGGTTGATCATGTCCTGGCTGAACGACGACGCGAGCATGCGCGACGGTCGTGGTTCGGCGACGAAGGTGCCGCCGCCGGGACGCCGGGCGGCCAGGCCCTCGGCCACCACGCGGTCCACCTCCTGCCGGACGGTCATCCGGGCGACGCCGAAGCGCTCGGCCAGGACGCGCTCGGACGGCAGTACGGTGCCGACGGCCAGCGAGCGGGTGAGGTTCTCCAGGATCTCGCGGATCTGGTCACCCTTCGGGCGATCGGTGCGGAGCTCCGTGGGGAGCTCAGCGAGATCGCCGGGGTTGTTTCTTGGGCGGGCCATGAGGCCGACTGTAACGTCTGGTTCCACTTCACGGCCAGTGACCATCCACAATCCTGGCCGAGGTAGTTTTAACGATATGACCAGCGGACAGTTCGTGCAGGAGAACTCACCCACCGGTGAGTGGAAACGGCAAGGCAACCGCTTCACCGGGCGGATCACTCGTGACTCCCGGTCAGCCCCTGGTGAAGGTCCGGACCACGAGGGCCGATGGCCGCTCGAGCCCGGGCGGTACCGGCTC
This sequence comes from Kribbella sp. NPDC055071, assembly GCF_053608045.1. Classification (NCBI taxonomy): domain Bacteria; kingdom Bacillati; phylum Actinomycetota; class Actinomycetes; order Propionibacteriales; family Kribbellaceae; genus Kribbella; species Kribbella sp. NPDC055071. Next base: position 244,991 of record NZ_JBSGUS010000008.1, read on the forward strand.
GTCGTCAGCCTCGCCTGCCCGTGGGCGCACCGCTCGGTGATCGTACGGCGGTTGCTCGGCCTGGAGGACGTGATCAGCCTGGGCATCGTCGACCCGATCCGGGACGAGCGCGGCTGGCGGTTCACGCTGGATCCGGCCGACCGCGACCCGGTGCTCGGCATCTCGTTCCTCTCGGAGGCGTACCTGCGTACGGATCCGGCGTACGAGGATCGCGTGACCGTGCCCGCGATCGTCGACACGGTGACCGGGCTCGTCGTCACGAACGACTACCCGCAGATCACGCTGGATCTCTCGACCGAGTGGACCGAGTTCCAGCGTGAAGGCGCGCCGCAACTGATCCCGGCCGACCGCACCGAGATGGACGCGCTGATCGAAGACATCTACCGGGATGTGAACAACGGCGTGTACCGCTGCGGGTTCGCGACCACACAAGAGGCTTACGAGGAGGCGTACGACGCACTGTTCGCGCGACTCGATGTCCTCGAGGAGCGCCTGGCCGATCGGACCTACCTGCTCGGGGACACGCTGAGCGAGGTCGACGTTCGACTGTTCACGACCCTGGTCCGGTTCGACGCGGTGTACCACGGCCACTTCAAGTGCAACCGGCAGAAGCTGACCGAGTTCCCCAACCTGTGGGCGTATGCACGCCGGCTGTACGCGCTGCCGGGCTTCGGTGACACGGTCGACTTCGACCAGATCAAACGGCACTACTACGTCACCCACGACACCATCAACCCGACCGGCATCGTCCCCAAAGGCCCGAACCCTCAGGTGTGGCTTACCTAAATCAGGCCACCCCAATCAGGCAGCCAAACCCGGATCAGGCAACCAACCCCGGATGAGGCAGCCAACCCAAAATCAGGCAGCCAACCCGGACACCGCCGCCGTCACCGCGGCCTTGAGTTGAGCCCGCGAGGCGCCCGACCGTGAGCGCAGGTTGACGGCGTACGCAAGCAACGTCAGCATCTCTGCCGCGCCATCCACGAAAACCCCGTCCCGGAGCTCAGCACAGCTCTCGGCGACCTCCATAGCTGCAACGAACGCCGCCTTCAGCGCAGCGTGATGCTCTGCCAGCAAGGCCTGCACGGCCTCCGGCGGATTGTCGGCATTCGCGTTCGAGACCAGGCAACCCCATCCCGCGAACTCGCCCGCACACCGCAGCCGCAGCAACCGATCGAAGAACGTCGTGATCGCGGCCAGCCCCCGGCCATCCGCAACGAGCCGGTCGAACATCGGCCGGGACCGCTCGTCCAGGTAACGCCGGAGCGCCGCCGCGTACAACTCGTCCTTCCCGCCGAACGCGTTGTACAGACTCGACCGGCTCAGCCCGGTCGCCGCGACGATGTCCTGGATCCCGGTCGAGGCGATGCCCCGCCGCCAGAACAGCCGCTCCACCGCGACCAACGCCGCCGCCTCGTCGAAATGTTTGACATCCGCCATGCCCATCACCTTATCTTGGAACGAATGATCCAAGATAAGCTAGGCCCAAACACAGCAGGAGAGTCGCGATGCTCGACGTACTGGTGCTCGATGTGAACGAGACGCTGACCGACCTCGAGCCGCTCCGGGACGGGTTCGCCGCAGCCGGTCTGCCCCGGCACAGCCTCGACGCCTGGTTCGCGGCGACCTTGCGGGACGGGTTCGCGCTGACCGCGGCCGGCGCGTACGCCGACTTCCGCGCGATCGGCGGGGACGTCCTGGCCGGCCAACTGGCGGCCGCAAAGATCGATCCAACCGAGGAGACGATCAGTGGAGTGCTCTCCGGCTTCACCCGACTCCCGTTGCACCCGGACGTCGAGCCGGGCCTGCGTCAACTGCACGAGGCCGGCGTGCGGATTATCACGTTGACCAACGGGTCGGCCGCGATGTCCGAGCGCGTCTTCACCGAGGCCGGGATCATCGGCTTGCTGGAGCATCGCCTCGATGTGGCCGCGCCGCAGCGCTGGAAGCCGCATCAGGACGCCTATCGGTACGCCGCTGACGTCTGCGGAGTGTCCGTGGACCAGATGGCCCTCGCCGCCGTCCACCCGTGGGACATCGACGGCGCCCAGCGGGCGGGGCTGCAGGGGATCTACATCGACCGCCGGAATACGCCGTACCCGAAGGCTTTCCTGGCACCCGACCTCGTCGTCAAGGACTTCGTCGAGCTTGCTCAGGTGAAGGCCGGGTAGCCGGAAGAGTTAGAATCGAGCGGTCAGAGTCGCCGTCCGACGGACGCGGCGGCCTGATCCTACGGTGTGCCGGGAAGTCTGGTCGGCGGTGTCCGAAGCGACCCCGAACAGAGGGCCCCGAGCATGAGCCAGACTCCGCGGATCCGGCAGAAGAAGCGCGCGTTCCCGCGGATCCTGGGCCGCGAACGCGCCTTCCTCGCCAACACGCTGCGCGCTGAGACCACGGGTGGTCTGCTGCTGCTCGCAGCCGCTGTGGTGGCTCTGATCTGGGCCAACTCGCCCTGGCAGGACACCTACCACCACGTGCGCGACACCCACCTAGGGCCGCTCACGGTCGAGGGCTGGGCCTCGGACGGGGCGCTCACGCTCTTCTTCTACCTGGCCGGGGTCGAGTTGAAGCGTGAGCTCATCGTCGGCACGCTGTCGAAGCTGAGCGAGGCGGTCGTCCCGGTGGTCGCCGCCATCTCCGGAATGGTGCTCCCGGCAATCATCTACGTGGTGGTGAACCTGACCGCCGACGGCGGGAAGCCACACGGCTGGGCGGTGCCGACGGCAACGGATATCGCGTTCGCTCTCGCTGTCCTCGCGATCGTGGGGTCGTCGCTGCCGAGCGCCCTGCGAGCGTTCCTGCTCACGCTGGCGGTCGTCGACGACTTCGGTGCGATCCTGGTCATCGCGGTCTTCTTCTCGCACGGCTTCCACCTGCTGTCGCTGCTCGCCTCGATCGTGCTGATCGCGGCCTGGTACGTGCTGCAGCATTTCCGGATCCGGACGCCGCTCCTCTACCTCCCGATCGCGATCGGAGCCTGGTGGTTCATGCACGAGTCCGGGATCCACGCGACGATCGCCGGGGTCGCGCTCGGGTTCGTGACCCGGGTGGTCACGGATCCTGGTGAAGAGCACGCGCCGGCGGAACGGATCGAGCACCGGCTCCGGCCGTGGTCCGCGGGTGTCGCCGTACCACTGTTCGCGTTGTTCGCGGCCGGGGTGACGCTGAGCGGCAGCGCCGTCCGGGAGTTGCTGACCGACCCGGTCGCGATCGGCATCGTTGGCGGGTTGCTGGTCGGCAAGGCGATCGGCGTGTTCGGCGGCTCGTGGCTGACGGCACGCTTCACCCGGGCCGAGCTGAACTCGGATCTGGCCTGGCGGGACGTCGCCGCGGTATCCGTGCTGGCCGGGATCGGGTTCACGGTCGCGCTGCTGATCGCGCAGCTCGCGTTCGCCGCCGACCCCGACCAGGTCGAGCGCGCGAAGGCCGCCGTACTGATCGCGTCCGTGCTGGCCGCGCTGATCGCGTCCGTCCTGCTCGCCCGGCGCAACCGCGAGTACGCCGAGTGAGCCCGGGTACACGGGGATCAGTGGGTCCGGCGGTAGTGTCGGGGCACGGACCCTTGGAAGGAGTGCCATGTCGATGGGGCAGAACGGAGACGGGCCCACGGTCGGCCAGCTCGTCGCGAACGCCAGCAAGGATCTGTCCAGCCTGGTCCGCAGCGAGATCGAGCTGGCGAAGACCGAGCTGAAGAAGACGGCCGTCAAGGCCGGCACCGGGGCCGGCCTGTTCGCGGTCGCCGCCTTCCTGCTCTTGCTGGTCATCATCCTGCTGTCCATCGCCGCGGCGTACGGGGTCATGGCGCTCGGCCTGCACCCGGCGATCGCATTCCTGATCGTGGCCGGCGTGTACCTGCTGATTGCCGCCGTGCTGGCGTTCATCGGGATGCGGGCGCTGAAGGGCGCGAGGGGTCCGGAGCGCGCGATCGAGACCTCGAAGGAGTCGGTCGAGGCACTGAAGGCGATCGGCAAGAACGGCACCGACGAGAAGGCCCTGCCCGCACCGGATGTACGGCGCTGAGCCCGGCGGGAGTCGTCGACCTCCTGGTCGACGGACCCTGGTCGCACTCGCTGGTCGCGGCCAACGGGGCCCGGTTCCACGTCGCGGAGTGTGGGGCGGCCGAGGACCCGCTCGTCCTGTTCCTGCACGGGTTTCCTGAGTTCTGGTGGGCCTGGCGCCACCAGCTTCCGGTGATCGCCGCGGCCGGCTACCGCGCCGTGGCGATGGACCTGCGCGGGTACGGCGCCAGCGACAAGCCACCCCGTGGTTACGACCCCTACACGGCCGCCGACGACGTCTCCGGCGTGATCCGATCGCTCGGCACCACGGACGCGGTCGTGGTCGGGCACGGCTGGGGTGGATTCATCGGATGGTCGGCCGCCGTACTCGCACCCCGGCAGGTCCGTGGATTGGCGGCCGTGTCCGCGCCGCATCCGTTGCTGCTGGCCCGCTCCGGCCAGGCGAAGGCATTGACCCGCACCGCCTGGTTTCAGCTGCCGGTCCTGCCCGAACGCCGGCTCCTGGCGCACGACGGGATCCACATTGAACAACTCCTCCGGGCCTGGTCGGCGCCGGGCGGGACGTTCCCCGATGCCGAGGCGTCCCGCCGGTACCGCGCGGCTCTTCAGGTGTGGCCGGCGCCGCATTGCGCACTGGAGTATCACCGCTGGTTCGCCCGTTCCCGATTACGCCCGGACGGCCGCAAGTACTCAGCCAGGATGCGTACGCCGATCGCCGTACCCGTGCTGCAACTCCACGGGGCCAAGGACCCAGCTGTGACGCCGACCATGGTGACCCCACCGCACCTGGTCACGGCGCCACTCCGCCACGAACTGATCGCCCCCGCCGGTCACTACCCGCACGAAGAGACGCCGGACCTGTTCAACAGTCTTTTGGTGGAGTGGCTGGCTTCTTTCCGGTAGGTGCGCACGTCGATCCGACGGGCCACGTGCCTTCACCGGATCCGACCGGACCGGTCGCCGTCCAGGTGTCAGCGCGCTTCTCGACGCGGTACGTCACCGCGTACACGAAGTCACAGCCGTAGTTGATCTTGGTGCGGACCTCCTTGTGGTCGCCCTTGTCGACCACGTTCCCCACGAGGACAGCCGCCTCCGGTGCCGCACACGTGTCGACGGGGCCGGCGTAGACCCCCGGTTGCAGCCACTCCACCTGGACCTGGGTGGCCGCGCCGACCTGATCCGCGATCTGATCCATCTGCGTCGACGAGAACGGCTGGGCCGTGGTCGCGCTTTCGTTCTGCGGACCGCTGTTGTACTCCCTCGACGGCACGATCACCAGGTCGGCCTCGGGAGAGGTTCGCTGCGGCATGACCACGAGCTGCAGCTCGTACTTCGGCTGGAACTTCTGCGTGATCGCGGTCACGGCCGACGCCCAGATCTGCGCGTCCTCGTCCTGGGGCTGCACTGCAGTCGTCGGAGGTACTGCGACCGGGTCCACATCGGGGTCGCGGTTGACGCCGTACAGGATGCCTCCGAGGACGACGAGGACGGCCGCGGCCGCCAGCAGGGCCGGCACGGGCGATCGTCGCCTCCTGGTTGCCCATAGCAACGTGTCGACCAGTTTCTCCTTGTCCGCAAAGGTTTCCCGGAGCAGGCGCTCGAGCTCTTCGTCGGTCAGCCTGTCCATCAGCGTTCCTCCTCCTTGGCCGGCAGGGTCTTGCGTAGGGTTGCCAGCCCGCGTGAAGCGTTCGACCTGACCGTGACGGGCGAACACCCGAGGACAGCGGCGATCTCGTCGTCGCGCAGATCTTCGTAGTACCGCAGGACCAGTACGGCGCGTTGCTGCCGCGGCAACTCCGCGAGGAGTCGCCAGGTGGCGTCGCGCTGCGCCTGGCGGGCGCCGATGTCCTCGTCGGAGGGAAGGTCCGCGGGTTCGGCGATCGGCAGCTCGCCGTTCTTCAGCAGCCGCCGCCAGCCGAGGAACTCGTTGACCACCATGGTCCGCAGGTAGGCCTCGGGATTGTCCAGCGACTGGATCCGGTCCCATTTGCGGTGCGCGCGGGCGTAGACCGTCTGGACCAGGTCCTCCGCGCTGTGCACTCCACCGGTCAGCATCAGGCCGAGCCGCAGCAGCCGTCGCTCGGTCGACACCACCAATTCGTCGAACGACAACGTCCGCCCCATCCCGCCCGCCGTCAGCGTCACACTCCTAGGATGCGGCGGCAGCACCGATCTGTTGCACCGGTTGCAGGTTGTTGCAGTTACGTACAGGACTGTGTGGAGACTTCCTGAGTCGCGGTGGTGCCTTCTTTGGCGTCGTCGGAGACCTGCTCGGCGGTCAGGACGTAGCCGGTGCGGTTGTCCTCGACCGAGGCGGCGAAGACCACGCCGTACACGGTTCCCTTGTTCGAGAGCAGGGGGCCGCCGGAATTGCCCGGGCGGACCGACGCCCAGATCGAGAAGGCGTCCCTGGTGACCGTGCGGTCGCCGTAGATGTCCGGACCGCGGAGGCGCTCCTCGGACCGGATCCGGGCCGGCTCGGAGTCGAACGGACCGTTCTCCGGGTAGCCGAGGACCACGGCCGGCGCGTCCGCCTTGCCGCCGAAGTCGAAGGTGAGCGGGGTGACCTTCAGTTGAGGCACGTACAGGACGGCGATGTCGACCTCGGGATCGAACACGACGACGGTCGCGTCGTACGACTTCCCGTCGACCTCGACGCGCGGTGAGCTCACGCCCGCGACCACGTGTGCGTTCGTCATCACCCGTTGTGGCGCGAAGACGAACCCGCTGCCCTCGAGCCCGCGCGAACAGCTGGCGACTCCGGTGACCTTGGCGATGCGTGAATAGGCGTTCCGGACCAGCGGCTGCCGGGCGATCGCGCTGTCCGGCGGCTGGACCTCGCGGATGCGCTCAGGCACGAACGGGTCGAGGAAGCGCGGGAACAGGTCGGTGTTCACGACGTCGTTGAACGCCTGGAGAGCCTGGTCCGCGCGGTTCGGGAGGACTTCGTCGACCTTCGCCAGCACCTGCGAGCCGCGCACCGCCGACGTCACGCTCGGGATCCGCGCACCACTCACAGCGACGCCGAGCACCCACGAAACGATCAGCACGGACACGGCCGCGAGCGCGGCACCGCCGAGGGCGTCGATGAACTTCACGGGCTTCCAGGACACCTTGTTCCTGAGTCTGGACCCAAGGATGGCGCCGAGCGTGCGGCCGATCGAGGCCAGCACCACCACCAGCACCAGCGCGGCGAACGACACCGACACGCTCGGTGAGAAGTTGTCCAGCACCCGCGGCACGCCCCAGACCCCGAGGGCGGCACCGGCGAGCAGACCCAGGGTGGCGCACGCGCCCAGCACGAATCCCTCGATGTATCCCGAGATCGCCACCAATGCCGTGACGATCAGCAGCGCGTAGTCGAGCTTGCTCACTCCACACCTTCCGAGTCGTCACCGTTCAGCCGACCGAGATCGTGCTCGATGGCGGTCATCCGCCGTACATCCTCGGGCCGGCTCCCCCGGCTGCGCCAGGCGGCCTCCACCAGGCGGTCGGGCAACGGTACGACGACCGAGGGGTCCCAGTCGCGCGCCCACCCGCCGAGCACCAGCAATTTGTCCAGCAATCCCGCGGTGAAGCCCCAGATGTAGAGGTCACCGATGGTGAACGCGGGTCCGGTGAACCCGGACGGGTGCAGGCAGCTGATCCGGTTCGCCGGGTCGGCCAGGGCACGGAGCGACACGGTGTGGACCGAGGCGACCTCGGCGGGGTCGACCACGGCGACCGGCGACGGCTTCCGCCACCAGGCCAGCACCGGCGACACGCCGAAGTTGCTCACCGGCACCCACAGCGCCGGCCAGATCGCGAACGGTTCGACACCGGCAGGATCCAGCCCGGTCTCCTCCTCGGCCTCCCGCAACGCGGTCCGCACCGACCCCTCGTCGCCGGTCCCGTCCTCAGGGTCGGCGCCGCCACCGGGGAACGCCATCTGTCCCGCGTGCTTGCGCAACGTCCAGGCCCGCTCGGTCAGCAGCACCTCAGGACCATCGTTGCCCTCGGCAAGCAGGATCAGGACGGCGGACTTGCGCACGGACGGATCGTCGGGCGGCAGGAAGCGCGACAGCAGGTTCGGATCGACGTTCTCGGACGCCTTCGCCAGCGGCTGCAGCCAATCGGGGATCACGGCGTCACCCCCAGCTTGTCCTTCACCAGTTGGTCGAGCTGCTGCTGCGAGGTCAGCGCACCACGATGCACCGAGACCACCGCGCCGTCCGCGTCGACGAACGCGGTCAGCGGCGGACCCCCGACCTTCAGCGCCTGCTGGATCGTCTTGTCCGGATCGCTCAGATGCGGATAGGTCCAGCCCTCGTCGGTCGCGAACTTCACGGCAAGCTCCGGCCGCGGATCGTCGTAGTCGATCCCCAGCATCCGCACCTTTCCCGTCGTCGCCAGCTTCGCCAGGTACGGCGCTTCGTCCCGGCACGGACCGCACCACTGCGCCCACACGTTGACCACGAGCGGACCCCGCAGGTCGGCCAACCGGATGTCGGGGCCGTCCCCCAAGCAGGTCAGGCTGATATCCGGGAGTGCGTTGGTTGCGGGCGGTTTGGACGGAGTCGCCGGGCAGGCGACCAGCTTGTCCGCGCCGGCAACCGTCGTACCGGACGATTGTGGGGCTGGCTGCTCGGTCCCACACGACGCCAGGACCAGGCCGGCGATGAGCCAGGTGGTCGCGTGCAGCGTCGTACGGAACCTCACGCCGGGCCTCACCATGGGCCTCACAGGGGGCCTCACACCGAGCCTGACACTGGGACCTTCACCAGCTTCGCGGCGACCTCGGGGTCGGTCGGGCCGGTGCCGTACGACGGGCACCACTGCGCCACGGGGCAGGCGCCACACGCCGGCTTCTTGGCGTGGCAGCGGCGGCGCCCGTGGAAGATCAGCCGGTGCGAGAGCATCGTCCAGTCCTTCTTCGGGAACAGCTCGCCGATGATCTGCTCGACCTTGACCGGGTCCTCCTCGGTCGTCCAGCCGAACCGGCGGACCAGCCGGCCGAAGTGCGTGTCGACCGTGATGCCGGGGACACCGAAGGCGTTGCCGAGGACGACGTTCGCGGTCTTGCGGCCGGTGCCGGGGAGCTTGACCAGCTCCTCGAGCTTGTTGGGTACGACGCCGTCGTACTCGTCGACCAGGGCCTGGCCGAGCTTGATCACGCTGTTGGTCTTGGCCCGGAAGAACCCGGTCGGCTTGAGGATCGCCTCCATCTCCTCGCGGTCCGCCTCGGCGTAGGCCTGGGCCGTGGGGTACTTCGCGAAGAGGGTCGGGGTCACCTTGTTGACCGTCACGTCGGTGGTCTGGGCCGACAGGATGGTCGCCACCAGCAACTCGAGCGGGTTGGTGAAGTCCAGCTCGCAGTGAGCGTCCGGATACGTCTCGGTCAGGACCTTGTGCATCTTGCGGGCCCGGCGGACGAGCTGGGTGTGCGTCTCGTCGGTGAAAACCGGGGCCTTGCGGGGCAGCTTCAGAGCGACCTGCGGGTGCTCTGCGACTTGCTGGGATGGCATGGGAGGAAGCCTACGTGCCGCCACCCACAATCCTTCCCGGGTCCGGATCAGGCGGTAAACCGACACGCTGGGAGGCGCCCAGGCATGCCTGCGTGGCGGTAGCCGCACCTGAGGGGCTACGGTTTTGGGGCAACCGGTTGGTAACGACTCCGGTGCCGGTCGAGGGCGATCCCCCGTCCGCAGGCGTGGTCGAAGGTCCTAGGAGGCCCAAGGTGGATGCCGCAGTACTCAAACAGGCACCGCTGTTCAGTCAGCTCGACGACGAGGCAGCCGACGCTCTGGCCGCGTCGATGTCCGAGAGCAGGCTGCGCCGCGGCCAGGTGCTGTTCCACGAGGGCGACTCCGGTGACCGGCTGTTCATCGTGGTGGAGGGCAAGGTCAAGCTCGGCCGCACCTCCGCCGACGGCCGGGAGAACCTGCTCGCCGTCCTCGGCCCCGGCCAGATGTTCGGTGAGCTGTCGCTCTTCGACCCGGGTCCCCGGTCGTCCACGGTAACGGCGGTGACCGATGCGACGCTGATGTCGCTGACCCACGACGAGCTGCTCCGCTGGCTGGACGGCCGCCCCGCGGTGGCCCGCGGCCTGCTGCTGCAGCTGGCCGGCCGGCTCCGCAAGGTGTCGGACGTGGTGGCCGACCTGGTGTTCTCCGACGTACCAGGGCGCGTGGCGAAGGCTCTGCTCGACCTGGCCAGCCGCTTCGGACGTACGGCGGACGACGGCGTCCACGTCCACCACGACCTCACCCAGGAAGAGCTGGCCCAACTCGTCGGCGCCTCCCGCGAAACCGTGAACAAGGCCCTGGCCGACTTCGCGTCCCGCGGCTGGGTCCGCCTCGAGCCCCGCTCCGTCGTACTCCTGGACGTCGACCGCCTACAACGCCGAGCCCGCTAGCTCACCTCACATCACCCACCCCACCTCGCCCACCCCACCTCGCCCGCTCCACCCATCCCCCAGCCATCCCGACCAATTTGCCTGGCTGACCCACCAATTTGCCTGGCTGACCAGGGAAGTCGGGGGTTACCCACCCTTGATATGGGTGTGGAACCCCCGACTTCGTGGGTTACCCAGCGCGGTACGTCTCTCGGGACCGGGCAAACACCCGCCGGATGAGCATCGCCGTACGGTCCGGATGCGCGAGATCCTCCCAGGTGAGCCTGACCACCTGCAGGCCTAGAGCACGCAATCGGTCTTCGCGGATCTTCTCCTGGATCAGCACCACGCTCGAACCATCGGCGTACTTCGACATGCCGTCGAACTCGACGATCGTGCGATGCTCGGGAAAGTAGAAGTCGACCCGGCCGATGAATCCGTCCGCGTCGTGGAACACCGCCTGAAGCTCCGGGCCCGGCAGCCCCTGCTGATGCATCAGCACGCGTAGCCGCGATTCAGCGACTGACTCCGCCAACGGGCTTGCAAAACCCACAGCGGCTCGAACGGTCGGCCCACCGCGCCAGAACTCCGTCTGCTCGACTGCTCCGCGCAGCTCGGCATCGGGCACCATTCGATTCCGCAGTACGGCGTCAGCGCTGACCACCGCGGATTCGAAGGACCCCGCGGCCGCGGTCTCGACGAGGGATCTGGCGACCGAGGTGACCCTCAGATTGTCGACCTCGATGACGGCGTCGCCGGTCAGTTGACCGTGGTGATGTCGCACCCTCGCGGCCGAGCCGGTGCGGGCGGAGTCCGACCTCGTCAGCTGCACCTCGGTGAGGTCGACACCCCAGACCGGGACGCCGTGAACGACGAGGGCCGAGTGGTGGCTCACTATCGCCGTACCCGGACGCATCGCGTTGACTGCCGCGTATACCAGCCGCCGATGGAGCAGGAGCTCACGTTCCCAAGGTGGCAGATGGTCCAGGTCCGTGCGCTCGACGTACTGGCCGTGACGGACTCGTTCCCACCGACTGTCGCGCAGGCGATCCTCGATCTGGTCGGGCGTGTACCCGGCCCGGAGCGCCTGCTGCCGACTGAAGACGCCGCCATGTTTGGCTGCTACCGCCTCGAGTCTGGGGTTCATGTCTCCAGCATCCATGCAGCCGGGCGGTCCCGGGACACCTCTCGCCCGATCTGTGGATAACCCCAATTTGCCTGGCAGACCCACGAAATCTGGGGTTAATCACCCAGGTTGTGGGTCACAAACCCCTGACTTCGTGGGTTGGCCAGGCAAATCGATGGGTCAGCCAGCCAAATAGTCGAGTTGGGCTTGGACGGAGAGTTGGGCTGCGGGCCAGAGGGAGCGGTCCACGTCGGCGTAGACGTGTTCGACGACGGCCTCGGGGGTGGTGTGGCCTTCGGCTACGGCGGCTCGGACCTGGGCCAGGCGTTGCTCGCGGTGCTTGAGGTAGTACGAGAGGACCTTGCCGGGGTCGGTGATGACTGGGCCGTGGCCGGGGAGGAGGCGGTGTACGCCGGCTGGGGAGTTGGCGAAGGCCTGGAGCTTTTCGAGGGATTCGAGGTACGGGCCCAGGGCGCCGTCTGGGTGGGCTACGACTGATGTGCCTCGACCCAGGACCGTGTCGCCGGTCAGGAGTGAGCCGTCCTGCGGGAGCCAGAAGCAGACCGAATCGAGGGTGTGGCCGGGGGTGGGCAGGACCTCGATGCGGAGCTCGCCGGCGGTGATCACGTCGCCTTCCGCGAGGCCGTGGGCGTGGTCGGTCGGGATCCGGAACGCCGGGTCGACCGCACGGACGCCGCAGCCGGCCTGGTTGGCGAACCAGGCCGCGCCCTCGGAGTGATCCGGGTGCTTGTGGGTCAGCAGTACGACGGCGACCTTGCCCGCGGCGTCGAGGACCTCGCGGAGGTGGTCCTCCAGCATCGGCCCGGGGTCGACGACCACCGACTCGTCGGCGTTCGGAGCGCGGAGGATCCAGGTGTTCGTCCCGTCCAGGGTCATCAGGCCGGGGTTGTCGGCCAGCACCAGGCTCGCGTAGTCGGTGACTCTCATCGGGTCTCCAGGTAGGCGTCGTCGCCGTCAAGGCGCACGGTCGGGAGGATGGTGCGGATCTCCCGGGCGGCCGCCGCGGGCAGGATCGCCGCCACCTCGTCGTACGCCGAGAGCTCGCGGCAGCACACGTACGTCGGGGGCAGCATCAGCAGCTCGCCCGTGTCGACGGCCGTGACGGCGTCGGCCGGGCGCATCCAGGCGACCTGGTCGGATTCGCTGGTCACGTCCCGGGTGATCTGGCCGGGCGGAAGCGCCGCGACGAAGAAACAGGTGTCGTACCGCTTGGGCTCGAACTCCGGCGTGATCCAGCGCGCCCAAGGGCCGAGCAGATCCGCCCGCAGGACCAGCCCGCGCCGATGCAGGAACTCGGCGAACCCGACCGCCCGCGTCTCCAGGGCGATCCGGTCAGCCTCCCAATCGTCGCCGGTGGTGTCGCCGACGACCTCCTCGCTCGACGGGCCGGCGAGCAGTACGCCGGACTCCTCGAACGTCTCCCGCACGGCCGCAGCCACGTAAGCAGCCGCCGCGTACGCACTACACCCCAGCCGATCCGCAAACCACTCCGGCGACGGCCCAGACCACGAATCAGCAATCGTCGAGTCGGTCGGATCAACCCGACCCCCGGGAAACACAGTCATCCCCGCCGCAAACGCCATACTCCGCTGCCGCCTCAACAGATAGACCTCCGGCCCCGCTGCATCACGGAGGAGGATGACTGTTGAGGCTGGGCGGGGGGCGGCTGGGGGGTGGTGGCTGCGGGCGTGGGCGAGGGCTGTCTCGGCCATCTGGCCGGACATTCGGTGGGACCTCAGGTCACGCACGGGTGTGGTTATCCGACCTCGACGATCAGTTCGACCTCTACGGGGGCGTCGAGGGGGAGGACCGGGACGCCGACGGCGCTGCGGGCGTGTTGGCCGATGTCGCCGAAGACCTGGCCGAACAGCTCGGAGGCGCCGTTCGCGACCTGCGGCTGGCCGGTGAAGTCGGGCGTGGACGCGATGAACGCGACGACCTTGACGATGCGCTTGATGTCGGCCAGATCGCCGATCTCGGACTTGACCGCGGCCAGGGCGTTCAGCGCGCACTGCTGGGCGCACTCGCTCGCGACCTCGGCGGTCACCTCGGCGCCGACCTTGCCGGTGGCGATCAGGGTGCCCTCGCGCAGCGGCAGCTGGCCGGACGTGTAGACGAGGTCACCGGTGCGTACGACGGGCACGTACGCGGCGACCGGCTTGGCCACGTCGGGCAGCTTCAGGCCGAGCTCGGCGAGTTTCTCCTCGGGGTGGCTCATTTGTCCTCGATCTCCCGCTTGAAGTAGGCGACCAGGTTCTCCGGGTTCATCCCCGGGACGACCTGGACCAGCTCCCAGCCGTCCTGGCCGAAGTTGTCCAGGATCTCCTTGGTCGAGTGGACCAGCAGCGGCGCAGTGAAGTACTCGAACTTCTTCATGAGGTGGACTCTAGGGCATGTCTCCCGGACCCAGGCCGTCGCGAGCAGGTGCTCGGTGCGGCGCATCGGCGTGCGGGGGCGAAGGTCTCGATGCGGAGCATCGCGGCCTTTGCAACCGTGCGGCGAGGTGCCGTGCCGAGTGCCGCGCAGTAGGCGTGGGGCCGGGAGACATGCCCTCGCCGTGTGTCGTGGAGCACGTCCTACCCTGGGACCATGGCGAGACTGCATGTGGTCACCGGTAAGGGGGGCACCGGGAAGACAACCGTTGCGGCCGCCATGGCGCTGTCCCTCGCCGACCAGGGCCGACGCGTCCTCCTGGTCGAGGTCGAGGGACGCCAGGGGCTCGCCCAGTTGTTCGACGTACCGCCGCTCCCGTACGTCGAGACGCGCATCGCGACCGGCCCCGGCGGAGGCGAGGTGTTCGCCCTGGCCGTGGACGCCGAGGCCGCCCTGCTCGAGTACCTCGACATGTACTACCACCTCGGCCGCGCCGGGAAGGCACTCGACAAGGTCGGCGCGATCGACTTCGTCACCACGATCGCGCCGGGACTGCGCGACGTACTGCTGACCGGCAAGGTCTACGAGGCGACGCGGCGCAAGGCGCACGGACGCCTCGCGTACGACGCCGTCGTACTGGACGCACCACCGACGGGCCGGATCGCGCGATTCCTGAACGTGAACCACGAAGTCGCCGGCCTGGCCAAGGTCGGGCCGATCCGCAACCAGGCGGACGCGATCATGGGCATGCTGCGCTCGGACGTCACACGCATCCACCTGGTCACGCTGCTCGAAGAGATGCCGGTCCAGGAGACGCTCGACGCGGTCGAGCAACTGGAGGCTCTCGACCTGCGGATCGGATCGATCGTGGTGAACATGGTCCGCAACAGCCCGCTCGACGATGACGCGCTTGCCCTTGCGGTGAAGGAGAAACTGCCGATCGCCGAGTTGACCAGGGGCTTGAAGGCGGCCGGACTCACCGCCGACGCCGCGCTCGTGAAGACGCTCGCGGCCGAGGCCCACGATCACGCGATCCGGGTCGGACTCGAACGCGAGAACCGCGACCGGATTGATGCCCTGGGCAAGAAAGTGACCGAGTTGGCCTTGCAGCCCGAGGGAATCGACCACGGCGCCCTCGTCGACCTCGCCGAGGAGCTCCGCCCGTGACGGACCTGGATCTGGATGCGCTGATCGACGATCCGGCGACGCGCATCATCGTGACGTGCGGCGCCGGCGGGGTCGGTAAGACGACCACGGCCGCGGCCTTGGGTCTGCGTGCGGCCGAGCGCGGCCGGAAGGTCGTCGTACTCACGATCGACCCGGCCCGGCGGCTCGCGCAGTCGCTGGGGCTGACCGAGCTGGACAACACCCCGCGGGCCGTCGCCGAGGCCGACACCACGAACGGCGGCCGGCTCGACGCGATGATGCTGGACATGAAGCGCACGTTCGACGACGTCGTACTGGCGCATGCGACGCCGGAGAAGGCCGAGCAGATCCTGGCGAATCCGTTCTATGTGGCGTTGTCGTCGTCGTTCGCGGGGACGCAGGAGTACATGGCGATGGAGAAGCTCGGCCAGCTGCACAAGCAGGCCGAGAAGACCGGCGAGTGGGACCTGATCGTGGTCGACACTCCGCCGTCGCGGTCGGCACTGGACTTCCTGGATGCGCCTGAGCGGCTGGCGTCGTTGCTGGAGGGACGGTTCCTGCGGCTGCTGTTGGCGCCGGCGCGTGGTCCGTTCAAGTTGATGTCCGCCGGGGTGAGCATGGCGATGTCGGTGCTGAACAAGGTGCTCGGGACCCAGGTGCTGACCGACGTCCAAACGTTTGTGGCGGCGTTCGACACGCTCTTCGGCGGGTTCCGGGCGCGGGCCGAGAAGACGGTGGCGTTGCTGCGTGAACCGCACACCGCGTTCCTCGTCGTCGCCGCTCCGCAGAACGACGCGCTGCGGGAGGCGTCGTACTTCGCCGAGCGGTTGCGGGCGGAGAGCATGCCGCTGGCCGGCGTCGTCCTGAACCGCGTCACCAACAGCGAGGCCGCGGACTTGTCGGCCGAGCGGTCGCTGGCCGCCGCCGAGCGGCTGGAGGAGGCGGACAAGTCGCCGCTGACGGCCGCCGTACTGCGGTTGCACGCGGACAAGATGCGGCAGGTCGTCGGGGAGCACAAACGCGCCGACCGGTTCCGCCGGAGCCACCGCTCGATCCCGGCCGTCGAGGTGCCGGCGCTGGCCGACGACGTGCACGACCTGACCGGTCTACGCCAGATCGGCGAGCTGCTCACCGCCTGATCACCCCTGATTTCACCGGCAGCGCCCTGATTTCACCGGGAGCGAACGCTCCGGACCCCCGGGAATGACCTGGTGGGGTCGTTGGTTGAGCCAGTCAGACTCAATCTTTGGATAAGGGTGTGACAGCGTGACCGATACGTTGAATCTTCCGGTTCTGCCGCTGGACGACGTCGTGGTCCTGCCGGGAATGGTCGTGCCGGTCCGACTGGCCGACCCCGAGGCACGGGCGGCGATCGATGCCGCGCAGGCCTCCGGCGATGGTGGCACGGCGCAGGTACTTCTCGTACCGCGACTGGACGGAAAATATGCCAAGGCCGGGACGCTCGGTGAGATCGAGCAGATCGGCCGGCTGCCGGGCGGTGCCCAGGCGGCCGTGATCCGCGGGACCTCGCGAGTGCTCATCGGCGCCGGTACGACCGGTCCGGGTGCGGCACTGTGGGTGAGCGCGACCGTACTGCACGAGATCACCGACGCGAAGTCGGCCGAGCTCGCGCGGGAGTACAAGACTCTGATGACCTCGGTGCTGCAGCGTCGCGGCGCCTACCAGGTGATCGACTCCGTGAAGCAGGTGAACGACCCCGCGGAGCTGTCCGACCTGGCCGGCTACGCGTCGTACCTGACGAACGAGCAGAAGTCCGAGCTGGTCGAGAACGCCAACGTGACCGAGCGGCTGGAGAAGCTGATCGGCTGGGTGAAGGATCACCTCGCCGAGCTCGAGGTTTCCGAGACGATCCAGAAGGACGTCCAGGAAGGCATGGAGAAGCAGCAGCGGGAGTTCCTGCTGCGCCAGCAGATGGCCGCGATCCGCAAGGAGCTGGCCGAGCTGGACGGTAAGGCCGAGACCGAGGAAGAGGACTACCGGGCCCGCGTCGAAGCGGCCGATCTGCCCGAGCACGTCGCCAAGGCGGCACTCGCGGAGGTCGACAAGCTGGAGCGGACCGCGGAGCAGTCTCCCGAGGTCGGCTGGATCCGGACCTGGCTGGACACCGTCCTCGAGCTGCCGTGGAACGAGCGGACCGAGGAGAGCTACGACATCCGCGAGGCGCGGGCCGTGCTGGACGCGGACCACGCCGGACTGGATGACGTGAAGGAGCGCATCACCGAGTACCTGGCCGTACGGCGTCGCCGCGCGGACCGTGGTCTGGGTGTGGTCGGTGGACGCCGCAGTGGCGCCGTACTGGCCCTGGTCGGTCCTCCTGGTGTGGGTAAGACCTCGCTGGGTGAGTCCGTGGCGCGGGCGATGGGACGGAAGTTCGTCCGGGTCGCACTGGGCGGTGTGCGGGACGAGGCCGAGATTCGCGGTCACCGGCGGACGTACGTCGGTGCCCTGCCGGGCCGGATCGTCCGGGCCATCACGGAGGCGGGTTCGATGAACCCCGTCGTACTGCTGGACGAGATCGACAAGGTCGGCGCGGACTACCGGGGTGACCCGACGGCCGCACTGCTCGAGGTCCTGGACCCCGCGCAGAACCACACCTTCCGGGACCACTACCTGGAGGTGGAGCTGGACCTGTCGGACGTGGTCTTCCTGGCCACGGCGAACGTGCTGGACTCGATCCCTGGGCCGCTGCTGGACCGGATGGAGCTCGTGCAGCTGGACGGCTACACCGAGGACGAGAAGGTCGTCATCGCCCGTGACCACCTGCTCCCGCGTCAGCTGGAGCGGGCGGGCCTGACGGCGGACGAGGTGACACTCGAGGACTCGGCGCTGCGCCTGCTCGCGGGCGAGTACACCCGGGAGGCCGGCGTACGGCAGCTGGAGCGTTCGATCAGCCGCGTCCTGCGGAAGGTGACGGCGAAGATCGCCCTGGGCGAGGACGTCGGGACCCAGCGGATCGGTTCGGGTGACCTGAAGGCGTACCTGGGTTCGCCGAAGTTCACTCCGGAGTCGGCCGAGCGTACGGCGCTTCCGGGTGTGGCGACCGGACTGGCGGTGACCGGTGCGGGCGGTGACGTGCTCTTCATCGAGGCGTCGCTGGCCGACAAGGAGACCGGCCCGACCGGAGTCACGTTGACCGGGCAGCTGGGTGACGTGATGAAGGAGTCGGCGCAGATCGCCCTGTCGTACCTGCGCTCGCACGGCGCGGAGCTGGGGCTGCCTGTCGGCGACCTGGCCGAGCGGAACACCCACATCCACGTGCCGGCCGGTGCTGTCCCGAAGGACGGACCGTCGGCGGGTGTGACGATGACAACGGCGCTGGCGTCGCTGCTGTCCGGGCGGCCGGTCCGCTCGGAGGTCGCGATGACCGGTGAGGTGTCACTGACCGGACGGGTCCTCCCGATCGGTGGGGTGAAGCAGAAGCTGCTCGCTGCGCACCGGGCCGGGCTGACCACGATCCTGATCCCGAAGCGGAACGAGCCGGATCTGGAGGATGTGCCGGAGTCCGTGCTGAAGGAGCTGACGGTCCACCCGGTCAGCGACGTCCGTGAGGTGCTGGAGCTGGCACTGGTTCCGGCTGAGGTCGACGCACACCAGTACGCCGCATAACGTCGTACGAACTGAGGGCCCGAGCAGTTGCTCGGGCCCTCATTCTTTTGGATGAACTTTGTCCAGACAGGGTGACCGAACTCACATTCGCAGCGGTAACCCAAAAGAGGCATCCCGTAGTCTCTATAACCATGCGTGTGAGGGAGAAGGGCGACCGGGGAGTCGTCCAATCGGTGGTCATGTTTCTTGGGGTGAGCGTGTTGTCGGGGGCCTTGGCCGCCGGTCTCGCCATCCCGTTCGCAAGCCTTGTCGGCTTCACAACCCAGCAGACCTCCGAGACCCTCCAAGACCTGCCACAGCAGTTCGACGAGGTGCCGCTCAAGCAGAAGAGCACCATCCTGGCCAAGGACGGCACGCTGATCGCGACCCTGGCCGAGCAGAACCGCGTGCCGGTCAAACTCAAGGACGTCGCGCCGATCATGCAGAAGGCGATCGTCGCGATCGAGGACGACCGGTTCTACGAGCACGGCGCCCTGGACCTCAAGGGCACCCTGCGCGCGCTGCTGCAGAACCAGTCCTCGGGCGGGATCCAGCAGGGTGGTTCGAGCATCACCCAGCAGTACGTGAAGGTGAGCCTGGTCGAGAAGGCGAAGACGCCCGAAGAGGTCGCCGACGCCACCGCCGACACCTACCAGCGCAAGGTCGCCGAGCTGCGGTACGCGATCGCGGTCGAGAAGGAATACTCCAAGAACGAGATCCTGGAGAAGTACCTCAACCTGGCGAACTTCGGCGACGGCGCGTGGGGCATCCAGTCCGCCGCCCAGCACTACTTCTCGGTGAACGCGTCCCAGCTGACGCTGCCGCAGGCCGCGCTGCTGGCCGGCCTGGTGAAGAACCCGACCGGCTACGACCCGACCAACAGCATGTCGCGGGCGAAAGAGCGCCGGGACGTGGTGCTCCGGCGGATGGCCGAGCTGAAGGTGATCTCGCCGACCCAGGCCAACGCGGCGCTGAAGACCCCGGTCATCAACCCGGCCAAGATCCGCCCGAACAAACTCGGCTGCGCCAACGGCCCGTACCCGTTCTTCTGCGAGTGGGTCGTGTCGGAGCTCGAGGAGAACCCGGCCCTCGGCAAGACACCGGCCGAGCGCGCCAGCTTCCTCAAGACCGGCGGCCTGACGATCACCACCTCGCTGGACCCCAAGCTGCAGGCGGACGCCCAGCGATCGGTGGACAGCCACTCCAATCCGACGGACCAGGCGATCGCTGCGATCACCATCGTCGAGCCGGGCACGGGCCTGGTGAAGGCGATGGCGCAGAGCAAGCCGTACGGCGGGAAGAAGAACCAGACGTCGTACAACTACAACGTCCCGAAGTCCTACCCCGGCGGGTACGGCGGCTTCCAGAACGGTTCGACGATGAAGGCGTTCACGATTGCGGCCGCGATCCAGAAGGGGTTCCCGCTCAACTACAAGATCAATTCGCCGAACACCATCGACCTGGGCGGGAAGAAGTTCAGCACCTGCAACGGGACCGTCACGACCCCCGACAGTTACCACCCGAGCAACTCGACCCACAACGTGCCGGATCCGACCATGATCCAGGCGGCGCAGCTGTCGACCAACACCTACTTCCTGCAGCTCTCGCAGCAGATCGGTCTGTGCCCGATCGCCAAGATCGCAGCCAGCCTGGGCATGTACAACGCACAGGACCACGCGCCGCTCACCCAGGTTCCTTCGATGACGCTGGGCGTCGACTACGTGACACCGCTGCAGCTGGCCGGCGCTTACGCCGCTTTCGGTGCTCGCGGGATGTACTGCTCGCCGTGGATGGTCACCTCGATCAAGAACGCAGCCGGCAAGTCGGTCGGCTCACCGGGTGCGGACTGCAAGCAGGCGATCGCCCCCGAGGTTGCCGACGGTGTGAACGCGGTCCTGCACCAAGTGCTGGAGTCGGGCGGTACCGGTCAGCACTTGAAGTTCGGCAAGAGCGACCTGGCCGGCAAGACCGGAACCATCCAGGAGGCGAAGGCGGTTTGGTTCGCGGGCTACACCACGAAACTCGCGGCGGCCTCCGTTGTCGCCGATGCCTCGCTGCCCTACAAGCAGTTGCAGGGGCAGACGCTGAACGGCCACGACATCAACGACCCGACAGGTTCCGGCACGGCCGGACCGATCTGGGAGGTCGCGATGAAGGCGGCACTGCAGGGCTACCCGACGACCCACTTCACCGCGCCGTCGGACAAGATCAATCGCGGTGACGTGAAGGATCTGCCGTTCGTCAACGGGATGAACCCGGACGACGCCGCCAACAAGCTCAGCCAGGCCGGCTTCGAGACCGAGATCGCCTCCGGCACGGTCAACTCCGAGGAGACCGCCGGCACCGTCGCCTACACCAGCCCCCGCCAACGCGACGGCGCCCCCGAAGGCTCGAAGGTCACGATCTTCATCTCCAACGGCAGCAAAGCCAACCAGCCCTCGAACACCAACTCCCCCAAACCCCCCACCGGCGGCACCACCACCAAGCCGCCGACCGGCGGCGGCACCACCAAACCACCCCGCGGCCCCAACGTCTGCCCACCGTGGAACCCCAAATACCCAAACTGCTAACAACATAAAGCGGTTCTTGTGACGGATGTGTGGGTTGATCAGACACCGCTGCGCGGCGGCTGACTTGGTTGCCGCCTTCGGCGGGGCGCGGGGTGGTTGATACGCGCTCGAGTGGTGTGCGCGAGCTGGGTGTGGTGATGACGGTGCCGGGACGGGGATGTGGTTCTCGCGGTCTCCGGGCTGCGTGATCGTGCTGGTCGCGGTGCCGCTCACCCGACTGGTCGCCGACGAAGCGGACCCGTGCCACTCATCAACGGGCGGTCCGGTGGAGCCGGGCAGGGTGGTTGAGCCTGCCCGGGTGGGTGTCGGTTGCTCGGTGGTCTGGTTGGTGAGTGTCGGCGGTCCGCCCATCGCCCACACCAGTCACAAGAACCGCAACATCCCCCGCGCCCGTCGTCGAGTCGCGGGTTCCGGCTCCACATCGGCGAAGAATCCCGCCGGAATCCACGAGCCGAAGACCCGGCCCGAACCAATCGCTACGACTCTGCGCACCCGGTCCCTCGGCGGGCCCCATTTCATGGGTCTGCCCCTGACGTTGGGGGTTAATCACCCATATCCAGGGTCCGCAACCCCGCATCTCAGGGGTCCACCCACCAGATAGTTGAGCTCACCCCGGCTCCCCTCCTCGCTCACCCTCACCACGGTCCAGCGCCCGCGATCACGCCGGCGCTCCATCCGCGCGGCCTTCAGCCTCATCACGATCCCCCACCTGGATCACACCCGACGTGCGACCCCTCGGATCAAGGCGAGTCCGGCTCCTGGGCCGAGGGCGGAGAGGACCAGCGGGAGCCCTGCCTCGTCCTCGCAACCACAGCCTCCGCGTCAGGCGCCTAGTTGGCGTTTTACTTCGGTGGAGACTACAGAGCCGTCGGCTTTACCTTTTACTTTGGGTTGGAGGGCGGCCATGACTTTGCCGATGCCTCGGGGGCCCAGGTCGGCGGCGCCGGTTTCGGCGATGGTGGCGGTGACGAGGGCGACGATCTCGGCCTCGGTCAGTTGCTCGGGGAGGTATTCGGCGAGGATGTCCGCCTCGGCCTGCTCCTTCTCGGCGAGTTCGGGGCGGCCGGCGTCGCGGTAGGCGGTGACGGACTCGCGGCGCTTCTTCGCCTCCGAGCCGAGCACGTCGACGATCTCCGCGTCGGACAGCTCGCGGGCCTCCTTGCCGGAGACCTCCGCCTTGGCGACGGCCGTGAGCACCATCCGCAGGGTCGACTTGCGGAGCTCGTCGCGGGCCTTGAGGGCCGCGGTCATGTCGTCGTGCAGGCGCTGCTTCATTCCGGAGTTGGACATGACCATCATTGTGGCAGGCTGGAGGAATGAGTTTGCGTGGGCTTGTCAGTACCACTCTGAAAACGACGGCGGTCGTCGGGGCCGCCGGCGCGGCCTGTGTCGCGTACGCCGCCGCCGTCGAGGTGCGCTGGTTCACGCTGCGCAGAGTGACGGTTCCGGTGCTGGAGGAAGGTGCCGCGCCGCTCAAGGTGCTGCACCTGTCGGACCTGCACCTGATGCCGACCCAGGAGCGCAAGATCGGCTGGGTGAATCGGCTGGCCGCGCTCGAGCCCGACCTGATCGTCAACACCGGCGACAACCTCTCCCACGAGAATTCGGTCCGCCCACTGCTTCGTGCGTACGGCGATCTGCTGGATCTTCCCGGGGTTTTCGTCTTCGGCTCCAACGACTACTGGAAGCCGCATTTCAAGAACCCGGCGAAGTACCTGCTGCCCGCGCAGAAGCAACGGCACAAGCCACACGGGCCGGACCTGCCGTTCGAGGAAATGCGGCGCGCGTTCACCGGCGCCGGCTGGACCGACCTGAACAACGCGAAGGCCACGCTCAAGGTCAACGGGATGCGACTCGACTTCGCCGGCACCGACGACCCGCACATCAAGCGCGACCGGTACGCCGAAGTCGCGGGTGAGGTGGACCCGACGGCCGACCTGTCGATCGGCGTGACGCACGCGCCGTACCAGCGGGTCCTCAACGGATTCGTCGGCGACGGTTATCCGCTCGTGCTGGCCGGTCACACCCATGGCGGCCAGCTCGCGGTGCCGTTCTACGGAGCGCTCGTGACGAACTGCGACCTCGACGTCTCGCGGGTGAAGGGCCTGTCCACCTGGGGTCACGACGGCCGTCAGGCGGCTCTGCATGTGTCCGCCGGCCTCGGGACTTCGCCGTACGCGCCGGTCCGTTTCGCCTGCCGGCCGGAGGCGACCCTGCTCACGCTCGTCCCACGGATTAACCCGATTTCGCCGCAGCAGTCGTCACATGTAAGCTAACGGCGACTTCGGGCTGTGGCGCAGCTTGGTAGCGCGCTTCGTTCGGGACGAAGAGGTCGCAGGTTCAAATCCTGTCAGCCCGACCACGTGGAAGAGGCCCCTCGCTGAGGGGCCTCTTCTGCTGTCTCTACTCGGACGTCGCTTCGGCAACCGAGCGCGGCACCCGGACCTTCTCGAAGTGGAGATTCCCGGCGGGCATCATCCAGGTCATCACCTGGACGGCCAGGCGCCCGGCCAGGACCGCCGGGTCGCTGGCTGCGTGCGCGCGGGCGGCGTCCTGGTCGATGGACCAGATGGAGATCCCGCGGAGGGACTCGTCGTCCTGGTCGACCAGAGGGCCGCGGGCGAGGATCAGGCCCTGGCCCTGGAGGTCGGCGCCGTGGGCCAGGTGGCGGTCCTGGAGGTCGGCGGCCTCGGCGTCCGTCATCGCGGGCGCGTCGGGGCGCAGCGTCAGCAGGGTCACGGTGTAGCGGTCGAAGCGCATACACGAAACGTACGCCGAATGACCGGCACCGCGCGCGATGCCGTCGCGTACGTTCTGGGAGCCCGATAGCCTGCGGCAATGAGCCGTGCCGAGGCGCCCCCACTGCCACCGCTGCTGATCCTGCCGGTCGTCGGCCTGTTGTCGGGGTTCGTGTCCATCGCCGGGGTCTGGCTGAGTGAGCGGAGCTGCGAGCGGTTCCGCGACACCTCGAACTGCGGTCCGCTCGGGCTCCCGCTGCTCGTGGTGATCGTGGTCGTCACCATGGTGCTCGGCGGGATCGCGCTGAGCCGGCTGGCGATGCCGCACCCCCGGCTGGTCGCGTTCCTCGGGGTCGCGTTCATGCTGGTCCTCGTGCTCGCGTTCCTGACCGGTCACCTGGACTCGCCCTGGACCCTGGCCGTCGTACCGGTACTGACCGCGATCACCTTCCTGCTCGCCAATCTTGTCGCCCGACTGCTGGAGCGTGCTGATGCCTGACCTGCCCGTCTACGACTGCCCGCGGACCACCGTCGCACCGATTCTGGACGGCACGCTGACCGACCCGGCCTGGGAGACCGCCGCCTGGACCAGCGACTTCGTCCCGATCGCCGACGGTCCGGCACCGCGGTTCCAGACCCGCGCGAAGCTGATGTACGACGACCAGTACCTCTACCTCGGCGCTCAGCTCGAGGAGCCGCACGTCTGGTCGACGATGACCGAGAAGAACAGCAAGCTCTTCCACCAGAACAACTTCGAACTGTTCCTCGACCCGGACGGCGACGGACAGAACTACTACGAGTTCGAGATCAACCCGCTCGGGACGATCTGGGAGCTCACGCTGCCCAAGCCGTACGTCGACGGCGGCGTACCGATCGACCCGACCAACCTGCCCGGCCTGCGGACCGCGATCCACGTCGACGGTACGGTCAACGACCCGTCCGACACGGACACCGGATGGACGGTGGAGCTCGCCGTACCGTGGGCGGACCTCGCCGAGTACAACGCCGGCCGCGCCACCCCGCCGAACCCGGGCGACGAGTGGCGGATGAACCTGATGCGGTGCCAGTGGCCGCACGAGGTGGTCGACGGCGCCTACGTGCAGGGGAAGGACCTGGAGTTCTGGGTCTGGTCGCCGCAGCACATCGAGGACATGCACCGCCCCGAGCACTGGGGCGTCCTGCGTTTCTGAGATAGCTGTCTCATTGTTGACCCGGTGACCTGGCGTTAACACCCCCGAGTGACAATGAGGTACGTGAGCTCAGGGGGCGACAGCTACGGCGAGCAGGTGGTCAGCGCGATCGAGCGCGCCTGCGAGAGCGACCCCCGGGTCGCGGTGCGACTGGTCGCGGAATCCTCGAGCTACTGGTGGTCGCGCGGCCTGCAGGACGAGGCCGCGGCCGCTGCGGAGCGAGTGCTCAGCATGCTCGGCCGCAGCGTGCCTGCCGGGATGGACGAGGAGTACCTGCTCGCGGTGCTGCACGGAGCGGCTTCCGCCGAGCAGGAACAGCTGGAGCTTGCCCAGCAGATCGTACTGACCACCACGGGCCCGTTCCGGTACTCCGTGACAGTGCTGCTGTGGTCGCTGGTGTTCGGGCCGTTCGAGTCCGCCGCGACGGTCGAACAGGTCCTGGAGCGGAACGAGCGTGGTGACGCCTGGACCCGGGCTGCAGTCGCACTGTGTCGCGGCTACCCCGGTCTGACGTCGGCTACTCCCGGTGATGCCGCTCAGGCGTTGCGTACGGCGCTGGGACGCTTCCGGATGCTTGACGACCGGTGGGGGATGTTCCTGGCGCTGACAGCTCTCAGAGACATCGTCGACGACCCTGTCGACGTCATCAGCGAGGCCCTGGAGCTCGCCGAGAAGCTTCGGGCCGACGACGAGTCCGGACTGCTCTTCTGCCAGCGCGGCGAGCTCTACCGCCGCCGGGGCGACCTGGATGCGGCCGGCGAGGACTTCAGCTGGGCGCTGGCGCTGGCTGAGCACGCGGACCTGGCGGAGACAGCTGCCGCCGCGCACATCGGCCTGGCCCGGGTTGCCCGGTGCAGCGGCGACCTCCTGAGCGCCAGGGAGCACCTGGCCAACGTGCTGTCGAAGGACTCGGACGAGCTCGAAGACGCCCGGTACGAGGCGCTACACGAACTGAACCTCCTGATCAGCTCCGAAGCCTCCGCCTGACGTTCATGACCGTTGTGGTCGCGCACACATCGCGGGAGTTGCACCTGGCTGGTTAGAGTCGGGAGCGAACCGGCCCCTGACTGCAACGGAGCAGCTGATGGACAAGACGTACGAGTCGCCGCAGGCCGCGGTCGACGACATCGGCGACGGCGCGAGCCTCGCGGTCGGCGGCTTCGGGCTGTGTGGCAATCCGATGGCGCTGATCAGCGCCCTGCACGACAAGGGGGTGACCGGGCTCAGCGTGGTGTCGAACAACTGCGGCGTCGACGACTGGGGTCTCGGGATCCTGCTCGCGGACAAACGGATCGCCAAGATGACTTCGTCGTACGTCGGGGAGAACAAGGAGTTCGCCCGGCAGTTCCTGTCCGGCGAGCTGGAGGTCGAGCTGACCCCGCAGGGCACGCTGGCCGAGAAGCTGCGGGCCGGCGGCTGCGGGATCGCGGCGTTCTACACGCTGGCCGGGGTCGGCACGCAGGTCGCCGAGGGCGGGCTGCCGCAGCTGTACAACGCCGACGGCTCGGTCGCGAAGGCCTCGGAGCCGAAGGAGACCCGGGAGATCAACGGGACCACGTACGTGCTGGAGGAGTCCATCGTCACCGACTTCGGTCTGGTGCACGCGCTCAAGGGCGACACCCAGGGCAACCTGGTCTTCGACCGGAGCGCCCGCAACTTCAACCCGCTGGCCGCGATGGCCGGCCGGGTCACGATCGCCACGGTCGAGGAGCTGGTCCAGCCTGGTGAGCTGGACCCGGACGAGATCCACCTGCCCGGCGTGTACGTCCAGCGAGTCGTTGCCGTAGGCAAGAACATCGAGAAGCGGATCGAAAAACGCACCGTGCAGAAGACATCTCCCACCCCACCACCCCAGTCAGAGCCGAAGGGGGCCTGAGAAACTATGCCACTCACCCGTGAGCAAATGGCTGCCCGCGCGGCCGCCGAGCTGACCGACGGCGAGTACGTGAACCTCGGCATCGGCCTACCGACCCTGGTCCCGAACTACATCCCCGACGGCGTCACCGTCGTCCTGCAGAGCGAGAACGGGATCCTCGGCGTCGGCCCGTACCCGATCGAGGGCGAAGAAGACCCGGATCTGATCAACGCCGGCAAGGAGACCGTCACGACGTTGCCGGGGGCATCGTTCTTCGACTCCGCGCTGTCGTTCGGGATGATCCGCGGCGGCGCGATCGACGCCGCCATCCTGGGGGCCATGCAGGTCTCGGCCAAGGGCGACCTGTCGAACTGGATGATCCCCGGCAAGATGGTCAAGGGGATGGGCGGCGCGATGGACCTGGTGCACGGCGCCAAGAAGGTGATCGTGCTGATGGAGCATGTCGCCAAGGACGGCTCGCACAAGATCCTCGAGGAGTGCGACCTGCCGTACACGGGCCGGGGCGTGGTGAACCGGATCATCACCGACCTCGCCGTCCTGGACGTCACCGCGGACGGGCTCAAGCTGGTCGAGCTCGCCGACGGCGTGACCTTCGACGACCTGCAGGCCAAGACCGGCGCCCCCATCGCGCAGTAAGGTCCGCGGTATGCGGACCGTCAGCCCTGTGCTGGCCGGGCGTTCCGAGGAGCTCGCCCGGCTACGGTCCGCGTACGACGAAACCCTCGGCGGCCGCGCGGTCACGGTCTTGCTGTCGGGTGAGGCCGGAATCGGCAAGACCCGGCTGCTGGCGGAGTTCAGCACGGGCCTGCCGGCCGAGACCGTCGTACTGACCGGTGGATGTCTCGAGACCGGTGGCGCGAGTGCGGCGTTCGTACCGTTCATTGCCATTGGCAAGCAGTTGGCGCGGCGGCTGGGCGGGCCCGAGCTGTTCGGGGCGTACGACGGGGACGAGGCGCGGGGCCGTTTGTTCGGGGAGATCCTGAGCGTCTTCGAACGGATCGCGGCGGCTCGCCCGATCGTGCTGGTGATCGAGGACCTGCACTGGGCCGACCCGGCCACGCGCGAACTGTTCGTCTACCTGGCCCGCAACCTGGAGACCGGCTCGGTGCTCGTGATCGGCACGGTCCGGACCGGCGAGGTCGACGTCCAGCACCCGATGAATCGCCTGCTGGCCGAGCTCGGTCGCCGGAACGAGGTGGTCTCGCTCGACCTCGGCCCGCTCGACCAGCGAGCGGTCAGCCGGCAACTCGCCGCGATCACCGGCCGGCAGAACTCGACGGTCGCCCAGCAGATCCATGCGCGCAGTGGCGGCAATCCGCTCTTCGTCGAGGCGCTCGCGCAGACCGGCGACTCCGGCGCCACGAACCTGCGCACGCTCCTCCTCAGCCGGATCGCGCGGCTGCCAGAGGACTCTCGTCGGCTGCTCTCCGCTGCGTCCGTTTCGAGCGCACCGGTTGGAGACAAGCTTCTGGCCGCCGTACATCCCTACACGACGGACGCGTTGAGGCTGCTCGTCGATCGCGACCAGCTGGTGGTGACCGAAGACGGTTACGCCTTCCGGCACGCGCTGATTCGGGAGGCCGTGTACGACGACTTGCTGCCCGGCGAGCGCGCCACCTTGCACGCCACCTTCGCCCGCGCGTTGGCCGAACAGCCGAGCCTGTCCACGCACGCCCGGCCGGCCGCTGAGCTGGCCGATCACTGGTGGGCGGCCGACGTACCGTCCGAGGCACTGCGGACCGCGTACGCGGCGGCTCGGGAGGCGCGGGCGCAGCTCGGGTACGCCGAAGAGGTCCGGCTGCTGACTCGAGTCCTGCGGCTATGGGATCGGGTCGCGGATCCGATCGGCGTGGACCGGGTGACTGTGCTGGAGCAGGTTGCGGCGTGTGCACGGCTGGCGGCGGAGTCGGAGATCGGCATCGAGGCCTGCACCGAGGCATTGGCCCTGCTCGATCCGGCGGTCGAGCCCGACCGCGTCGCGCGGCTGCTCGAACGGCGTACCCGGCTGAAGATCCAGACCGATCTCAGCGGCCTGGACGACCTCCACCGCGCCCTGGAGCTCGCGACCGAACCAGCCACTCGCGCGCGCATCCTCTGCACGACTGCGAGCACCCTCGCGCTGACCTACCGCCAGGACGAAGCACGGCCGATCGCCATCGAGGCCGCCGAACTGGCCGCGGCGGTGGGCGACGACTCTGTTCGCGCGATGGCGCTCGCCGTTCGCGGGCTGCTCGAGAGTGACGCGCCGAACGGCGATCTGGCGCTGGCGCGCGAGGTCTTGCCGGCCGCCCGCGAGCTCGCCATCCGCTGCGGCGACCACTACACCGCGCTCACCGCCGCGCTGTGGGAGCTCCGGGTCGCGTGGAGCGACGCCGCGTTCACGTCGGCCGCCCAGGTGGCGATGGGAGCCCTGCGCACCGCCGAGCAGGCCGGGATGCGTCGTTCTCGCGGCGCGATCCTGACCAGCGCCGCGTGCGGGCTGCTGGTCGTACTCGGACGCTGGGACGAGGCCTTGGAGCTGGCCGAGGACCAGCACGATGCCGGGTTGCCGCCGGTGTACGACGCGTACCTGCGCATCCATCGTGCCTACATCCGCCTCGGCCGTGGCGAGCTCGACGCGCTCGCCGCCGATGTCGATCGGATCGGCGAGCTGATCAGTCCCGAGCTCGAAGGGTTGCTCCGGACGGGCTGGCTGCAGCTCGCCATGGGGCTGGCCACCGCGCGGGCCGAGTACGCCGAGGCCGATCGGCTGCTCGGCGAATTCATTGCGCTAAGCATCGATCAGCCCGCGCACCTGGACGTGGTGGTGGACGGAGAGCGGATGTTGCAGGCCTGGCGGGCGGCGCATCCCCGCGACCAGCGCGTGCTGACACAAGTGACCCGGCGACGGGCGGAGCTCGCACAGCTGGCCCCCAAGCCTGTCGCCTTCAACGACGGCTACCGGATGGTTCTCGCCGCGGAGCTCGGGCCGTCCAAGCTCGCCGACTGGGACGCGATCGCCGATCACTGGCGCCGGATCGGCGCACGGTGGGAGCTGGCCAAGACCCTGACCAAGGCTGCCGAGGTTGCGCTCGCCGACAGTAATCGTGGCGGTGCCCGCCTGCGGCTGCGCGAGGCGATCGAGCTGGCTACGGACATCGGGCTGCCGCCGCTGCTCGATCAGCTCACCGCACTCGCCCAGCGGGCGCGGTTGGCGGACGAGCCGGCGCCGCGGGCGCTGCCGTTCGGACTCACCCGGCGTGAGTTCGAGGTGCTGCGCGTCGTCGCGCAAGGACGGTCGAACCGGGAGATCGGAGCCGAGCTGTTCATCTCGCCGCGCACGGTTGGCATCCACCTGTCCCGCCTGCTGACCAAGCTCGGCGCCGCGTCCCGGACCGAGGCAGCAGCGGTCGCACTGCGGGACGGCCTGCTGGACCGGACCGACAGATAGGGCATTCGGCAGATGTGACGGACAGGCCTCCACGGCGACGCTCGAACTCCAGTGAATTCGAGGTCGAGGAGGCCGGATCGTGGACTACGCCGAGCGGATACGACGCCGGCCGCGGGTGCCGATGCGTGGGTGGTCGGCCACCGACGGGCCGTACGCGGAGTCGAAGGAGTACTGCCTGAGCACCGCGAGTAGGCCGGTCGACGAGGACGTCTCGGTGACCGAGATTGTTTCTGACATACACCTGTCTTAGCCGCCGAAAGTCGGGTATACGGGACGGGTGGAGCTGGATGTGCTGGTTGTGGGTGGAGTGGGGATCGACACGATCGTGCGGGTGCCGAGTCTGCCGTTGGTGGACCTGGAGACGATCAGGGTCGTCGACCCGATCGCGTCGTACCTCGGTCACACGGGTCATGGCGTGACACTCGGCTGCCACCTGCTCGGACTGCAGGCGGCCCTGGTCGACGTGATCGGCGACGACCCCGAGGGCGCCCGCATCCGCCGTACGTACGACGAACTCCGGCTGCCGCTCCACGTGGTGCTCCATCCGAGCGGGACCCGCCGATCGGTCAACCTGGTCGCGCCGGACGGACAACGCCTCTCCCTGTACGACGCACGCCACCCGGCCGGACTGCGCGTCGACCCGGATCTCTGGCGGACGAACGTCGTCCGCGCACGGCATGTCCATGTGTCGATCATGGACTTCGCGCGGTACGCACTGAGTGACGCGATCGCGGCCGGATGCACGGTCTCGACCGACCTGCACGACTGGGACGGCCGCAACGACTACCACAAGGACTTCGCGACCTCGGCCGACATCGTGTTCGTCTCGACCCACTCGCTGCCACCCGACGCGGTCGACTGGATCTTCGCCAACGGCCGAGCCGAAGTCGTTGTCGCGATGGCCGGCGGGGACGGGAGCTACCTGCACGTCCGCGACGAGCCCACTCGGCAC
Source organism: Kribbella sp. NPDC055071 (assembly GCF_053608045.1). Lineage (NCBI taxonomy): Bacteria > Bacillati > Actinomycetota > Actinomycetes > Propionibacteriales > Kribbellaceae > Kribbella > Kribbella sp. NPDC055071. The sequence goes on from NZ_JBSGUS010000008.1 coordinate 276,411, forward strand.
CTCCGGGCGATCCACTTCCCCGATCGCCCGGTCGTCGACACCAACGGCGCCGGCGACGCGTACGTGGCCGCGTTCCTGGCACGCTTCCTCGACGGAGTCTCCTGGTACGACGCCGCCCGGGCCGGCTCCATCGCCGGCGGCTGGGCCTGCGGCTCCCCCGGCACCCACACCGACCTGATCACGGCCGAAGAGCTGGCCCTGCGGTCCCGATAGCTCAGCCGCGCGTCATCGGCGGGTGGAGGGTGGTCGCGGTGCCGCGCTGGAAGAGCTGCGCCGGACGGCCGCCGTCCCTGGTCGTGGTGGTGCCCACCGGTTCGACGAAGTTCGCGGTCTTGGTGACCTTGCGGTGGAAGTTGCGCGGGTCCAGCGGGGTACCCCAGACGGCTTCGTAGATCCCGCGCAGCTCGGAGATCGTGAACTCGGGTGGGCAGAAGGCTGTGGCGAGTGGCGAGTATTCGAGCTTGGCCCGGGCTCGCTCGACCGCGTCCGTGAGGATGCGGTGGTGGTCGAAGGCCAGGCGGCGCGGATCGTCCAGTACCTCGGCGGTATCGGCCCAACTCGCGGACGCGGCATCGGATCCGGCGACGGGCGCGGGCAGATCCGGGACCAGGGCCAGGTAGGCGACGCTGACGACCCGACCACGAGGATCGCGGTCGGGAGCGCCGTACGTCGCGACCTGCTCGAGATGGATGTGGTCCGACGAGAGACCGGTCTCCTCCGCGAGCTCGCGACGGGCGGTCGACTCGAGGTCCTCGGCCGGCCGGACGAACCCACCCGGTAGCGCCCAGCGACCCCGGTACGGCGCGATCCCGCGGCGGATCAGCAGCACCTGCAGCCGGCCGTCGCGGACGGTCAGGATGACCAGGTCGGTGGCCAGGCCGAGCGGCTCGAAGTCCATAGCGAGCGATCTTAATCGTCATCTTGACGAGAAGTCACCCCGACCCTTATCGTCATAGTGACGACAAGGAGAACGACGAGATGGCAGACATCACCCGGTTCCGCTTCATCAGCCACCTGCGGGCCAACCCGACCACCCACGTCCGGCACCTGCGCAACGGCAAGGTCGCGCACGACGGCGCCGGCCAGGCGTTCTGGTTCCGCGCGCTGAATTCGTCGCTGAGCGAGATCCCGATCGACGACCGCGAGCAGCCGCTGCTGTTCCACGGCCGCACGCAGGACTTCCAGGACGTGGCCGTGCAGGCGACCGTGACGTACCGCGTGACCGATCCGGCGCTGGCCTCGAGCCGGCTCGATTTCGGGATCGACCCGGACACCGGGCTCTGGCGGGCCACTCCGCTCGAGCAGCTCGGTGGCCTGCTGACCGAGCTGGCTCAGCAGACGGCGTTGGACCTGCTGGCCCGGATGACCCTGACCGAAGCTCTGTCCGAGGGCATGACCGCGCTACGACAAGCGGTCGGGACCGGGTTGCGCGAAGATCAGCGACTCACCGGCCTGGGGATCGGTGTCGAGGACGTCCGCGTGGTCGCCGTACGGGCCGAGCGCGATGTCGAGAAGGCGCTGCAGACTCCCACGCGAGAGATGGTGCAGCAGGCCGCGGACAAGGCGACGTACGAGCGTCGTGCCATGGCGGTCGAGCGGGAGCGGTCGATCGCGGAGAACGAGCTGCAGAACCAGATCGAGCTGGCCCGGCGCGAGGAGCAACTGGTCAACCAACGCGGTCAGAACGAGCGGATGCGCGCGACCGAAGCGGCTGCGGCCGGGCAGATCGAGACCGCGGCAGCAGCAAGCCGGCAGCGGGCGCTGAGTGAGGCGGAGGCCGACGCCAAGCGGGTCATCGGTGCCGCGGCGGCCGCCGCGGAGAAGGCGATGCTGGATGCGTACGCCGAGCTGGACCAGGCGACCATCCTGGCCATGGCGATCAAGGAAGGTGCGTTGCCGGAGATCGGCACGCTCAACCTGACGCCCGACCTCATCACTCCGCTGCTCGCCAAGCTGACCGCATGAGCCTCCCACCCAGGGCGGTGGTCGTGCACCGGGCGACCGAGCTCACCGAGCTGGTCGCCCGGCACGGGACCCGGCAGCAGGCCGGCTTCTTCCTGGCCGGCCGCGGCCGGGACCTGGCCGAGCTCGACGCGCGCCACCAAGCCCAACAGGAGGCGCTCGCCACCGTGTCGGCGGCGATCCCGCTGGACTGGCGGCGAGCCGTTGCCGAGCGCAACGATCTCGACCGGTTCGGGTTCGGGCCGGAGGATGTGGTGATCGCGGTCGGGCAAGACGGGCTGGTCGCGAACGTGGCGAAGTACCTCGACGGCCAGCCGGTGATCGGGATCAACCCCGAGCGGGCCCGCAATCCCGGCGTACTCGTGCCGCACGAACCGGCCGCGATCGGCGACCTGCTCGTCAGCCACAGCGTGGTCGCCCGCACGATGGTTGCCGCGAGCACCGATGACGGCCAACAACTGATCGCCCTGAACGAGGTGTACGTCGGCCACCACTCGCATCAGTCGGCCCGCTACCGACTGAGCTCGCCGGACGGATCACCCGAGCGGCAGTCCTCGTCGGGAATCCTCGTTGGCACGGGCACCGGGTCGACCGGCTGGTGCCGGTCGGCCTGGCAGGAACGGCGCAGCCCGCTGGCCCTGCCGACTCCGACCGATCCCGCCCTGTGCTGGTTCGTTCGCGAGGCCTGGCCGTCGCCCGCAACCGGCACCGACAACACCGAGGGATTGCTCAAAGCCCCGGATACGTTGACGATCACAGCCGAGTCCGAGCTCGTCGTGTTCGGCGACGGCATGGAGTCCGACACCCTCGCCATCAGCTGGGGCCAACGAGTGGAAATCGGCGTGGCACCGGTAAAGCTTCACCTGGTCGTCTGAGCTACAGCTCGCTGTACGCAGCGACCAGGGTTGCTGAATCCTTTTCCCAGTTGAGGTCTGCGGCTGCTGCCCGCACACCATCGGTGTAGGTGGGGTAGCTCTCGATCAACGCGCGAACGGCGGCAGTGAGCGACGAGACGTTGCCGGGCTCGTAGAGCGTCCCGAGCTTGTACTGCGTCACGACCGCCCGCAGCTCCGGGAGATCGGCGGCAACCACGGGCACACCGGCGCGGACCGCGTGGAACACCTTGTTGGGCAAGGCCAATCGATGGTTCTCGCAGGTATTGGTGAGCGTGACCAGCGAGATGCCGTACGAGCGCAGGGTGTCGTCGACCTCGTCGATCGAGCGTTCGGCAGCCCGCTCGACCGGGCCCAGATCCAAGCGATAGTTGGGATCCACCGATCCCATCAGCACCGTCGGGAACGGCGCCAGCTGGCGCGCGGCCCCGACCACGGTCGCCAGATCCCGGCCGGCGCCCACGCGACCGGCGTACAAAAGGCCCTCGGGACGATCCGGTGCCGGCGGTACGTCGTACGCCCGCGGGAACGTGTTGCGTACGACGCGGACGTCGGGCAAACCGCGGGACCGCAGCCGGGCCGCGATTCCCTCCGACACGGTGATGACGAAGCGCGCCTTCGAGGCAAGGGAAACCTCGAACCGCCGACCCCGCGCCCGCCACAGCGGTGTCGGCCGCCCCGGCAGCGCACGGTCGAACCAGAGCTCGTGGGTGTCGTAAACCAGGGCAGCCGACCACTTCTCGGCGTACTCGGCGGCGAGCTCCAACGTGTTGAAGTCATGCGCATGCACAACATCCACGGGCCCGGACGCCGCTACTCGGGGAGCTGCCGCCAGACGCCACTGCCTCTCGGTCCGGTTCCGGTGCTCGGGCAGCAGCAGCCAGCGGCCGAACCGCTGAACGAGCACCTTCGGCCCACTCCGGCCGTGGCCGACCGCGAGGCCGCCACTACCGGACCGCAGGCCGGCCGATCGGGACACGGACTCGACGGTGATCCCCGGACCGATCTCGAATCCATCGGGAACATCGCGGCCGATCACCTGCAGTTCATGCCCGGCGGCGGCGAGCGCCCTCGCCTCTCGCAGGATGCGCGAGTCCCCGGCAATCGGAGACTGCGCGATCATCAGAATCCGCACTAGTGATCCACCTTGAGTTTCTGTCCGGAGAGTTCGCCGTACAGAGCACGGAGCTTGTCGGCCTGCCCCGACCACGAGACTTCCTGCTGGTAGCCGGGGTCGGCCACCCGCTCACGGTAGGAGTCGAGGTCGCCGAGGACCGTGCGGACCTTGGCGGCCAGGTCCTTCGCGTCCGCCGCGACGAAGACGGCGCCGATCTGGGTCTGGTCGACGAACTCCTTCATGCTCGGCATGTCGCTGACGACGACCGGCAGTCCGGCGAAGGCGTACTCGAACAGCTTGTTCGGCAGGGCCATCTCGTGGCTCGGGTAGCGCAGGATCGGGATCAGCCCGATGTCAGCGGTCCGCAGGAACGCGACCACCTCGTCCGGCTTCACCGGGTTCACACAGTGGACCCGGTCCTGCACCTTGAGCGCCACGGCCAGGGACTGCAGTTGGCGTACGGCGTCGGTGTCGACATTGGGCACGCAGACCACGGCCAGATGCACGTCCGGCAGGTCGACCAAAGCCTGTACGGCGGTCTCGACGCCGCGCGCCTTGGTCACGCCACCGCTGTAGACGAGCAGCTGGGTCTGGGACGGCAGCCCGAGCTGGCTACGGAGATCGGTCACCTCGGCTGACACATCCGCCGGATTAGGCGTGTTCATCACCACGACGGGCTCGTGATCCAGGTTGTGCTCGCGGCGCAGGCGATGCGCGATGGCCGGGCTGACCGTGATCACCCGGTCGGCCTTACCGATGTACTCGGCCTCGAGGTTGGCCCACGCGGCGATGGAACGCCGGGTCCGAGCGCCGTACCGGGACAGACCGGCAACGTACTCGTGGGCGTCGTACACGACCTTGAGGTTGCGGCCACGCTGCTTCGCGCGCTCGGCGGCACGCACAGCGACGCCGATCACGTGCATGTCGTGCGCGTGCACGACATCGGGCTCGAGCTCGTCGATCACGTCGAGGAACCCGGCCTCCAGGTCCAACGCCTCGGGGTGGAGCTTGCGCCACGGCGCGGGCCAGCCGAGCCGGTGATGCACTCCGTCGTACGCATGCCAGGCGAACTTGAACGGCACGTCGACCTTGCGTCCCAGCACCGGCGGCCGCCAGTTCCGATGGGCTGCGCGCTTGCGTTTGCGCTCTTCGAGTCGGGCGTACGGCACCACGACCCGGACGATCTGCGCGCCGTCGAGCATCTCCTTCGACGGCTCGCCGTCGGCCGAGACGCCGAGCACCGTGACCTCTGCCCCGGCCTCGGCCAGTGCCGCGGCCTCTTTGCGGACCCTGCTGTCGTTGGTGACGTCGTTCGCGACCATCATCACGACCCGAAGGCCGGCAGTTGTCACTGGCGGACCGACCTTCCGATCACGATCCGGCGGACGCCCGCCCAGCGAGCGGCGTCGGTGCGGTCACGACCGTCGACCAGCACCTTCAGACCCGGCAGGTCGGCCGGGCTGAGCTGCGCGTAGTCCGCGTGGTCGGTCTGCAGGACGGCCGCGTCCACCGGCGTACCGAGCGCGTACGGCGTGAAGCCGAGCTGCTCGAGCTCCGCATCGGTGTACAGCGGGTCGTGCACGGACACCTCCGCGCCACGGGCCTTCAGGGCCTCGACGGCCGGGAAGACGCCGGAGAACGCGGTCTCCTTGACGCCACCACGGTAGGCCGCACCGAGCACGACCACCTTGGCGCCGGTCAGATCGCCGTACGCGCCCTCGAGCAGGCCGATGGTGTACTCCGGCATGCCCAGGTTCGCCTCGCGGGCGGCCCGGACCACGGTGGCGTTGGGGTCGGTGTACAGGTACAGCCGCGGGTAGACCGGGATGCAGTGACCGCCGACCGCGATGCCTGGCCGGTGGATGTGGCTGTAGGGCTGCGAGTTCGACGCTTCGATCACCTGGTGGACGTCGATGCCGTTCTCGCCGGCGAACCGGGCGAACTGGTTGGCCAACCCGATGTTGACGTCGCGGTAGGTGGTCTCGGCCAGCTTCGCCAGCTCGGCCGCCTCGGCCGAACCGAGATCCCAGACGCCATTGCCGCGGGGCAGGTCCGGACGGTCGTCGAAGTCGAGCACGGCCTCGTAGAACGCCGTCGCCCGCTTGGCGCCCTCGTCGGACAGGCCACCGACCAGCTTCGGGTACTTGCGCAGGTCCGCGAAGACGCGACCCGTCAGCACTCGCTCCGGGGAGAAGACCACGTGGAAGTCCTCGCCCTCGGTCAGGCCGGAAACCTCCTCGATCAACGGCTTCCACCGGTTCCGCGTCGTACCGACCGGGAGGGTGGTCTCGTAGCTGACCAGGGTCCCGGGGCTGAGGTGCTCGGCCAGCGAACGCGTCGCGCTCTCCATCCAGCCGAACTCCGGCTCGCCGGTCTGCTCGTCGACGAACAGTGGCACGACCACCACGACGGCATCGCTGCCGGGGATCGCGTCCGCGTAGTCCGTGGTCGCCCGCAGGCGGCCGTCGGCCACGGTCTCGGCGAGCAGCTCGGCCAGGTGCGCCTCGCCCCAGAACGGCTCCTGCCCCGCGTTCACCTTCTCCACCGTCGTCGGGTTGACGTCGACACCGACGACCTGATGACCCTTGGAGGCGAACTGGACCGCCAACGGCAGGCCGATCTTGCCTAAGGCAACAACAGTGACACGCACAGGAACTCCACTAGGTAATGATTCTTCATCGGGGGCCTCGCAACTTCCGTTCCAGGGGGTACTCCACGAACTTGTAGAGCAGCCACGAGGCGAAGATCGAGATGACCAGGACTCCGGCGTACCAGGTCAGGTTGGCCCAGCCGATCGGGCCGGCCACGCCGTGCTGCTCCTTGATCGCGTACAGGATCGTTGCGTGGATCAAGTAGAAGGCGTAGGACCACTGGCCGAGGGCAACCATCGGCTTGCTCCGGAGCAAGGACCGGCCGCCGCGCATGTCCCGTGCCGCGACGGCGAAGATCAGGAAGCCGTACAGGAGGGTGAGAATCTCCTTCTGGCACAGGCTCATCGTGATCGCGAACGGGAACTTGGCCGGGTGGGCACCGGAGTACCAGAGAATGAACAGACCGCCACCGGTGACCAGGAAGGCGAACCACACCGGAATCCGCGGCTTCCACCCGGTCCGCAGCGCGATCGCCAGGCCGATCCCGAACAGGAACGCGACCGAATGCAGGATCGGCTGCGGCAGGATCGGTACGACGTCCTTCCAATGGAACAACGCCAACCGGTACGCGCCACCGATCACGAGCACCGATACACACAGGATCAGGCCGCCGGTCACCTTCAGCTTGGCCGTGGCCCGCTGCACGAACGGGAAGTACGCGTAGAAGAACGCCTCGACCGACAACGTCCACGATGCCGGGTTACCGCCGTACAGGATGGCCGAGTTGTTCGACCAGCCGTGCAGCAGGAACAGCGACAGCACGAAGACCGTCATCGAGACCGGCTTGATCCACCACATCCCCTGCGGCGGATCGAACCGGTAGAAGACCGGAATCGCCGCGACCAGCGCGATCACATGGGCCGGCCAGATCCGGGCGAACCGGCGGCGGTAGAACGTGCGGATCCTGGTGCCCGGCCGGGCCGACCACGTCAGCACGAAGCCGGACAGCACGAAGAAGAACGTGACGCCCGACGTGCCCCACTTCAGGAAGTCGAAGATCGGCAGCGGCGCCAGGTTGGTCATGTGATGGCAGAACACGAAGAACGCCGCCCACCAGCGCAGACCGGTGAGCGATTCCACCCGCGGCAGTCGCTTGGCAGGCTCCGCCGCCGGCTGCCCGGACTCACCCGGGAGGGCGCCGACCGGAGCTCCCGGAAGCGCCGAGTCCGTGGGCATGATCGCCGAAGCCGCCGACCCCTCCGGGGCGGGCGGCCGGCTCTGCTCTTCGGCAGCTTTGGTCACGTAGCTACTCCGTGAGGGCTGTGACGACTCGTCCAGCGGCGTGCCCGTCCCCGTAGGGCATCGAGCGTTCCGCTGTCGGCGCCGGGCGGGCGGCCAGCTCGGGCAGTTTGCTCATGTCGGAGGTGAGGACGTTCCAGCCGTCCTCCAGTGTCTCGACCCACTCGGTCTCGGTGCGCAGCGTGGTGCAGACAGTGCCGAGCAGGAAAGCTTCCTTCTGCAGGCCGCCGGAGTCGGTGACCACACCGGACGAGCCGAGCACGGCCGCGACCATCTCGGGGTATGCCAGCGGCTCCCGGACATGCAGCGAACCGTCCGGACGCTCCAGCTTGATCCCGTGCTCGGCGCACTTGGCGACCAGGCGCGGGTGAGCCAGCAGCACCACCGGTACGCCGGCACCGGCCAGACCGTCGACGATCGCGGCCAACTGGGCCGGGTCGTCGGTGTTCTCGGCGCGGTGGATGGTTGCGACGACGTACTCGCCCTTGCTGAACGGCAGGTCCAGCGGCTTGTCCTTGACGGCGTCGCGGACCCGGAAGCACACGTCGGTCATGACGTCGCCGACCAACCGGGCCTTGTCCGTCAGGCCCTCGTTGGCCAGGTGATCCATCGCCACCTGGGTCGGGACCAGCAGGAGGTCGGCCGCGTGGTCGGTGAGGACCCGGTTGTGCTCCTCCGGCATCCGCCGGTTGAACGATCGAAGTCCAGCCTCGAGGTGTGCCACCGGCAGGTGCATCTTCACCGCCGACAGCGTCCCGGCCAGCGTCGAGTTGGTGTCGCCGTACACGAGCACCCAGTCCGGCTGGTGCTCGTCCAGTACGGCGTCCATCGCGGCCAGCATCGCACCGGTCTGGACGCCGTGACTGCCCGACCCGACGCCCAGGTGGACGTCGGGCGCGGGGATGCGCAGGTCCGCGAAGAACACGTCAGACATGTTCTTGTCGTAGTGCTGTCCGGTGTGCACGATCACGTGCTGGTGATCGGTCGCGGCGAACGCCTCCGCGACCGGTGCCAGCTTCACGAACTGTGGCCGTGCCCCGACAACACTCAGGACCTTCATGACTGGGTGGACTCCCCGGCGATCTTGACGGTGCGGTCCTCGGCGGCGGACTGGATGACGGCCTCGGCCACCTTGACGGTGTTCAGACCCTGCTCCAGCGTGACGATGTCGGCGTCCTTACCCAGGACGGCGTCGCGGAAGGCCTCGTGCTCGGTCCGCAGCGGCTCGGGCTTGCTGATGGCGTACCGGATCATGTCACCCTCGCTGACGCCACGGAAGTGTGCGACGTCGTCCCACGCGGTGGCGACCGTGCCGTTGGCGTGGAAGGTGAGGTCGGCCAGCAGGGTGTCGGCGATGAACGCGCCGCGCTCACCAGTGACGACGGTCAGCCGCTCCTTCATCGGGGACAGCCAGTTGACCAGGTGGCTGGTCACGGTGTCGTTGGCCAGCCGGCCGGTCACCGCGATCAGGTCCTCGTACTGACGGCCGCTCTTGTGCGCGCTCTGCGCGGCCACCGCGACGAACGGCGACTGCGTCACCCACGCGGTCAGGTCGATGTCGTGCGTGGCCAGGTCGAGCACCACGCCGACGTCGGCGATCCGGGCCGGGAACGGACCCTGCCGACGGGTGGTGATCTGGTAGATGTCGCCCAGCTCGCCGGCCTCGAGACGGGCCCGCAGCGCCTGCAGCGCCGGGTTGTACCGCTCGATGTGACCGACGGCGCCGACCAGGCCGGCCGCCTCGAACGCCTTCGCGATCTCGGTCGCCTCGGCCGACGAACCGGCCAGCGGCTTCTCGATCATCGCGTGCACGCCGGCCTCGGCCAGCGCCTTGGCGATCTCGGCGTGGTACTGGGTCGGGACCGCGACCATGCAGTAGTCGAGGTTCTCGCCGATCAGCTGCTCGATGCTCTCGTGCACCGGCCGACCGCCGGCCACACCGAACTTGTCACCGCCCGGGTCGGCGACCGCGACCAGGTCGACCCCGTCGAGGGAGCCGAGAACGCGGGCGTGGTGCCGCCCCATCATGCCCAGGCCGATCAGGCCGGCGCGCAGGTTCGCCATCTCACGCACCTGCCTTCGCCACGGTGTTCACCGCGGTGACGATCCGGTTCAGGTCGTCCTCGGACAGCGACGGGTGGACCGGCAGCGAGAGCACCTCGGCCGCGGCCTTCTCGGTCTCCGGCAGGTCCAGGTCACGCTGGAACGACGGGAGCCGGTGGTTCGGGATCGGGTAGTAGACGCCGCAGCCGACGCCGTACTCGTTCCGCAGCGCGTCGGCGAAGCCGTCGCGGTCCTCGGTCACGCGGATCGTGTACTGGTGGTACACGTGGGTCGCCTCCGGCGCCACCGGCGGTACGGCGACACCCTGCAGGTTCGCGTCCAGGAAGGCCGCGTTCTCCTGGCGCTGCTTGGTCCAGCCGGCCAGCTTGGTCAGCTGGACCCGGCCGATCGCCGCGTGCAGGTTGGTCATCCGGTTGTTCAGGCCGACGAGCTCGTTCTCGTACTGCTTGAGCATGCCCTGGTTGCGCAGCAGCCGCATCCGGCGGTCGAGATCGGCGTTCGCGACCGAGTTCATGCCGCCCTCACCGGACGTCATGTTCTTGGTCGGGTACAGGCTGAACATGCCGAACTCGCCGAAGGTGCCGACCTGCGCGCCGTTCCAGGTCGCGCCGTGCGCCTGCGCGGCGTCCTCGTAGATCTCGATGCCGTGCTTGTCGGCGATGGCCTGCAGCGCGGTCATGTCGGCCGGGTGGCCGAACAGGTGCACCGGCATGACGGCCTTGGTCTTCTCGGTGATCGCGGCCTCGACCGCGGCCGGGTCCAGGCAGAAGTACGTCGGCTCGATGTCGGCGAAGACCGGGGTGGCCCCGGTCAGCGCGACGCTGTTCGCGGTCGCCGCGAACGTGAAGGACGGGACGATGACCTCGTCACCCGGTCCGACCCCCGCGGCCAGCAGGCCGAGGTGGAGACCCGAGGTGCCCGAGTTCGTCGCGACGCAGGTCCTTCCGGAGACGAGCGCTGCCGAGAACTCCTCCTCGAACGCCGCCACCTCGGTGCCCTGGGCCAGCATGCCGGACTGCATCACACGGTCGACGGCCTCGCGCTCCTCCTTCCCGATGATCGGCTTCGCGGCCGGAATCGGCTGCACCATCAGTTCTCCTCCATGGTTTCTTCGGCCGGCCTGAGCCGCCCGTCGGTTTCGCGGTACATCTCGCCCGTGGTCGGGCACTTCCACTCGCCGTCCCCGACGTCGAGCAGCGGAACTCCGGCCTTGCCGACCCACTTGATCCGGCGGGCCGGTACTCCGGCGACCAGCGCGAAGTCTGGCACGTCCTTGGTGACCACCGCACCCGCGGCGACGGTGGCCCAGCGGCCGATCGTGACCGGGGCGACGCAGACGCTGCGCGCACCCAGCGAGCAGCCCTGCTTCATGGTCACGCCGACCGGTTCCCAGTCGTGCCCGCTCTTCGGCGAACCATCGGGGTTCACCGCGCGCGGGAAGTAGTCGTTGGTCAGCACCACGGCCGGGCCGATGAAGACACCGTCCTCGAGGGACGCGGGCTCGTAGACCAGCGCGTAGTTCTGGACCTTGCAGTTGTCGCCCATCCGGACCCCGGTCCCGACGTAGGCACCGCGGCCGATGATGCAGTTCTCACCCAGGACCGCGTTCTCGCGGATCTGGGCCAGATGCCACACCGACGACCCGTCGCCGATGCTGGCGCTCTCGTCGACGTCGGCGGAGGGCGCGATGCGGGACGTCACAGATTCTCCTTCTGGATCAGCCAGGTCTTCAGTACTTCGGCCGAGCGGCTCCCGTCGTGCAGCTCCCGCACGAAGCCGGGGCCGGCGGCTGCCCGCTCGGCGGCAGCGTCACGGTCGGCGACCAGGTCGGCAACGACATCACCCAGCGTGTCGGGGTCCGCCTCGACGATCGGCACCTCTCGCCCCGTCAGACTACGCACTCTTTCGCGCACCCCGTCACCGACGTAGGAAACGACGACTCGGCCCGCTGCCAGGGCTTCGGCCGCGGCGACGCCGTACAGACCGATCCGGAGCTGGTCTACAACGATGTCGGCGGCGCCGATCGCCTCGGCCATGCCGTGATGCGGTACGCCGGTGATCCGCCGGTACTCGATCAGTCCGCGCTCGTGCAGCCCGGTCAGGATGGGCTCGATGTCCTGGGTGCCTTTGAGGGCTGCGTTCGACGGAGCGTGCGCGACGACCGGACGAGCTGTGCTGAACAGCGGGCGGCCCGCCTGCTGCCAGGGTGCCGGGTCGATCGCAACCGGGAGCCAGGTCGCGTTCGGTACGTCCTCCAGGAGGTCGACTGTGGAGACGAAGACCGGGAGCCCGAGGCTCTCGACCAGCTCGGCGTGGTGGCGGGCCTGCTTCTCCAGGCGCTCGGTCAGATCGTCACCCGGGGTGAACGGCGACCAGCGCTCGCGCTTCGCGTGCCGGCTGGGGAGACGGATGTCCGAACCGTGGAAGAGGAGTGAGACGTTGATGCCGTGCTCTTGCAGTACGGCGATGTCGGCGGCGGCGTCGGAGTAGCCGCGGGCGCCAAGGATCGGCCGCAGCGACTCGACCATCACGTGCGTGTACGACAGGACGTGCTGTTCCTGGGCGCGCTGCCAGCGCGGCTGCCCGAACCAGGCAAGCGGTACGCCGTAGTCGTCGGCGAACTCGAAATGCGCCTTGCGGTGCAGGGCGAACGAGACGGCGCTGACGTCCGGGAGGGTCCGGGCGGCTCGTGCCCACGCGAATCCCTGACCGGCGGAGTTCGTTGGTCCGACCAACATCCGCGTCGGGGTCGAGGCTACGGGCGGGAAGTCCGGAAGCTGTGCGTACGAGTACCGCAAGCCGCGCAGGCGCCGCCGGACCGCGCCTGCGGTCCGGGCCAAGGGCGCCGGCAGGTGCTCGCGAATCGAACGCGTCGCCGTCATCGAATCACCCATGACCTACAGATGCCTTCAGTTGCTCGAGCTCACGCCGCGCCGCCGGAATCCCCAACACCACCGGCACACTCGCCCACCGCTGCCCCACATTCCACCCGGCCCACACCGCACCGGAGTCCAACGCCACCACAACATCAGCCTTCTCAATCACCGCCAAAACATCCCGCCGCCCAGAAACCCGCCCCCAAAACGCCTTCCCCAAAGCCCGCTCAGCCACCCCGTCCCGAACCAACCGAACCAACCGCCTAACCGCCCCAGGCAACAACCGCCGAACAGCTCCACCCGCAGAGCTGCCGGAAACAGCAGCACCCGGCCGCGAACCACCAGCTCGAGAGGAGGAAGACCCTTGCACCCGATCCGTCTTTTTCTCGGCGGGAGTGGCGGGTGGGGGCGCGGCCTGGTCCGCCGCATCGGCGGGGACCTCGGCCGGGGTGGCTGGCAGGTGGCCGGGGCCGATGTGGGTGAAGGTTGAGATGTTTGACGGGATGGCGGCGGGTGGGAGCCAGGCGATGACGTCGAGCGTGAGGTTGGGGTCGCCGAGGTCTTCGAGGATGGTGTCGAAGGCGTCTGCGGCGAGCTTCCGGGTGCTCAGGAGTACGACGTTCACGCCGCCACCTGCTGCACGGAAGCGGCCAGCGCCTCGATCCGCGGGTCGAGTTGGAGATCCCGCCGGTACGACGCACCGAACTCCCGCGCCTTCGCCCGGATCCCCTCGTCCGCCGTCCGCGCCGCATGCGCCGCCTCGGTCAGCGCGGCAGCGATCGCTTCCGGCGTCACCTCGGACACCGGGAACCACAACGGATGCCCCCGCAGTACGTCGGACGCCGCATTCTCCGGATCGTGGACCGACACGATCGGCAACCCGGTCGCCAGATACTCGAAGACCTTGCCGCTGGTCACGTACCGCCCCTTGCCCAGCATCAACAGCTGGACGTCGAACTCGTCGTACGCCTTGGCAATCTCGCCCTTACCGACCGGCCCCGCATACGAGACACCGGCGTCGCCCGCATCGTTGATCGTGGCAAGCATGTCCGCCCGCGGTTGCGCGTAGAACCCCAAGTACCCATGGATCTTGGCCTTCGCGCCCGCCATCTCCTCGGACGACCCGACAGCGAGCTTCCACCCGTCGACGAACTCACCCAACGGCACCTTCGGCGTCATGGTCCCGACGTACCCGAAGACGAGCGGCCGATCCGCCACCGGACCACGATCGTGCGTATCCGGCACCAGGTCCGCGTCGAACCCGTTCGCCACCATGTGCATCTTGCCGGCCGCGGCCGGATACAGCTTCTCGTGCCACTGCTTGATCGGCTCGTTCACGAACCAGACCTCGCGAGCGGACTCGACCAGCTTCTTCTCCCACTTCGCCGCACGGCTCTTCGGTCCGTGCAGACGATCACCGGTGAAGACGTCCAACAACCAAGCGTCGCGGTAATCCATCACATACGGCACGCCATGCTTCTTGTGCAGCTCGTACGCCGCTGTGAAAGCGACATGCGGGTTCGCCGTGGCGACGGTCAGGTCGACCTTGTCGGCAGCGTGGATCCGCTCGGCGGCCTTCTCGATGACCGAGCGCCACGGCCCGTACCCGGTCTCCGGGAACGGGACCTGGTCCTGCTTGGTCCGCCACTTGCTCCAGAGCTTCGGATTCGCCGCGCGGGTCTTGGACCACCGGCGCAGATCGGCCTCGAGGATCGGCCACTCGAACGGCACCCGCACAACCTCGATCGACGGATCGACCCGTTCTTCCAGCGTCGGATCGACACCGGTGAACCGCTGGAACGTCTCCCGCTCGGCCGTCAGCACCGTCACCCGCCAGCCGAGCGCGGCGAACCGGTTGGCCGTGGCCAGAGCCCGGTAGACACCGCCGCTGCGGCAGGGTGGGAAGTTCCAGGCGACGTACAGCAAGTGCGGGCGGCTGTCGGTCATGCGCTTCCTCTGAGCAGCTTCACGACCGCGTCGGCCAGCTCGTCGTACGGCGTGTTCCCGGCCAGGTGGTCGGCTGCCCACTGCAGCGCGTGGTCGCGCAGCTTCTCCAGCTCGCCGGGATCCGCGGCCCAGCGCCGCAACGTCTCCGACGCCTCTGCCACCGAGTCCACCAGGACTCCGCCACCGGACTCCTCGATCACCTTCGTCTGCCGGGGCAGGCGGGTGGAGAGGACCGGAAATCCGCTGGCGAGGTACTCGTAGATCTTCGACGGCATCGCTTCGATGAACGCCGGCGTCGGCTGCAGCATGGCCAGACCCGCCCAGGCACCCTGGGTGATCCGCCACGAGTCCGCCGGTGGCTGCCGCCCGTGCAGCCGGACCCGGCCGGCCAGGTCGCCCTGCTCGATCCGGGCCTCGAGCCGGTCCCGGTCCGACGGTGCGACCGGTCCGATCAGATCGAGTGACCACTCGGGCGCATTGGCGACGGTCTCGACCATGTCGAACAGACCACGGCTCTCGCGCAGGTCTCCGACGTACACCGCTCGTGGCGTCCCCGACGGCATGGCCGGGGCCAGAAACGAGACATACGGAAAGTTCTGTACGACGAGGCGCTGTTTCGCCACATGTGGCGGAAGATACGAATCGGCGACGACCGTGAGGTCGGCGCCGGCGGCCAGTTTGGAGCTGGCCCGGACGATCAGCCGGGCCGGCAGACCGGCCGGGCCTTTGGCCCAGGCGCGGTCGGCCAGCAACCGGGTGTAGTCCTCATGGACGTCGGCGACCATCTTGCGGCGCCGCAGTGTGGTGACGAGCCGGGTGATCGGAATCATGTCCGGATCGACCGTCACCACGACCTTGGCCTTGGTCCGCCACGGCAGCACGGCGGTCCGGGCCAGCCGTTGCATCAGATTGCCCCGCGGGCCGGCGTGGACCACCGCACCCGCGGGGCCGCCGGCCGCCTCACCGAGACCCCACAGCTCAACGCTGAGATCCCGGTGCTGCAGGGCCGCGGTGATCTTGTGCAGGCGCGCGTCGGCGACGTCGTGCCCGGTCGTGATGATTCCCACGTCCGGTGTCGTCGTGCGCGACCCGGCCTTGGGCCCTGCCTGGGACATGGTCAGAGGTCCTCGAGAGAGACGGATTCCGCTTCGCCGACCTGCAGGAACTTGGTGTAGGCGTTGATCACTTCGTTGGGCTCGCCACGCATCATCAGCTTGCCCTTGTGCAGCCAGATGCAGTCGTTGCACAGCTCGCGGACACTGCTCATCGCGTGGCTGACCAGGAACATCGTCCGGCTGTTGGTGACCAGCTCCGACATCTTCGCCGCGGCCTTGGTCTTGAAGGACGCGTCACCGGCCGACAGGGCCTCGTCGATCAGCAGGATGTCGGGGTCCATGTGCACGGCCACCGAGAACGCCAGCCGGCTGAACATGCCGGACGAGTACGTCCGCATCGGCATCTCCATGAAGTCACCGAGCTCGGCGAACTCCGCGATCTCCTCGTACCGCGCCTGGATCGCCTTGCGGCTCAGACCGGCCGCGAGGCCACCGAGGATGACGTTCTCCTTGCCGGAGAGCATCGCGTTGAAGCCGACACCGAGCGACAGCAGGGTGGAGACCCGGCCGTGCACCTCGATCCGGCCCGACGTCGGCGGCAGGATGCCGGCCACCGCACGCATCAGCGTCGACTTGCCGGCGCCGTTCGCGCCGATGATGCCGATCGTCGTGCCGTGGTTGACGTCGAACGAGACGTTCTGAACGGCCTTGACCTCGCGGACCGCGCGCTCGCCGCGGCCGAACCGGACGATCGCGCTCTTGAAGGTCGGGACCCGCTCGAAGGTGGTCCGGTAGGTGATCGAGACGTCCTGCACCTTGACCGCAGGCGTGTTCGACGGAGTCTTCTGCATCGGCTTCTTCTCTGTCTCAGAGACGGACAACGAACTCACGCTCCCTCGACATGAAGAACAACGAACCCACCGCGAACGCGAGGATCGCCCAGAACGTGGCGACGAGCCACATCGAGAGCGGGGGAATGTGGCCCTTGACCAGCAGATCGGTCCAGCCACCCAGCAGCGAGTAGAGCGGGTTGTACTGGACGAAGCCCTTGAGCCGGCCCGGGGCCTGCTCGGCGAACCAGAGCACCGGCGACAGGTACAGCCAGATCCGGACGAAGTACGGCAGGAAGCTGGTGGTGTCGCGGAAGTACACCTGCAGGGCCGCGAAGATCATCCCCATGCCGGCCGCGAAGACCGTCAGCATGATCAGGAACGCGGGGGCCAGCAGCATCTGCCAGTGCAGCTTCTGGCGCATCACCAGGTGGATGGCCAGGTAGACCACCAACGTGGGCAGGAAGCGGAAGAACGCCGTCCGGACAGCGGACAGCGGCAACAACATCCGCGGGAAGGACTGGTTCATCAGAAGCTTGCCGCCGCCGACCACACTCGCCGCACCGGTCGTCATGGCACCGGAGAAGTAGTAGAAGGCGAACAGACCGCCGCACAGGTGTGTGAACCGCTCGGCCGCACCGATCTTGCTGCCGCCACCCGCGATGATGTCGGTCAGCAGGTAGTACACCGCTGCCAGGAGCAACGGGTTCAGGACCAGCCACACCTGTCCGAAGAAGGTGTTCGTGTTGGCGGCCCGGATGCTGGTCCGGGACATCTCGGCCGCGAACTCCCGCCGCTGCCACAGCGCCTCGAAATAAGGACGCAGCTTCGGTAGTCCGACCTTGTGGGGTTCGTACACATGCACCGACGGGTTGAATTCCTCGTCGACGCTAGTCGCGTTCATTCAGGCGACGCCTCTCTCTGCCGGAAGTCGTGTCCAGGGTGGCCGATCACCTGGGTGTGGAGATTGCCGCCCGGTACGGCGGCGGGCCACGCAGACCGAGAAGCAGAGTAGCGGATCGGCTCCCACGCCGACGACACAGTGGTCCTCCATAGTGAGCAACGACGTACAGACGGCTACCGAACGTCGCAACCCACGTCTCCGGTGGCTGCCGGCGTCCTGCGCCGATCGTTACCCGGAATATACATTTGACAGCCAGCGACGGCCAAAACGCCTTCCACCGCAGGTCAAATCGCGGTCAATAATCAGTACGACGCCGGCCGAGGCTAAGAAGTTGACCGCCTGGACAGTACGTGGATGCCTTTGTCGGCACGCAGCACCTGGCGGGTGAAGCCCGGTGACTCCTGCATCCAGCGGTTGCTGATCTCGACCTCTTCGGCCCGGATGGTGTCGTCGAGGACGAACGCCACCTCGTCGGCGCAGTGCGACAGGAGCACCGGCATAGCTGGGTAACGGGCCAACCGGCTCGTGCCCGCAGGCGGTCCGTCGACGAACACCAAGCCGATGCCGTGCAGGTCCTTCACCGCCGTCAGGTCGTACCAGTTCCACGTCTGCTCGTCCGGGCCTGCCCAAGGCGTCAAGGGCGCGTGCCGCACCTCGACGACGTCCTGCAGCCCGTGGTCGACCACTCGGCGTGCAGACGCCTCCGCGTAGTCGGCGTCGTGCTCGAGCGAGATCACACGGCCGAAGCCGGCCTTCTGTACGGCGTAACCCATGACCAGGCTGGACGCACCGCTGCCACACTCGACAATCAGCTCCGGCCGGTGGGAGGCGACGTACTCAGCCAACCAGCGAAGCACATCCGGCGATGCGGCCCAGTTGCGCAACTGCGGCATCAACGCTCGGGGTTGGAGCATGGCCCGCAGATCAAGCAGGGCTTCGATCTGCCAGTACGTCTGCAAGGTATCGGCGCGGCCGGCGGTGACATCGGCGCCGATCTGATCGAGCCGCTTCCCGGTGACTGCGAACGACGACTCGAGCTGGCCAGTGGTCTGCGCGGTGCTGGTCTGGACCGCTGCCTGCACTGCGGATTCGAGCGCCTTGCCTTGGGCCCGGACGGCCTCGGTGTTCGCCTTGACCGCACCGAGCATCGTCCGGTTGAGCTGAGCAAGCTCTCGGGTGTGCTTTGCGGCAACAGCCGACACACTGCGTTTCACCTGCAGCACAACGGCGCCGAGGACGGCGACGGCCGCAGCCAGCCCGTACGAGACCACGAGCAGGATCCCCTGCGCGACCGCGAGATCCCCGGAGATCACGACTCCCAGGGTGATCACCGTCGCGACCACAGCCACGGCACCGACGAGCAGCGCCACCTTGCGGATAGGCACCGTTGCCATATCTCACCATCCACGCAATCGGCCGCCCCTACGGGCGGAAAGACCACAGCGTAGCGCCGAAGCACCAGAAGCCGCCGGAGGCCGTGCGACACTCGCGGGACGGCGGCGGATACCGTAGGGCCGCGCTACAGCCGACCCACCAGAGAGGTACCCCCTGTGATGAAGATCATGACTGTCTACGGGACTCGTCCCGAGGCGATCAAGGTCGCGCCCGTCGTGACCGCACTTGCGGCCGACCCCGACATCGAGTCGGTGCCTGTGGTCACCGGCCAGCACCGCGAGATGCTCGACCAGGTCAACGACCTGTTCGGAATCGTCCCGCGGCACGACCTCGACATCCTGAAGCCGGGACAGACCCTGGCGGGTATCACGGCGCGCATCATGGAGCGTTTCGACCCGGTCCTCACCGAGGAGACGCCGGACGCCGTCATCGTCCAGGGCGACACGACGACCTCGACGGCGGCCGCGCTGGCAGCGTTCTACCGCAACATCCCGGTCGTGCACGTCGAGGCCGGACTGCGCAGCGGTGACCTGCACTCGCCGTTCCCCGAGGAGGCGAACCGTCGGCTGACCTCGCAGATCACCACCCTGCACCTGGCACCGACGGCAGGCAGCCGGGCCAACCTGCTCCGCGAGGGCATCGACCCCAGCACGATCGTCGTCACCGGCAACACGGTGATCGACGCGCTGCTGATGACGGTCGCCAATCCCGTGCCGCCGACCGATCCGCAACTGGCTGCGCTGGTCGCGTCGGACGCGCCGATCCTGCTGGTCACGAGCCACCGCCGGGAGAGCTGGGGCGCCGCGATGGAAGGCGTCGGCCGCGCGCTGGCCCGGATCGCGGAGGCGCACCCGGAGCTCACCATCGTCCTGCCGGTGCACCGCAACCCGGTCGTCCGCGAGGCGCTGCTGCCGAAGCTCGAAGGTCTCTCGAACGCGATCGTGACCGAGCCGCTCTCGTACGCCGAGTTCGGCACCGTCCTGAAGGCCGCACACATCGTCCTCACCGACTCCGGCGGCATCCAGGAAGAGGCGCCCAGCCTGGGCAAGCCGGTCCTGGTCATGCGCGAGAACACCGAGCGTCCCGAGGCGGTCGAGGCCGGCACCGTCCGCCTGATCGGCACCGACGAGGACCGCGTCATCAAGGAGGTCGAGCGGCTGTACCTCGACCCGGCGGCCTATGCGGCGATGGCGCAGGCGGTCAACCCGTACGGCGACGGCCACGCGACCGAACGTTCTATCGCAGCCCTCCGGCAGCTGTTCAACCAGGGCACCCGCCTCCCCGACTTCGCGGGCTGACCCCAGCCGGCTGACCCCAGCCGGCGAAGTTCAGTCGACGCGTTCAGCCGGGCCAGTTCAGCCGCCCAGCTCCGTCGGACCAGTTCGGTCGGCTCGGTCAGACGGACAGGGCGGCGGTCCAGGTGGGGCGGACGGTGGCGAGGTCGTGGCGGCCGCCCTGGAGGCGTGCGGCGGCGCTGAGTTTGGCGTACTCGGCGGGGTCGGCGGCCGCGGCGGCGATCGTCCGGACCAGCGTGTCGATCGAGCGGTACGGCGCGTCCGGTCCGTACAGCTCGGCGGCACCGTCCTCAGCCGGCGTCAGCACGACCACACCAGTGGCCTGAGCCTCGACGACGCGCTGGTCGAGCCGACCGAGACGGCGCGGGACGAGCAGCCAGCCGATCTTGCGGTACCAGGTCGGCAGATCGCTCTCAGGACGCTCGAACGCCACCCGGGCAGCGATCTCGGGCGTCGCCGCGAGATCGGCAACCAGCGTCCGGTAGTACGACCGCTCGACCTGGTCGGTCCAGAGCTCGTCGTCCTCCCACGGCAGCCGGTCGTGCATGTGCAGGCTGAACCGCTCATCGGCGGCGACCAAGCCGCGCAACGCCGTGATGGCCGCGTCGGGCCGCGCAGCGACCGGACTCAGGTCGAGAACACCGACCCGATACTGACGACCAGGCAGCCCAGGGCGATCGACGTACGACGCGTCAACCGCCAGCGGCGCATGGTGCAGTCGCTCGGCCGGTACGTCGAAAGCCGCAGCAAACGCAGTCAGATCGGGCTCGGCCTGGAACACGAAGGCGTCGACCTTGTCGAGCGCCGCCTCGCGCAGGACAGCCTCGTCGGCGCGTAGGTCGCGGACGTGCGCGATCAGCCGCTGGTTGTCGCCCTTGCGCCGGGTTGCCCATGGCAGATACGGCGCCGCATCCTCGACGACGATGGTGCCGGCGGCGGACAGCTCGCTGGACCGAGGATCCTCCTGGCCGGTCAGCGTCGGGTCCCATTCGGCAACGTGGACGTTGCCGGCGCACTGCCGCAGCACGGTGTGCGTGCCGCGCGACGTCGTCAGGTCCTTGCCGACGAGCAGCACCGGCCGCCCACCCACGAGGGTGACGCTCGGCCGCACCTCGGTCGCCCGCAGCGCGGCGTGGATGCGCTCGACGGTGTTGGCCATGCGGTACCGGTCGATGGCGTCGAGCGCCTTCTTCCGCGCATCCTCGAGCAGGTCGGCATCGCGGGCCACGCGTTCGACGGCGTCGAGCACCGACTCGGTGGTGGCGTCGACGAACAGCGGATAGTCCTTGCCCAGCAGGTCGACGTGCGCAGCGATCCGGTTGAGCACCGGAGCCACACCCATCGCGCAGTACTCGAGAACCTTGGTCGACAGCTCATGCGTCGAGTCCAGCTCCTGCGACCGCCAGCTGAATCCGATGTCGGCGGTCTTGGAGTACGCCGTGGCGTCGTCGCGGGAAAGTCCGCCCGCCCACTCCACGCCCGGGCTGGTCGTGACGGCAGTCTTCATCCGGCTGCGCCAGGTCGGGTTGCGGTGGGAGTGCATGATCTTGTCGCCGATCATCGACAGCGACATCCGTACGCCGCGCTCGCCCAGCAGGCGGGGCACCTCGCACAGCTCGAGTGTCTTCCAGCCCTCGGCGAACTTGCCGGCGTACACGCCCTTCAGCTGCCCGGCCGGCGACGCCGAACGACCCGGCAGCGGAGCCAGCTCGTCCGGGATCATCGGGTTGATGACGACGCACTTCCCGACCGACGCGGGCACCCGATACTCCATGTAGGAACGGGAATCCTCGGTCTGCACCAGCATCCGCTCGGACGCGAGCGAGATCTCCTCGAGGTCGCGCAGCCGCTCCGGCGTGGGCTCGACCCCGGGCTCGGGCAGGTCGATGACGTACGGCCAGAACCGGCCGTCGAACTCGCGCGTCCGGGCCAGCTCGTTCGAGATGCCGAAGCCGCGGGAGATGATCTTGTCGAAGCGGTGGGCGCGGTCGAGCTCGACGACGCGCTGCGCCACCTCCTTGACCGACAGCAGCTTCGACGGCGGGATGTCGGTCTGGCCCTCGAACGGGTCGATCACGGTGACGTTGTCGAGGCCGGCCAGCGGCTCGAGCATCTTCCGCGAGATGATCCGGGTCTTCAGCAACAACGTGACGTGGGAGTTCGTCCGCGCGAGCACCTGGGCCATGGAGACGAGCCAGATGGTCGATCCGTCGATGAGGTTGATGTTCCCGTCACCGTAGAGCAGGACGCGACGCTCCACGGGGGTGGCAGGGGTACTCATCGATCTCCCTCGACGGCGGCGCGGGCTACTCGGTCGAGCAGGCTCAGGACCGGGGACATAGGGACAGGACCGAGGACGGGGTCGACCTGTTCGGTGCGCGGAAGCATCACGTCGGCGACGCCGCGCAGCAGGTTGGTACCGACGTTGGGTGCGTCGGCGGAGTCCAGCACGATGACGGGCACGCCACCCTCGCGTGCCTCGGTCGTCCACTCCAGGATTTCGAGCAGCAACGCCGTACCTGACGAGGTCTCGGCGGTGCTCCACGGGCCGGACTGCAGGGCTGCCCGCTCGATGACCAGTACGTCGCCGGGATCGATCGCCGCGCCGAGTGCCCGCGATCCGGGGATCAGCGCGGCGACGGTCAGGACGTCGCCCAGCTGCCGTCCGGTCGGGCCGGTCAGCACGCCGACGACCCGGGTGGCCGCCGCGAGCCGGCGGCGTTCATCTGGCCGCTCGGCGTCGGCGTTCGGTGCTTCCTCGGCTTCGGGCTCGATCTCGCCGTCCGGCTCGGCCACCAGGTGCTCGGGGTAATGCAGGGACAGAATCCGCTCGGACGCGCGCCACGGCGAGTCCGAGATCTCCTGCACATGCCGGCGTCCGCGGACGATGCGCCGGGCCTTGCGGACCGCGCGCACGGGCAGCGAAGCGGGCATCAGCGCCAGAGGCCCTTCGTGTCGATGACCCGCTTGCCCGCGAGCAACGAACGGTCGATGCCGCGGAACTCGTCGTGGTCGACCAGCAGCAGCACGACGTCCGCGACGGCGATTGCGGCGGTGACCTCGGCCAGCTCGACGTTGGACAGCCCGTCCAGGTCGGCGGGCAGCTTCTCGATGTGCGGCTCGACCGCGAGCACCTTGCAGTTCGGCAGCTCGGCGGACAGATCGCGGACGATCTGCCGGGCCGGCGACTCACGCAGGTCGTCGATGTTGGCCTTGAACGCCAGTCCCAGCGCGGCGACCGTCGATGCCCCGGTGCTCTCGACCGCCTCGACCGCGCGGCCGACGACGTACCCGGACTTGCCGTCGTTGACCTGACGGGCCGTGCGGATGAGCGTGGCCTCCTCGGGCGCCGCGGAGACGATGAACCACGGGTCGACGGCGATGCAGTGACCGCCGACGCCCGGTCCGGGCTGCAGGACGTTCACCCGCGGGTGGTGGTTGGCCAGCTCGATCAACCGCCAGACGTCGATCCCCAGCCGGTCGCAGATCAGCGACAGCTCATTGGCGAACGCGATGTTGACGTCGCGGAAGGAGTTCTCGGTGAGCTTGGCCATCTCGGCGGTCACGGCGTCGGTGATCAGCAGCTCGCCGCGGCAGAACCGCTCGTACAGCTCCTTGGCCCGGCGCGCGGCCTCGTCGGTCAGACCACCGATGATGCGGTCGTTCTCGACCAGCTCGGTCATGATCCGGCCCGGTAGCACCCGCTCCGGGCAATACGCGACGTGGATGACCGGCTTGCCGTCGGCGCCGTCCAGGCTCAGGGCCGGGTTGACGGCCAGGATCTCCTCGGCCATGCGCTGCGTCGTACCGGGCGGGGAGGTGGACTCGAGGATGACCAGCTCGCCGCCGGTCAGCTTCGCCGCGACCGCGCGCGCCGCGGACAGCACGTGGGTCAGGTCGGCCGTCTTGTCTTCGAGGAACGGCGTCGGAACGGCGACGATGTACGCGTCGGCGGCCGTCGGCTCGGTCGAGGCGTCGAGCCGGCCAGCGGCCACGACCTCGCGCAGCACGTAGTCGAGATCGGGCTCGACGAACGGCAGCGTGCCCTCGTTGACCGCGTCGACCTTGCGTTGATCCAGGTCGACACCGGTCACCTGGCAACCCGCACGGGCCAGTACCGCAGCCGTCGGAAGGCCGATGTATCCGAGTCCCATCACCACGATGCGCGAGTGCGCACTCATAACGTTCTTCTCCTCACCAGGTCGCTGAGACGCGCCCACTGGAGCATGTTTTGTCGCGAAGTAGTGTAAGCACCGAGCAGGGTAGTCTACGGACCGACGACGACACTCGCCCGCGTCGCCAAACCCTCCGACGAAAGCTATTCGATGTCGCAGCTCAAGACCCTGGTTCGCGCGCCACGCACTCTCTTCCTCCGCGCGCTCCGCGGCCCCGTCCGAGCAATGCTCCGTCCCTTCCGTCCACAGATCAGGGCTCTGCGCAAGCGGCTTCCCCGCCGGGTGGACCGGTATCTGGCCCGTCTCGCCGGTCGTCAGGCGATGGTCGTCCGGCCCGCGATCCCGCCGGTGCCGGCCGAGCTGGTCCAGGAGGCGCGCGCCGGCCGTCCGGCCGCGCCGCAGACCTCGACCCGGCTGTACCTCGCGCCGGCCAACTTCGCCGGGCAGGGCTGGCTCTGGGCCCGCGCGACCGAGCGGGAGCTGCCCGGAGTGGGCGCGATCACGATGGTCGGCGTCCCCAGTGGCTTCCGGTTTCGCTCCGATTACCACGTGAACGAGCAGGTCTACCTGCGGTCGCCGGAGTGGCAGCGCGAGCAGTTCGAGTACGTGCGGGAAGGGTTCACGCACGTGCTGATCGAGGCGCAGCGGCCGATGTTCGGCTCGCTGTTCAGCTCGAACGCGTTCACCGAGGCGCGGGTGCTGACCGGGTACGGCCTGCGGGTCGCGACCATCGCGCACGGGCGGGATGTGCGGCTGCCGAGTCTCCACCGCGAGAACTACCCGTTCTCGCCGTACGTGCGCGAAGAGTGGGCCGAGGTCGACGCGCTGGAGGTTCAGGTACGCCGGAACCTCGCCGGACTGGCCTCACTCGACATGCCGGCCTTCGTGTCCACCCCTGACCTGCTCGACGACCTCCCGGAGGCCACGTGGTGCCCGGTCGTCATCGACCCGGCCCTGTGGGAGACGCCGGAGCCGCCGCTGGAGCGGTCCCTGCCGGTGGCGGTGCACGCGCCCACCAGCTCGAAGTTCAAGGGCTCCGAGCAGGTCGACGAGGCGATGACGGAGCTGCACGCGCAGGGGCTCCTCGAGTACCGGCGGATCCAGGGTGTTTCGCCCGAGGAGATGCGCCGGATCATCGGCTCGGCCGATCTCGTGCTCGACCAGTTCCGGCTGGGCAGCTACGGCGTGACGGCCTGCGAGGCGATGGCGGCCGGACGGGTCGTGCTGGGCCACGTCTCCGACCACAACCGGCGACGGGTCCACGAGGCGGCCGGTGAGGAGCTCCCGATCGTCGAAACCACGGTCGAGAACATCAAGGCCGTCGTACTCGAACTGCTCGACGACCGCAGCAAGTCGCAGAAGATCGCGGCCCAAGGCCCGGAGTTCGTCCGCCGGCTCCACGACGGCAAGTTCTCGGCCACCGTGCTCTCGTCGTTCCTGACGTCCAACTGACCGAGCGCCAGGTCACCGAGGTGACCGGTGAGGCCCCAGAAGATGCTTCCTGGCCGGGGCGAGCCGGGCGGAGGAACCAGTGTCCTCGCTCCCCATGGACAGCCTCACCATCCACGGAGCTCCGCTCAGCATCCCCCGGGGCCTCACTTGTGATCCGCGGTGCGCCTGCGGCCGCCGTGGGCGGGGACGGGCCGGGCGCACGCCGGATCGGGCGGCACGATGACCAGGGCGGCGGTCATCGCACCAATGGCTCGACCCCAGACGCGCTGCGATGTGGTCAGGCGCGCAGCGCACGTGGGGACGGGCCGGAGGCCGGTGGACGGGAGCGTTGACCGGGATCCCTGCAAAGATTCCCGGACAGCGGCGGTTGGGACGGCAGAACCGAAGCGAGCGGTGACACACGGCGGAACCGAGCGCATTCGGAACCCTCCTCCTCATCGGCCTCACGATGGAGATGCACAGTTTGTACACCCTCCAGCACAGCCGGTGATGGCACGGGAGTGCGAGGGCACCGATGCGCCGGGATCGAGACCGAACCGAAACGGGCTCCGCTGACGTGGCAGCGAACTCAGGCCAGAATTGGAACAGCAGCCCGGCGGCGCTCAGGTGGTCCGTCGCCGGGCTGCTGGACCTCAATTCTCGCTCACAACTGCGCAGAAGTGGTGGCCAGATGGTGACACGGCACAAGAATGCTGACAGGACAACAAATATTGCTGGGTGCGAACGCGTCGACACGGACAGTGCAAACAGCGCTGGATCGGCCGTCCTACTCTGGATGGACGGTAGCGGTCGGTGACAGCATTCGGAAGGGAGGGGAGAGTTATGAGCACAACGGACACGGAACGTGCTGACCATCTCAAGGTGCTCGGGCTCAGCGACGACGAGATCCGGGTCTACCAGCACCTGCTGCGGACCGGCCCGTCGTCCATCACCGAACTGGACGATGCGGTCCCCGATCGCGAGACCAGCATCGATTCGCTGCTGGACGGGCTGGTCCAGGCGGGTCTGGCACGGCGGTCCGGGTCGGACCATTCCCGGTTCCTGCCGGTGCCTCCGGACGCCGGCCTGGAGGCGATGACGCTGCGCCGCGAGTCCGAGCTGAAGCAGGCCCGGATCGAGGTCCTGAACGCGTACGAGGAGTTCCGCCGGACGGTGCACAACGAGTCGACCACGCACCTGATCGAGGTCGTCACCGGCAGCGCGATCATCGAGCGGATCCACCAGATCAAGGGCGGCGCGCAGCGCGAGATCCTGGCCATCGACTCCCCGCCGTACTACATCGGCGGCCCGAACCAGGAGGAGATCGACCACCTCCGGCGCGGCGTCGCGTACCGCGTCGTCTACTCGCCCGAATCGGTCGAGGTGCCCGGCTATTTGACCGAGAACATCCTTCCGTGCGTGGAGGCCGGTGAGCAGGCCCGGGTGCTGCCCGACGTACCGGCGAAGCTGACCATCATCGACGGATCCATTGCGTACGTGTCGATGTCGGTGCGCGACACCGATGTGAACCGGTCCCTGCTGATCATGCGGCCGAGCAGCCTGCTCACCGCGCTGATCGGCATGTTCGAGCTCTGCTGGCGCAACGCGCTGCCGCTGCACGCCTCTGTCGGCGCCGAAGACGACCGCCTCGAACCGATCGAGCGCCGCCTCCTCGCCCTCCTGGCAACCGGCGCCGCCGACGACACCATCGCCCGCACCCTAGGCATCAGCCGCCGCACCTTCTTCCGCTACCTGGAACGCCTGATGAACCGAACCGGCGCCAGCACCCGCTTCCAGTTAGCCCTACACGCCGCCCGAGAAAACTGGCTCTGACGAGATGCAGAAGAAAGAACAGAAAGCGCTCTGATCGTTCCAAGAACAACCCCGCCCGCCGGCCCTCGGCCACCGGTTGGGGGGCTTCAAAAAACAACCCCGCCCCCGAGCGAAGCGGGCGGGTTCACGTGGTCGTCGCAACACCTCGATTTGAGGAGTTGCGGCGGCCATGTCGTTTGTGGAGGATTTTGAGTGTCACGGTGGTGCGTTGT
>NZ_JBSGUS010000009.1:0-99743 GCF_053608045.1 Kribbella sp. NPDC055071
GTCGCGGTCTCCGGGCTGCGTGATCCTGCCAGTCGGCGCGGCGTGCCTCAAGGGCGCCTTCGGCGTCGCTGCGCGATCTTCGACCCTTGACCCACGCCACCCCGACCAGGGAAATCGGCAGCTATTCCGGAGCCGCTCACCCGAGTGGTCGCACGGGGGTGCGACCACGGGGCGGAATGTGGTGAGGCCTTTGGTGGTGGGTGGGAAAGCTGGGGCGTTGGGTGGGCTGTCCGCTGACAACTCGAGGGCTGTCCGGCTCGTTTCCGTGGGTTGGCTGTGCGGCCGGGCGCCGGATGGCGGGTGGGCGGACCGGCAGCACTCACCAAGCAGACGGTGAGCGCCCGTTCACGCTTACGACCTTGCCCGGTGGGGTCGGGGTTCGTGGTTGGTGGGTGGCTGGGGTCCGCCTCGCGGTGCTCCAGGCCATCACAATCGTCGCGGGACCCAGCCGCTACGCCTGTGACCTGGTTGGTCGGACGATTGTGATGGCCTGGAGGTCGGCCGCACCTTGAATCGGCCGCTGCGTGAGCTCACATCACGCGCACCCCCACTGACACCCCCACTGACACCCCCACTGACACTGACACTGAGATGCCAGCCGGCTGTCCCGGGGTGGCGTCAATCTCATGGGTCATCCCACGAGATTGACCGTTCTCCCGCTGGGATTTCATGGGACAACCAGCCATCTCGTGGGATATCCCTCGACCTGGCTGCCCGGGGGGCGGGGTGCGGGGGCGGGGGGGCGGGGTGGGTCTCGTGATGTGGTTGGGGGTTGTCCGGGTGCTGGGATGTGGGGGTCGGAGCGGGGTGATTCGCGAGGCGCGGACGGAGTGGCGGGACGCGGACATGCTGTTTGCTGTCGGCGGTCTCCGGGAGGTGTCCGGGCGAGGGCCTGGCGAGGGCCTGGCGAGGACGCCGGCGGCGGAGCGTCAGAAGAAGACGCTGCGGCGTTGCATGAGGAGGGTGTAGAGGGTTTGCTGGATGGTTTCTCGGACCTGGTCGGTGACGTTGAAGACGAGCATGGGGTCGTCGGCGGCGCCGTCGGGGAACTCGTCGGTGCGGATGGGCTCGCCGAATTCGATCAGCCACTTGGACGGGAGTGGGATCAAGCCGAGCGGGCCTAGGAGGGGGAAGAACGGGGTGACGGGGATGTACGGGACGCCTACCAGCCTTGCCAGGGAGGCGATGTTGCCGACCAGCGGGTAGATCTCCTCCGCGCCGACGATCGAGCACGGGACGATCGGCACGCCGGTTCGCATCGCGGCACTCACGAATCCGCCTCGGCCGAAGCGCTGGAGCTTGTACCGCTCGGAGAACGGCTTGCCGAGGCCCTTGAAACCCTCCGGCCAGACACCGACCAGGTTGCCCTGGCGCAGTAGGCGTTCGGCGTCGTCGTTGCTCGCCAGGGTGCCGCCCCCCTTACGCGCCAGCTCACCGACGAACGGCGTCTGGAACACCAGGTCCGCCGCGAGCGTGCGCAGCGGCCGGTTCGCGTGATCCGCGACGATGACCTGGGTGACGAGTCCGTCGAGCGGCATCGTGCCAGAGTGGTTCGCGACGATCAGCGCGCTGCCGTCGGCCGGGATGTTCTCGATGCCTCGCACCTCGACCCGGAACCACTTCTCCACCATCGGACGCAGGAGCGGCAGCAGCACCTGATCGGTCAACTCGGAGTCGTACCCGAACTCGTCGAGCTCGTAGTCGCCCGTCATCCGCCGCCGCAGGAACGCAAGCCACTCCGCGACCCGCCGCTCGCCGTCCTCCCCGAACAACTGCCGCACAACCCGCTCGAGCCCAGCAAAGTCCAACCCGGCGAAATCAAACCCAGCGAGGTCAACCCCACCAACCCCACGCCCGCCGGGTTGGCCGTCGCCCAGTCGCCCGCCGAGACCCTGTCCTCCGTCACCCAACCGGCCGCTGGGACCAGGGCTGCCGTCATCCGACCGCCCGCCGGCGGCCGCGACCTGAGCCGGTGAGGTCTCGTCGTCCGCGACGATCCGTGGCGTATCCACAGTCGGATCATCGGCGGCTCGCCCTTGCCCGCCAGGCTTCCGTCCCGACTTCTTCGCCCGCCCAGCACCGGGTCCTGCCAGAGCCCGAGCTGCAGCGGAGGGCGTCGTACGGCGGCCACTGCCCCGGCCCGGGCGCCCGCCGGAACCGATCGGGATCACATCGGCGTCAGCCACGCAACGCTCCCAAGCCGGCCGTCAACCACCCAGACATCCGCGTCATCGCGCGCGACCCGCCCGACGCACGCAGCTCGAGCGGCGCCCGCAGCGCGCCGAACACCGCGGAGGGCGTCGTACGGCGACTCCCCCGGCCCGGGCGGCCGCCGGAGCCGATCGGGATCACGTCCGCGTCAGCCACGGAATGCTCCCAGGCCGGCCGTCAGCAATCCGGACATGCGCGTCATCGCGCCCGGCCCGAGCGACGTCCGGAAGGCGTCGAACGCCGCAGCCGTCGTGTACTCGGGCTCGAAGCCGAACTCCGCTCGCATCCGCGTCGTGTCCACCACTCGGCCATAGGTCAGGAACGTGATCTGGTCCGGCGAGAAGTCCGCCAACCGCGCACGCCGTACGACGGCCGCCGTGCTCGCAGCCGTGAACGACGGCAGCCGCAACGTCGGCCGGCCGAGCCGGCGGATCGCCTGGGACAGCGACAGCACACCGTCACCGGCGAGATTGAACGTCCCGGGCAAGTCGTTGACCGTCGCGTGGTGAATCGCCGCGACGCCGTCGTCCTCGTGCAGGAACTGCAGGCGGGCGTCGAACCCGAAGACAGTTGGTACGACGGGCATCGCCAGGTATCGCGTCATCGGGGAGTCGGTCTTGGGACCGATCCAGTTCGCCATCCGGAGCGTGCTCACGCAGACATCGGGGCGGCGCCGGGCGAACCCGCGCACGTACCCCTCGACCTCGACGGCGTCCTTGCTCAACCCGGTCTGGTGAATCGCCCGCGGCGCCATCTCCTCGGTGAACAGGGCCGGGTCGCGTGGACCCGCGCCGTACACCGTGGTCGACGACTTCACCACCAGCTTGGCCACACCGGGTGCCTTTTGACAGGCGGCGAGCAGCTGCATGGTGCCGATGACGTTGATCTCCTTCATCGACGACCGGCCGCCGGCGCTGCCCGGAGTGGCCACGACGCCGGTGTGGACGACGGTGTCGACGTCCTCGGCGGCGATCACCTTCGCGATCACGGGGTTGCGAATGTCGGCCCGGACGAACCGGACCCGACCCAGCTCGGCACGTGGCGGCACCACATCGATGCCGAGCACGGTGCCGATCGACGGGTCGTCGGCCAGCCTCCGCGCACAGCGAGCACCGGCGTCACGAGAGACGCCGGTCACCATTACCACCTGTGCCACGAGAGACCCCCAGCCAGACAGCAACCCCAACACACACCGCACCGACAGCTGTGGTCGAACACAACCGGTGCGGCGGGCACTACTTGGTGTTTCTTGGGCTTACTTGCCGAGCTTGCGGCGCTGCACCCGCGTCTTCTTCAGCAGCTTGCGGTGCTTCTTCTTCGCCATCCGCTTACGGCGCTTCTTGATAACCGAACCCACAGTTGACCATCCAAACTCAAAGAGAACGTCGGCCAAGCCTACCCGTAGGTCACTCGCCTGACCTAAAGCGGCATCTTCGGTAAACTGTGGACCTACCTGGGGAGGCGCCGATGGCGACTGAAACCAAGGCTCGGTACGACGGTCACGCGGACTGGTACGACGAACGATTCGTGGTCGGAGCGGAGCCGCATCAGCCCGGTTTGCTGGAGCTTCTCGGGCCTGGATCGGGTCCCTGCCTGGACATCGGCTGTGGCACCGGCCGCAACTTCGAGACGATCCGCGCGAGTGGTCGCAGTGTGGTCGGTGTGGACCTGTCCGCCGACCAACTCCGGTTGGCCCGGACGCGGACCGACGGGCCGCTGATGGTCGCGGACGCGGGCGTACTGCCATTCGCGGACGCGTCGTTCGACACCGTGATGGTGATGTGGATCTCAACCGACGTCGAGGACTTCGGCAAGGTGCTGCGCGAGGCGACGCGGATCCTCAGGCCCGGCGGGGTGCTGGTCGCGTACGGCGTACATCCCTGTTTCAACGGTCCGCACGTCGTCTGGGAGGACGACGGCAGCAAGCTCATCCACCCCAGTTATCGTCAGCCCGGGTGGCACGAGGCGTCGGAGTGGTGGGCTGACGAGGGGATCCGGCGGCGCGTCGGCATGAACCACCTGCCGTTGGCCGACTACCTGAACGCGATCCTCAGCACCGGACTCCGGATCGACCGCTTCGTGGAGCCGGGCGACACGGGAGTCCCGCACTCGCTGGCCGTCCGCGCCCACCGCGCCGACCAAACCCCCGGACGGGCGTAGGAAAGTCGACCAAGGGAAACTGTCGGCGCGGTCTGATGTACTCGCGGCATGGCCTTGCTGGATGCGTGGCGTGCGGACGACCTGTGGTTGCTGGAGCGGTGCAACGCGCCGGAGATGAAGGTCCACCTCGGCGGACCGGAGTCTGCGGAGAAGTTGCTGGACCGGCAGCGGAAGTACACGGAGAACGACTTCGTCGGCCAGATGTTCGCGATCGTCACCGACGACGGCGAGCGCGCCGGGCTGATCGGCTACTGGGAGCACGAGGAGGACAGCGGGACCGTCTGGGAGACCGGATGGTCCGTGCTGCCGGAGTTCCAGGGCCGCGGACTCGCGACCGCTGCGGTGCACGAGGTCGCGAAGGTCGCCGCCGCGGCCGGCAACCACTCGACCCTGCACGCGTATCCCGGCATCGAGAACGCGGCCTCCAACGCGTTGTGCCGGAAGGCCGGCTTCACGCTCGTCGGTCCGCGCGACTTCGAGTATCCGAAGGGGCACTGGATGCGCTGCAACGACTGGAGCCTCGCGCTCTAGTGTCGCGGGGCACTAGGCCGCCTTGCGCACCGGCACCTGCACGATCCGGTCGGTCAGTACGGCCAAGTGCGGGGTCGTTGTCTTGGCTCCGCTCGCATAGGCCGCGGGGGTGAATGCGACGGCTGCCAGGCCCAGCGTCGCAATGGTGCCTACGGCAACGGTCTTGACGATGGTGATCGGCATGATGGCCTCCTCGGGTTGGTGTTCTCATCCTGGCGGAGCGGGCTGAGACCGCCCTGAACGGAATCTGGGAGCCTGCTGGGAGTCCAGGTACCTTGGGCGCATGGCGTACGTCGCGTTCCTCGCAGGAGTCGTCGTCGTGCTCGCGGCGCTGACGTGGTTCGCCTCGTGGGCAAAGCGTCGCGGTCGCGGATCCGGTGTCGCCGGCGCACTCGCCGCCTACGAGGAGGCCTACCGGCCGACCTCTCACCACTCCCACTACGAGCAACGCGCCGCCGCCGACCGGAAGTCCGAGACAGGCTCCCCCGACGACCTCTGACAGACCCACCTGGAAGGGCTACGCGAGGATTGGGCCGAGGGTGAGGAGGGCGCTGCCGGCGGCTTGTTGGCCGACTGCTGGGGCTAGTGCCGTCAGGGCTCGGGCCAGCAGCTGTTCGTCGCGCGCCTGCTTGGCTACGAGTATCCAGTGGACCTCCAGGAGCAAGCCGGGCGGCGGATCGGGTACGTGGGATGCGAGGCGCACCCAGGGGGTGTGCGGGCCGTAGTCGGCGTCGGGGATCGGTTCGTCGTGGCGTAGGGCGTGGGTAGCAAGCGCGAGCGGGAGCAGGCCCGCGCTCAGGCCGGGCATGCCAGCCGCGTCGAGCAAGGTCGCGGCCGAGCGGTACGACTCTGGAGTATCGGCGCGGAGAGCGGCGTACCAGCGGGTGAAGACCGCGACGAGTGGCAGTTCGTGGCGGGCCGCGAGGGCGTCGGCGGCCGCGGCGTGCGCGTCGGCGGCGGTGTAGTCAGCCACGGCGCAGGCGGACTGGAGCCGGATGAGGTGGCCGAGCACCTCGTACGTGAACAGGTCGTGGCGTTGTGAGAGAGAGACGAGCTCGGCGCCGATCGCGTCGCGTTCGATGGACTGGCCGGCGCGATAGCAGGTCTGCATGAAGACGCCGTTGAGAGCGAATGCGAGCAACACAGGATCATCCAGGCCGCGGGCGAGCTGTTCGGCCTCGGCAGCCGCCTCACGTGGCCGGTTCGAGCGGGAGCCGCGCGATTCCACTGCGATGGTGGCGAGCAGGCGAGCACGGACGCTGGGGTGATCTTGCGTCGGCAGCACCCGCTCGGCGGCGGCAACGATGGCCGCCGCCTGCACCTCGTCGTCGGAGCGGGTCCAGATCGCGGGTACGTCGTACGCCCCGATGATCCGGGCCGCCACGTCAGGGTTGTCAGCGGCGGCGATCGCCGCGAGCCGATGCCGGCGTGCCGTCTCGAGCCCGCCGCCCCCGGTGACCGCCAGGCTGCGCAACAGGCCGACAGTTGATTCGAGTCGGGCCCGGGTACCGCCGACGACGCGGTTGTAGGCCGCAGCGGTATCCGCCCAGACGTTGCCGGTCAGATGCTCGGCGTGGTTGAGGATGTCGGTCTCGAGCTCGGCGAGAGCCTTGCTGGGGTCCAGCGCAAGCTCACCGGTAAGAGTCGTGCGGGCTCGGCGGAGCACGGCGAGGGCGTCGCCCTGGCGATCGCTGCGGTACAACGCAAGGGCCAACAACCGCCAGGCGTCCTCGCGCCAGGGATGCTCGGTCACGTGCGCGTCGAGCTCGGGCACCGCCTCGGCCGCCTGACCAAGCTCAAGCCGCACCTCCGCTACCCGCTCGATGCCATGCAACCGCAGCTCGGTCAGCCGGGTCCGCCCGGCCTGCGCCCAGCCCTCCTCGGCAAACTCGGCGTACGCCGGCCCTCGCCACAAAGCCAACCCAGCAAGCAACTCCGGCAGGCGGCTCGACTGCAGCGCCGCCTCGAATCGCAAGGCGTCGACCGCCTCCGAGCGCAGCGCATACCCAGGCCCGTCGGTCACCAGCAGCGTCGCCGGCGCGCGTGGCGCTCGGTCCGGCTCCAACGCTCGGCGCAGAGCCGCGACAAACGTCCGTACGGCGCTCAACGCGCCCTCGGGCGGATCAGCCCACAGGTCGTCGACCAGCACGGTCGCCGGTACGACGCGACCCCGCGCAACGATCAGCCGCGCCAGCACCGCCCGGTGCCGTGGCCCCTTCAACGCAACCGGCTGCCCGGCGTCGTCCCAGGCCACGACCGGCCCCAGCACCCCGAATTCCACCCGGCCACGGTAACGCTCATCCGCTGCTCATCCGGACCGGCGATCGTGGCAGACATGAAGATCGACACCTTCGACTACCTCCGCGTCCCCGGCGCCGACGACGTCGAACTCACCGTTGCCGTCGGCGGTTCGGGTCCGGCCATCGTCCTACTGCACGGCTTCCCCCAGACCCACCTGATGTGGCGCCACGTCGCGGCCGACCTGGCCACGGACCACACGGTCATCTGCCCGGACCTGCGGGGGTACGGCGCCAGCGACAAGCCAACCGGCGAGAACTACTCCAAACGAGTCATGGCCGCGGACATCGTCGCCATCGCGGCGAAGCTCGGCTTCCCGACGTTCGCGCTCGCTGGTCACGACCGAGGCGCTCTGGTTGCCTTCCGCGCCGGCTTGGACCACCCCCGCGTCGTCACGCAGCTCATGTGCCTGGATGTCCTGCCAACGCTGGACATGTGGGACGTCATGCACGGGACCACAGCCGCAGTCGGCTTCCATCTCTATCTGATGGCACAGCCGCCCGGCCTCGCCGAGGAGCTGATCTCGGCCGCCGCCGACACCTTCTTCGCCCATTTCCTCGACATCTGGACGAAGGACCCGGCCGCGATCCCGGCGGACGTGCGGGCGCACTACCTCGATGCGAGCCGGGCCGCGGTGCCATCGATCGTCGCCGACTACCGCGCCTCGGCAACCATCGACGTCAGCCACGACCAGGCTGATCTTGCCGAGGGCAACAAACTGCGGATGCCGGTGACGGTCATCCAGCAGGACTGGGGTGCCGCCCTCGGCTTCGACGCCGCGGCGCGCTGGCGGGCGTGGGCTCCCGATCTGCAGCACCAGACGACGAGCGCCGGTCACTTCATGGCCGAGGAGTCCCCCCGCGAGATCACCTCGGCCATCAGGGATCTGCTCAAGCGGTGAGGTAGGCGGTCGACTCGGCGAGGGCCTCGAGCGCGGCGGGTACGGACGTGCTGATCAGCTTGCCGTCGCGCTTGACCGCCGTACCTCCAACGAGCACGGTGTCCACGTTGCCCGGGTGCGCCGACGTAACGACGGCGGCGACCGGATCGAGCAGGCCACCGGCCAGATTGAGGTCGGTACGACGTAACAGGATCACGTCGGCCTGATTGCCGACGGCAAGTGATCCCACCTCGGACAGGCCCAGGGCGCGAGCCCCACCAAGGGTTGCGAGCTGCAGGATCTCGGCGGCGGTGAAGGTTTCGTGGCCCAGGGCAAGCAGTTCGTGCAGCTGCCGGAACATGTCGCCACCCGAGGTCGCCACCGCGTCGATGCCCAGGCTGAACCTCACACCGGCCGCACGCAACCGGCCGCCGACCGGATCCCCCATCGCCATCCGGGCTTCGATCGCCGGTGTGATCGAGACTGCCGCGCCCGTCTCCGCGATCACCTTCAGCTCGGAGTCCGGCAGGTTGTTGCCGTGCACATAGAGCGTGTCCGGCCGGGCCAGGCCGGCGTCCCGCAACCGGGTGATCGGGTCCGGCGTATCCGAGCTGCTGCTGATGTGGACCACAACCGGCAGGCCGAGCGAATCCGCCAACTCCCAGTCGGCCTTGGCGACCTCGAGCGGCGCGAACGACGGGCCGATCGCCGCGACCGCGAGGCTGATCCGCCCGGTAGCGCGAGGCATGATCCGTCGCATCCCGTCCGCGTCGACCGCGCGTCCGGTCACTGGAGACGGTCCGAAGCCGAAGACCGCTCGGATCCCACTGCGCTCCAAGGAATCAAGTGCCGCGTCGGCGTGCTCCGGAGACGACTGGACGTGCGAATAGTCCTGCACTGTGGTGATTCCGGCATCGAGGCACTCGAGCGCGCCAGCAAGGTTGCCAGCAGCAACATCCTCCGGGCGGTAGCGCGAACCGTACGTCCCCAGCACCCGCTCGAAGTACACACCGAGGTCCGCGTCGACCGCGATCGCGCGCAGCGCGCTCTGCCACAGATGCCGATGGGTGTCGACGAATCCGGGCAGCACGATGCGCTCGCTCGCGTCGATCACCTCGACGTCCGACGCCTCGAGATCCGCGATCAGGTCGGTCCCGACCGCGGCGATCCGGCCGTCCTCGATCAGTACGTCGGTCGCCCGCCGGGCCACCACCTCCGGTGCGGTGTCGATCACCACACCACCACGCAGCACAGTCCGCATGAGAATCCCCTCACTAGAAAGCTTTACTGAAAGCTATCACCAAAGGCAGCTAGACTGCCAGTGGCAAGCAGGTGAGGTGGGAGGGTCAGGGTATGACGGACGACCCGGTGGACCAGATGATGGCGGCCTGGCGGGACGAACTGCCGGAGGTGCTGCATCCGACGACGGAGCTGGCCAAGCGGATCATGGTGCTGGCCGGTGAGCTGAACGAGTCGACTCGCGGCGTACTGCGGGAGCTCGGGCTCACCTCGGCGGAGTTCGACGTGATTGTCGCGCTTCGGCGGTCGGGAGCGCCGTACCGGCAGAAGCCTTCGGACCTGAGCAAGTGCCTGCTGCTGTCGTCGGGTGGGACGAGCAACGTCACCAACCAGTTGGTCCGGCGCGGCCTCGTCGTCCGCGAACCAGACCCCGACGACGGCCGCGGCACGCAGATCCGGCTGACGCCGGAGGGTGTGACGCTGGCCGAACAGGCCGTGAAGAGCAGCTCAGCCGCTCACGACACGCTCTGGACGCATCTTCCCGCGGAGACCGTCGACGAAGCCGCCACCGCACTCCGAGCACTCTTCAGAGCCGCACACACCAAAGCTTGACGTACGACGAAGCGGCCGGCCCCGGACTGGGGATCGGCCGCTTCGGCTTCTCGTGGTTATCCGGCCTGGAAGAAGGCGCCCTTGAGGTAGTCGTGCACGGCGTCCTCCGACACCCGGAACGAACGACCCACCCGCACCGCGGGCAGCTCACCGGAGTGCACCAGCCGGTACACAGTCATCTTGGACACGCGCATGGCCGTGGCGACCTCCGCCACGGTCAGGAACTTCACCTCGGCGAGCGGCTGCTCACCACCGGACTTCTTTGATGCCATTTGCGCACCGCACTTCCAGCACGGATCGTGCGCCGGCTTCCCCTCCGGCACCTCCGCCCGTGCATGAACCGAGCGTAGTGGCTATTGGTGCGAATGGGAAAGAGGGGGACTTCTGTGACTCAAAGGGGACCCAACGGGGACTCAATAGGTCGAGTCAAGACCTAACAAAGGGAAGCTGTGGTCGCGTGTCGCCTTGATCGCGCGGTCCAACCAGGTGTCCGGGTTGTAACCGGTCGACCAGTCGACGTACGACGCATCCCGGCCGTCGGTCATCCGCATCGGCGCGACCCGCCCGAAGCGGCGCTGCACCTCTTCGCGCCACACCTCCGGCACCGGTGTCGCCGGATCGATCGGATTGCCGGCCACGATCGCGAGCAGGTGTGTCCAGGCGCGCGGTACGACGTCGATGATCGCGTACCCACCACCGCCGGTCGCGATCCATTTCCCGCCGGCGACCTCGTGGGCGAGGTCGTGCAGGGCCAGGTACGCCGCGCGCTGCCCGTCAACCGTCTTCGCCAAGTGGGCCAGGGGATCCTCGGCATGCGAATCGCACCCGTGTTGCGTCACCAGCACCGACGGCCGGAACGCCTTCACCACCTCTGGAACGACCGCATGGAACGCCCGCAGCCACCCCGCGTCGTCCGTCCCGGGCGGGAGCGCAACGTTGACCGCCGTACCCTCCGCGCCCGGACCGCCCGTCTCCCCCGCTGCCCCGGTGCCGGGGAAGAGCGTGGTCGGTGACTCGTGCAGGCTGACGGTCAGCACCCGCGGATCGTTGTAGAACGCGGTCTGTACGCCGTCCCCGTGATGCACGTCGACATCGACGTACGCGACCCGCTCGGCACCGTGGTCGAGCAACCACTGGATCGCGATGGCCGGGTCGTTGTAGACGCAGAACCCGCTGGCCCGGTTGGGCATCGCGTGATGCAGGCCGCCGGCGATGTTGGCGGCGTGCAGTACGTCGCCTTCCCAGACCGCTCGGGCCGCCTCGACGCTCGCGCCGACGATGTGCGCGGAGACCTCGTGCATGTTCGGGAAGTTGTAGGTGTCGTGATCGCCCAGCCCGTGTGCCAGATCCGAGATCTCCGGATCAGCACTGGCTCGCTTCACCGCGGCGACGTACTCGGCGGTGTGGACGGTCTCGAGCAGCGCGTCGTCGGCCGTCGGCGCCGGCACGACCTTGAGCTCATCGAGTACGCCGAGTGCCGTCGCCAACCGGATGGTCAGCTGCACTCGGATCGGACTCATCGGATGCCCACGACCGAAGTCGTACGCCGTCAGTCCCTCGTCGAACACCAACATCGCCTCACCACTCATGGGATCGACCTTAGCGTTCAGCCCACCGGAAGTGGCCTGCCGAAGAGCCTGCTCATGAGGTACGCACCGCGCCGCGCATGGAAGACCGACATCACCACGGCGCCCACTGCAGCGGCGATCAGGGCGGCGTGCGGATGGTCGTCCACCTTCGCCACCGCGACCAACACACCGGCGATCCCGAACGCCGCGAGACCGCCGATCACGTTGTTGGTCGGCGAATTGCCGGTCACGTTCGGGTACTCGCGGGCGGTGATGCCCTGGACGAAGTGCGGGATGCCGTTCGTCCCCATCAGGCCGGCCAAGAAGGTCAGCACGATCACCGTGATCATTTCTCTCCTCATTTCGGTCTACACACGTTGACTGAAACCGTAGGCCTATCACGCCGTTGAGTCAACATGCGTAGACTCAACGGGGTGACGACGAGAGTTGAGCAGCGGCAGCAGACCGAGGCCCGGATCCTGACGGCCGCTCGGAGGTTGTTCGGCGAGCACGGGTACGACCGGACCACGATCCGCGCCGTCGCCGCGGCCGCCGGCAGCGATGCCGGTCTGGTCATGCGGTACTTCGGGTCGAAGGAGAAGCTGTTCGCGCAGGCGGCAGCGATCCCTCCGGACGGGCCGATCGAGGGCTCACCGGATCAGATCGCCGAGCAGTTGATCGCGGCGCTCGGGCAGAAGCTCACGGAAGAACCGGCCGCTGCACTTGCGGCGTTGCGGGCGATGTTCAGTCACCCCGAGGCGGCCGAGGAGGTGCGATCCGCGATCACCGCACAGCAGCGCCAGGTCGCGGCGCAGTTGCCCGGCGACGACGCCGTCCTGCGGTCCGGGGTGATCGGAGCGTTGACCCTCGGCCTCGTCATCGGCCGGCATCTGGTCCGGCTGGACGGCCTCGACGCCGAGGCGGATGAGGTTCTCGCCGTGGCCGGACCCTTGATCACCGCGTTGACGACCGGGTAAGAGGGCAGTCGCACGGGTCGGCGCGGCACCCCTCCAGAGCCGCGCCGTCCCGATCCCGCAGGCGCTCGTCAGACAGTTGGTTCATCGCCCGGGAACTGCAGGGCGTTACACAATTCTCAGAAAACTCCAAGGTAGGCCGCAATTTGGTTGCGGAGGGTTACGCACGGCGGACTAGTCCTGTATCTTGCCGCGAGGACGTCACTCGACTTGCGAAAAGACGGCAAGAGCCAGCACAGTTCCTATCCGTGAGGAAGTCCTGGAACTCGTTGAGGCTCAAGCGACGACACATCTTCACGGCAGGCGCCGTGGCAGCGGTCGCCGGCGGTACCGCCTCGACGCTCGACGTGTCAGCGCTGGACGTCTCTCCGACTCTGGCTGCTCCGGCTCCGAGCACGACCGGCGGCGCGTTCGGCTCCGGCACGCAGGGTTCGTGGGCCAAGGGGACGAAGTCGATCTCCACACCGGACGTGGTCCAGCGCGTGGTCGCCTCCGACGGTGTGTTCATGTTCGGCGACAGCCTCGCGATCCAGGACTGGCGAGCGCTGGCCGTCCGGCTGCGTGGCCGCGACCGCAGCGAGATGGCGGTGCACAACTGGGGCATCCGGCCCACGTACGGCGCGGTGGACGCGTTGGAGCGGTGGGCATCGACGTACGGTCTGCCACGCCGGATCCTGATGGCGTGCGGGTCCAACGACATCTTCGCGCCGCCGAAGTTCGCGGAGCAGGTCGACCGGGCGATGAGCATCGTCGGTACGGCGCACACGCTGTTCTGGGTCGATCTGGCCGTCTCACGGATCAAGCTGCCGGTGTCCGTGCAGCTCGCAGACCAGCGCAACAGCGCCTGGCTCAACATGCAGCTGTACCAGGCGCAGGAGCGGTACCCGAATCTGAAGATCATCCGCTGGGCCGAGTGGCTGTGGCTCAAGCCGTACCGCTTGTCGACGTGCCTGCGGGACGGCGTCCACGCCTCGATCCCGGTCGGTCAGAACGCCCGCAACGAGCTGATCGTCCAGGCGCTCACGAAGCGATGATGAGCTATCCTGACCACGTGAACCCGAACTCGCAGCACTTGCAGCAGTGGTGGGCCGTCTAGGGCGGTCCCCCGGCGTTCACACGCATCCAAGAGGCCGCCTCGCCGAGGCGGCCTTTTTTGATGCCCTCGGTGGGGTGTCCACACACCGAAAGGCATTGATCATGACCTCGCTGTCCGGCATTACCCCGTCCGGCCGTCTGACGCTGGGCAACCACCTCGGCGCGCTGCGCCGGTTCACCGACCCGGAAGGGTTCTACTTCGTCGCGAACCTGCACGCGATGACGACGAAACACGATCCCCGAAGACTCGCCGCACTGACCCGTGAGTTCGCGACGCTGATGCTGGCCGCCGGCGTCCCCGAGGGCACGGTCTTCGTCCAGTCCGACGTCCCCGCGCATGCTCAACTCGCGTATTTGCTGGAATGTACGTCGTACGTCGGCGAACTCTCCCGGATGATCCAGTACAAGGAGAAGGGCAAGGGCCGCCCGATGACGCGGGCGTCGCTGTTCACATACCCGTGCCTGATGGCCGCCGACATCCTGCTGTACGGCGCCGAGCAGGTCCCGGTCGGTGGTGACCAGGACCAGCACGTCGAGCTGGCCCGGGACATCGCGGTCCGGTTCAACCGCGAGTACGGCGAGACCTTCGTCGTACCGCAGCTGGCCAAGGCGGCGCTCGCGATGCGGATCAAGGATCTCGTCAACCCGGAGGCGAAGATGAGCAAGTCCGACGCCGACGAGGCGATCGGCACGATCCGGTTGCTCGACCCGCCGGACGTGATCCGCCGGCAGATCATGCGCGCGGTCACGGACTCGGACAACGAGGTCCGCCACGACGAGGCGGCCAAGCCGGGGATCACCAATCTGCTGGAGATCCTGGCCGCGTGTACCGACGGAGATCCGGTTCAGCTGGCGGCAGCGTATTCGTCGTACGGATCGTTGAAGCAGGACGTGGCGGACGCCGTACTGGCGGTGATCGAGCCGTTGCAGAAGGAGTACGCGCGGCTGGCGACCGACCCGGGTGCGGTCGACGAACTGCTCGCGCAGGGGCGCGATCGGGCGATCGAGGCGAGTGCGCCCCGGTTGCAGGCAGCGGTACGGGCGATGGGTTTGGCAGGATCTGCTCCATGAAGATTCGCGCCGCCACGTTCAACCTCCGCAACTCGTCGGCACCCGACGGCGACAACGCCTGGCCGGTACGACGGAACGCGGCAGTGGCGGCGATCGACCTCCTCGAGGCGGATGTGGTCGGGCTGCAGGAAGTGCTGCCCGACCAGCTCGACTACCTGCGCTGGCGGTTTCCGAAGCACGAGATCGTCGGCGTCGGCCGGGACGACGGGATGAACGCGGGCGAGCATTCCGTCGTCATGGTCCGGCCGGGCGACTGGCGGGTCGAGCGGACCGAGACACGATGGCTGTCCGACGATCCCGCGACGCCGGGCTCGGTCGGCTGGGACGCCCAGCTGACGCGGATCGCGACGCTGGTGTGGCTACGGCACCGCAACGGTACGACGATCGGCGTCGCGAACACGCACTACGACCACGCCGGCGAAGTCGCCCAGCTGCAGTCGTCCCGGCTGATCGCACGCTGGACGACAGGGTCCCTGCCGTGGATCGTGATGGGCGACCTGAACGCGACGCCGGACTCCCCGGCCGTGAAGACGCTGATCGAGTCCGGCCTCCGCCTCGCCGTACCGATCGAGGCCGGCGGAAGCTGGAACGACTTCACCAACGAGGTAGACGGCGACCGCATCGACCACATCCTCGTCTCCTCCTCGTGGACCGTGCTCGACGCGGCCGTCTCCCACTACCGCCCGAACGGACGCCTACCCAGCGACCACTGGCCCGTGGTCGCAACGCTGTCCCTCCCGGGATGATGCGCCGGTGAGACGGCGATGAGACGTCCGGGCTCCAGAGTCGAAGCCTCACCAGCTTCGAAAGGAACCCCCGGATGTTCCGCAAGACAATCACTGTGGGCGGCGCCGTACTGCTGGCAGCAGCCGTCCTGGTGCCGGCGTCGTCGGCGCAGGCTGCAACTGTTGCGACGACAGCGGTCTGCAAGGTTCCGCTCGGCAACGTCCTCAACAACGAGTTCAACGATCTGCGGCACGTACGCCGTGCTTACAACGCGTCCTCACCACCTGGCGCCACACCTGGCGAGGGGTGGAGTGTCTACAAGTCCGGACAGATCCGGTTGAACACGACGTTCCTGGCGACCCCGAAGGGTGCCGGCGAGACGCACAGCGGCCTGATCGTGGTGGGAGACGTGCTCTCATCGGTGACCTACGTGACAACGGGACAGACTTCCATCGACCCGGACCAGACTCGCGTCACCCGGGTCGGCAGTGGGTGGTCGCGGTTCCGTTGGATCGATGTCTCGGTGCTGGGCGGCCGCAGCACCCTCTACGCCTTCCGCGACGACGGGAAGCTGATGCGGTGGACGAAGTCCGGCACGGGCTGGGCCGCCGCAGGCTCGGTCGGTGGGCTGTCGACGGTCAGATCGATGGCGCTGATCGGGCGTGGCGCCGGCTATGACACGTTCCTCGCGAACACCCGCGCAGGTGCGCTCATCACTGTCCGGATCCCGACGACCTCCCCGCTGAAGCCTGTTGCCACGACGATCCGGGCCTCGAGCTGGCAAGGCTTCGAGAACCTGCTCGTTGCCAGTTGCGGCAAGAGCGGATCCGTCGTGTTCGGCATCGACGTACAGCACACGGATCTGGCCGGTCAGATGTACGCGTTCGGCCACGCGAACGGCACCGCCACCGTCATCAAGAACCTCGGCTCCGTCGGCGTCGGGGACGACTACAAACTCCCGTTCCGCTGGACAACCCCCAACGAAGCCTTCACCGGCGCTTGATCCGCCAGCAGCGGCGAGGACCGTCCTGAACCACAGGACGGCCTCGCCGCTGGTCCTTCAGACCTTGAGGAAAACCTCTTCGCGGAGGTGTTCGAGCGCTTCGATGCGGCGGTTGCCGGTGCCGAGGTAGGCGTCGGGGACGAGGAACTCGTCGATTCCGGCCGCCGGGTACTGTGCGACCACGTCGAGAACTTCTTGCGCCGACCCCATGATCACGTGCGCGCCGCGGTCCTCGAAGCGCTGTTTGCGCTTGGCCGCCTCGGTGTCGCCTGCGGCAATGACCTCGATGAACGTCTGGGCGGACCGTCGTACCGACCCCGGATCCCGGCCGATGCGCTCGCAGTGTTCGGCGAAGACCGTTCCCTTCTGGGCGGCGAGATCCGGGCGGCCCCAGTGGTT
Source organism: Kribbella sp. NPDC055071 (assembly GCF_053608045.1). NCBI lineage: Bacteria > Bacillati > Actinomycetota > Actinomycetes > Propionibacteriales > Kribbellaceae > Kribbella > Kribbella sp. NPDC055071. The sequence continues at coordinate 16,768 of NZ_JBSGUS010000009.1, forward strand.
CCACTCGTCGGCGTACCTGGCAACGATGCCTAGGGCAACTTTCTCGCCGGAGGCGCCGATCAGGATCGGCAGGTTCGTGGGCTTCGGCTCGCAGGGTGCGTCGGTGAGCTGGTAGTAGGTGCCGTCGAACGTCGTACGCTCCTGGGTGAGCATGCTCTTGATCACCTGGCAGGCCTCGTCGAACCGCTTGAGCCGCGGGCCGATCGGCGGCAGCTCGATCCCGTACAACTCGTGCTCGTTCACCTGCCAGCCGGCGCCGATGCCGAGGACGAACCGGCCGTCGGACAGCTCGTCGAGGGTCGCCGCCGCCTTCGCGACGACGGCAGGATGCCGGTAGGTGTTCCCGAGCACCATCGTGCCGACCCGAACCCGCTCGGTCCGCGCCACGATCCCCGCGACCAGCGCCAAACACTCCTTGATCGGAACCGTCAGATCGTCCCCGTTCTGCATGAAGTGATCCGCCATCCACACACCGTGCCAGCCGGTGCGTTCGGCGTACTCGACTCCTTCGAGAATGTCCCGCCATGGTCGAGAAGCCGCAGGCCACAAAGAAAAGTCCATACCCCCATTCTCCTCCCCGTGAAGTCTCAGTGAGACGCCGGTGAGACGGCCGGACCCGCGACGACGACCGCGGCGGCCTGCAAGGTGACGCTGGGACTCCCGCGGCTCGATGGCCAGCTCGCCCGCGACTACACGGCCACCAAGCCGGTCAACATCGCTCCTGGACATTTCACCCGCGAGCTGTACCCGACCGACCAGGTTCGGTTGTCGACGACGTTCACGGCTGCGCCGAAGGCTGTCGGCGAGTCTCGCAGCGGGCTCGTCGTGATGGGCGACGTCCTGTACAGCAGTGCGTACGCCACGAACGCGAACTACGAGGTCGACCGGACCCAGCCGGTCACCCTCACTCGGATCGGGCCCGGCTGGTCGAAGTTCCGCTCGATCGATCTGTCGGTGCACCAGCCGGTGGACCCCAAGCAGCCGAGCCGCAGCACCCTCTACGCGTTTCGCACCGACGGGGTACTGATGCGCTGGCAGCGGTCGAAGGCGAGCTGGGTGAGCACCGGCTCAGTCGGCGGTCTGTCTACGGTCAAGTCGATGGCTCTGATCGGTCGCAGCTACACCTACGACACGTTCCTCGCGAACACTCGCGCCGGAGCGCTGATCACCATCCGGATCCCGACCACCTCACCGCTGAAGCCCGTCGTCACGACGGTCCGCGCCTCGGGCTGGCAGGACTTCGAAACCCTGCTGGCAGCACGATGCGGAAAGAGCGGAGAGGTCCTGTTCGCCCTCGACAACCAGACGCAACGCGGTCAGATGTACGCCGTCGGCCACGCGAGCGGCACCACCACAGTCATCAAAGGCATCGGCCCGGCCGATCTCGGTGACGACTGGCGTCTCCCGTTCCGCTGGGCACCCGCGAACGACACCCTCACCGGCGCCTGACCCCGGCCGGCCCGGCCCGGCCGCTGCAGCGACCGGCCGGGCTGCTGATCGGCTGTCCAGCCCAGTGGCGTCAGGGGGTTTCTTGGGCGGCGAGGACTGCTTCGCCGTTCTGCTCGGCCCACTCGGTGAGCGAGCGGATCGGGCCCATCAGCGTGCGGCCCAGCTCGGTCAGGTCGTACTCGACGCGCGGTGGGACACCACCATGGTCGGTCCGCGTCACCAGGCCATTCGTCTGCAGGCGGCGCAGGGTCTGGGTCAGCACCTTCTTCGAGATGCCGCCGATCAGCTCGACCAGCTCGGAGTGCCGGCGCGGGTGGTCGTTGAGACCCCAGAGCACGACGACGGACCACTTGTCCGCGATCACCTCGACCGCAAGCCGAGCCGGGCAGTCGGACAGGAAGATGTCGCCAGGTTCCACACCGTACACAGCCGTCAGGGTACCCAGAGGTTCCCACGGCACTGGCTAGCGTCCTGCGCTATGAACGCCCTCCCCGAAAGCACCCACCGACTCTTCACCGAACCCAAGGACGTCACCGTAGTCACCATCGACCCCGACGGTTCGCCGCAAGCGTCGCTCGTCTGGGCCGAACGCGACGGCGACGAGATCCTCCTAGGCCTCCAACACCCCCACCGCAAAACCCGCAACCTCCGCCGCGACCCCCGAGTCACCCTCCTGATCCAGGACGACCAACTCAGCCCCCGAGGCATCACCCAATACCTGGTCCTGAGAGGCACCGCAAAACTAGAAGGCCCCAACATCCCCAAGGCCTACAAGTCCCTCATGGACCACCAATCCCGCCGCTACCTCAACCTCCCCGAATTCCCTTTCGGCGAAGGCATCTGGCACACCGGCATCATCGCCCACATAACCATCGACAGAATCACGGGCGAAGGCCCCTGGGCCCAGAGGTAGGTTCAACCGCCGAGCAGCTGGTAGTCGGTCCTGATGCGCATCAATTCACGTCGCGCATCGTCTCCGGTGGAGGCGACCACGAGAAGCCGATCGAAGAGCTGCTCGTACACACCCACGTCTTCGGGCGCATCCAGAACGCCCGAGGCGACCTCGGTCCCGACCGTCACCGCCGCAGAATCGAAGATGTGGAAAGCGTGAGTACAGAAGACGTCGACCGGCGTTGTCCAGGGGATCACTCCGAACCGAACGTTCGGACGTCTCGACGCGGCGATGATGGCGTCGAGTTGGTCGGTCATGACGTGGGGATTACCTGCCTGCCAACGCAACGCACCTTCGGTGACAAGCAGGACGAACTGTTTCGCCTCGTCGTCCAGGGCGTTGCTGCGATCACCCCGCGCGGCGACCGCGGCGTCCCGATCATCCTCCGCAAGTCCGTCACCGAAGACCAGCCGCGCATAGGTCTGGGTCTGAAGAATTCCGGGCACCATCGCGGGCTGGTAACTCCGTAGCAGTGTCGCCCTCGACTCCATCTGACCGATGTGCTGCTGGAGTCGAGCCGCACCACGGGTCAGCACAACTCTGGACAATCTGCTCTCGGACTTCAGTTCGGTCGCGAGTCCGATCAGGTTGTCGCGCTCGCCGGCCGGTACTCCGTAGATCTCGCACAACGTGCGAACGTCGTCCGGATCAGGCCGAAGCCTCCCGTTCTCGAGCTTGGAGATCTTCGACTGGCTGACACCGGCGCGAAGGGCAGCTTCGACACCACCGAGACCGGCGCGACGCCGAAGCGCACGCAGTTCGGTACCGAGGTCGCGAGTACCCGAGGTGTCGTCGGCAGCGCTCATGCTTGAGGGGGATTCTCCGGCTCTCGTTGGTTGGCCCGCCAGTACTCAGGATGGTTCTGCCACCAACTGGCGAAGGCACTGCTGGCGGCGAGGGCAGCGTCGCGGGTCCGACGGTAGGGTACGACGTCATCCGCGAGACTCGCCCCCAGGTAGCCGCCCCGCTCGTCGTAGTGCATGCGGAGAACCGTCTCGTCGTCCATCAGCCAGAAGTCCTCGAGCAACTCGACTTCGGAAGGCAGAGCACGCTCGGCCGTATCGAGGATGTGAATCTCCTCCCCCGCCTCCGAGTTCGGCACGTAGCCCCACTCGCACTCATAGCGAAGATAGTCGTTCAGCGGCGTGCGCAGGATGTGGACGCGATGCCGAAGCTTGCCTGCTGCCCGCTCCGTGCGAAGTGTCTCGAGCCACGGTCCTTTGCGGTCGGGGTCCGGTTCGGGCTCGCCGGACAGATAGCGCGCGAGGTCTCCCCCGTCCGAGTCGACCTGATAGCGATCGAGTGTCTCGAGGCGGAAGGCCGAGCGCTGAAAGCCGTCGAAAATGGCATCCACCTGATCCTCGGGCAACATCAACGGCTCGCCCAGATGCTCCGCGGAATGCGAACAACGCCCTCATCGGGTCCGGCCTTCGCCAGCACTTCGGCATCGTCTTCGACCACCGGGCCTACGACCTACACGACATCAGGGTCGGTCTCCCGAACCCAGGCGGCCGGACAGGTCTTGTTGTCCGGGCAGTCACCGGCGATCCGTACCAGCTTCGACATGTCGGCGTCCTCTCTGAGGCGGGATGGCACAGCCCAGCGTAGACCAAATGCCTAGTGCGATGGAATATCTAGTCCAAGACGTCTAGTTCATGCTTGATATTCCGACTACTAGATGGAATATTGCTACCATGAACAGCCGCCTGGCTCCAGTGGTCGGATACCTGCGGGAGTACCGGTCCATGACTCGCCATCAGCTTGCCCAGGCGGAGGAGCAACTCTCGGCGTGTGCCGAGAAAGAGGGATTTGTCTTGCGCAAAGTCTTCGTGGAGCGTTTGCACACCGATCCTGCGGCATTCGACGCGCTGATCAGATCGGTGCAGCGTCAGAAGATCGCGGCCGTCGTCGTACCGAACGAAGCTCATCTGAGCTCCGTCGGCCGCGATGAATCGAAGTTGGAGCGCTTGTATCGCCAAACCGACGCCCGGGCCATCGCCGTCGACGGCTCATTGCCCTGAGCCGGCAGCTCACCCAATGCCGGAGTCCTCAAGCGCCTACGCGGCTCCTCGATGGCCGAGGACTCCATTGTGCGCGGTGGGCGGGCGTACCGACCCCTGCGTCTGCGCCCGTCCGCCGAGACCAAACCGTTCCCGAAGTGATGGACGGACCGCGTGTGGGGTCGTCGGCGCGCGATGAGCGCGCAGGTGCGGGCGGTAGCCCGCAGGAAAGCTGGGTGGGCGGGCGCGCGCGTAGCGGTCGCGACGAAGGAGTGACTGCGTAGCACGCGGGGGGGAAGTTCAGATCACTATGTGCCAGCGGAGGAGGAAGGCTCCGATGGAGAGGATGAGGTAGAGGAGGACGAGGAGGGCGCCGATGCCTGGGCGGGGGCGGTGGCGGTGGGCGGGGGTGTTGGCCGCTTGGTGGCGGGTGGCTTCCATGGCGGCGGCGACCTCGGCGACGCGGTCCTTCGGGATGCCGTTGATTTCGCTTTCGTCCTGGCCCCGGACCAGTACGACGTTGTCGTCGCCGGGCTCGATCTTGTCGACGTCCTGCCAGGCGAGGCTGCGGATCAGCATGCTGGTGCGGGCCTTCAGCGCGGTCGGGTAGAGGACGACGCGGTAGAGCACGACACCGCCGGCGACGCGGACGACCGAGGCGCCGATGATCGTGAGCAGGCAGACGGCGAGGACGTCGCGGGCGCCCATCCAGAGCCAGGAGTTCAACGCCGGTACGGCGATGAACGGCACGACGAACAGTGCCCAGGCCCACCACGGGGCCCGGTCCAACGGCACCTGCCACGGCAGCTGCGGTAGCTCTTCCCGCTGCTGTGCAGGCGCTGTGGCCGGATCGACCGAACCATTTCCCATGGGCGGGACCATAGTCGACTCATCCCTTGATCACTGCAGGAAGCGCCAACAATAACGCCAGTCCGGCAAGAGGTGTTATTCGGCGGCCACTACTCGGCGGCGAGGTCGCGCGAACGGTTCCGGGCGGCCTCGATCGCGGACAGGAACGCGGCCCGGACCTTGTGGTCTTCCAGCTCGCGTACGGCGGCCGCCGTCGTACCGCCGGGTGAGGTCACCCGCTCGCGCAGGACCGTCGGGTGCTCACCGGTCTCCCGCAGCAGCTTGGCAGACCCGACCACGGTCTGTACGACGAGATCCGTGGCGGTGCTCCGCGGCAACCCCATGTGCACCCCGGCCTCGATCATCGCCTCGACGACGAAGAACAGGTACGCCGGACCCGACCCGGAAATCGCCGTGACAGCGTCCTGCTGCTTCTCCGGGACCCGAATCACCCGACCGGTCGCAGCCAGCAGCCCCTCGGCAAGCACGAGGTGGCTCTCGTCGCAGTGCGCACCTCGGGAGATGGCAGCCATCCCCTCGTCGACCAGGGCCGGCGTGTTCGGCATGACGCGTACGACGGCCACACCCTCGGGCAGCCGGGATTCGACGAAGCCAGTGGTGATCCCAGCGGCCAGCGAGACGACGGTCTGGGTCGGCCGGACCGCGGGAGCGATCTCCGCGAGCAGATCGGCCATGTCCTGCGGCTTCACGACCAGGACGAGCGTGTCGGCCTTGGCCGCCGCATCCACGTTGGACACGACGTCGACGCCGTACCGCTCGCGGAGCTCGGCGGCACGCTCCGGCCGGCGCTCGGTGATCAGGAGCTCCTCCGGTCGCCGTCCGCCCCTGATCAGGCCGGACAACAACGTCTCCCCCATCACCCCAGCGCCAAGGATGGCCACCTGTGTACTCATGGCCACAGGTTAGCCCTGGAGGGTCGGTCTACTTCTTGCTGATCAAGGAGCGGGCGAAGAACTGGAGGTTGGCGGGACGCTCGGCCAGGCGACGGACCAGGTAGCCGTACCAGTCGGCGCCGTACGGAATGTAGATGCGCACGGTGTGCCCGAGGCCGGCCAGGCGGAGCTGCTCGTCGGGGCGGATGCCGTAGAGCATCTGGTACTCGTAGCTGCCCGGCTGACGGTTGGCGCGGTCCGCGAGGGCGCCGGCGATCATGACCAGCCGCGGGTCGTGCGAGGCGATCATCGGGTAGCCGGCACCGTTCATCAGGATCTTCATGGCCCGGACGTACGCCTTGTCGACCTGGCGCTTCTCCTGGAACGCGACCGACTCCGGCTCCTTGTACGCACCCTTGCAGAGCCGCACCCGGGACCCGGCGTGCGCGAGGTCGCGGCAGTCGCCCTCGGTACGGCGCAAGTACGCCTGCAGCACCGCCCCGGTCTCCGGGAAGTCCTGCCGGAGCTCGCGCAGGATCCCCAGGGTCGAGTCCGTGGTGGTGTGATCCTCCATGTCGAGGGTGACCGTCGTACCGGCGTTGCGGGCGGCGTGGCAGATGGTCCGGGCGTTCTCCAGCGCGATCTTCTCGCCGTCACCGGGGAGGGCCTGGCCGACCGCGGAGAGCTTGACCGAGACCTCGGCGTTCTTGGTGAGGCCGGCCGCGGAGAGCTGCTTGAGGACATCGAGGTACGCGTCCGCGGTCGCCGTGGCCGCCGCCAGGTCCGTGACGTCCTCACCGAGGTGGTCGAGCGTGACGTTCAGGCCGCTGCTGACCAGCTTCTCGGTGGCCAGCACGGCTTCCGGGGTGGTCTCACCGGCGACGAACCGCGACACAATGCCGCTGGACACCGGGAGCGACGACACTGCCTTCTTGATCTGGGGGCTGCGGGACATGCCCAGCAGGACTCGCCGAAGCACTACTAATTCCTCCTCATCAACCCACCAGGCCCCGTATTTGCCAGTGGTGTCTGCAGGCTACGCGCCTGGGCCAGACGCTCCCTAATCCTGTGGCGGGGACCACACCACCGGTCCTAGTGGTGCGGTGCACGCACCTCTGGCCGGAGAGGATGGTCGTATGCCCATCTTCAAGCGTCGCAAGCGGACCGTCACGGAGGTCGATCCGATCGGCGCGTTCTGGTCCTGGTGGACGTCGTACGGCGCGGCCGAGGTGGCCGCGGCGATAGCCCGCCAGGAGCCGAGCGAGACGAGTACGGCGCTGAACGAGCGGATCGCGCTGATCCACCCGGATCTCGAGTGGGAGCTCGGGCCTGGTCTGACCGCGGAGCACGTACTGATCGTGACCGCGGCCGGGAATCCGGAGCAGCGCGCGACCGCCCGGCGCTGGCTCCGTGCAGCACCGCCGTCCGACCAGACCTGGGAGTACGCCGACCTGCGCCGGCCCGGACCCGCGTTCACGATCCGCTTCGACGGGCTCCCGCCGATCCCGGTCGACGAGGCCGTTGTCTCGGTCGAACCGGATTCTGCTTCGATCCATGTCGGCGTACACCATCCGACGTTCCCGTCGTTGCCGGTCGACGTGCAGCGGCGGGTGACGTTCCTGATCCTCGACCTGGTGCTGGGCGAGGAGATGGTGGAGACGTGGGTCGGCGCGATCGAGACGCTCACGGCCGCTCCTGACGACGCAGTAGCGATCGACGCGCTGCTGCCGGCCGTGGCCGGGTTCGCGGCCGAGCACACGCTCGAGGACGGCAGTCCGGCCTGGAAGATGCTCGAGGGCACCCGCGACGGCCACCGGCTGATCGCGACCGCCGAATACCCGCTCCGTTCGATCCGCCGACCACACCTGGACACCCACGTCGCTGTCTCGATCGGCTATCCCCTGGTCCGCGAGGACGGGCTGCCCGAATCCGAGATGCTCGACGAGCTCCGCCAGTTCGAGGACCATCTCACCGACCGCCTGGGCGGCTCCGGCCACCTGCTGGCCCACGAAACCTCGGCCGGCACCCGGGTCCTGCACTATTACACCGACGGAACCACCCCCGCCGGAGCCCAGCTCCAAGCCGCCACCACCGGCTGGCCCCACGGCAAAGTCACCGTAACCACCACCCCCGACCCCGCCTGGCACAACGTCTCCCACCTCTCCGGCTAGGGGCTTCCGCCCGACTTTGTGCACCCAGTCCGTACGGCGAGGCACGAGAAATACGGAGCCGGTGCACAAAGTGGGACCGGTGCAACCTGGGTGGGCCGGGGTTCCGTCTTGGGGGAGACATGGAGAGTGGAGGCGGGATGGCGGATCAGGACCGGGAGTACGCGGAGTTCGTCGCTGTGGCCAGTGAGTCGCTGCGGAGGACGGCGTACCTGGTGTCTGGGGACCGGCACAAGGCGGACGACATCGTCCAAGACGTGCTGTACAAGCTGTATCTGTCCTGGACGAAGATGCACAAGGTGGGGAACCAGTTCGCCTACGCGCGGCGGATGGTCGTGAACGCGGGGCACGACGGAGGCCGGCGGCCGTGGCGGCGGGAGGTTTCGACCGCCGACCTGCCCGAACGCGCCGACCGGAACGATTTCGCCGCCGGGCTCGCCGATCGGGACGAGGTGCTCGAGGCGCTCCGCAGACTGGGCCCACGGCAGCGCGCTTGCGTCGTACTGCGGTACTACGAGGACCTGTCCGTCGAGCAGACCGCCGAGATCCTCGGCTGCTCGGAGGGCACGGTGAAGAGCCAGGCATCCCGCGGCCTCGACACTCTCCGACAGGCCATCGACCGGACGCGCGAGCGGAGCCGGGCGCTATGAAGGAGACCGAGATGGACGACGTACGCGAGGTCGGCGCTGAGCTCCACCGCCTGGCCGAAGCCGAACCGCTGGACCCGTTCGACCCAGCAGAACTCATCACCCGTGGCAAACGCGGCCGCCGCCGCCGCCGGATCCTCACCGCGGGAGGAACGGTCGCAGTCGTGGCGGTGGTCGCCGTCGCGGCGAGCCTGCTGCCCAACCTGTCCGCCGCGGACAGCAAGCCGGCCGTCGCGGCGCCGAAGCCGCAGAATCCACAGAACCCGCAGAATCCGTTGTTCGAGCCGGTTCCCGGCGTACCCCACGGCGAGGACGGCGCCGACCAGCGGCTGGCGAAGGCAGAGGCCGACCGCCGTTGTGCGCTCCGGAACCCGGGAGTGAAGTCGCTGCTCATGGGCGGTGACGGGATGCGATCCGGACACGTCGCGGCGTACGACATCAAGGTTCCCCAGAACGTCGGCGCGTGCATCATCCCCGGCGGGGACAAGCCGACGGCGGCACTGATCACGGCCGCGGCCAAGGACCCGATGCCGAAGAGCACTGCCGACAAACTGCGGAACTGCTCGGTGCTCGCCTGGGTCGACGTCACCGACTGGCGGGTGGTGGCATCCGACCAGTCGACGACGCTGGGAAAGGCGGCCCTCGTGGCGATCTCGCCTTCCGGGCACAAGGTTGTCGAGTGCGAACTGTCTGCGGCCAAGGAATCGGACCCATTCGACACCGCCACGACGTTCGCGACCCTCACCGGTCTCGACAACGGGGACCCGGTGCTCGATCCATCGGACAAGTCCGTCCGGACGGACATGCACTCCGCGGGCGGCGGTGCCGGCGGGAGCTGTACCAAGGGCATCTGCACGGGGTACGGGATGATCGGCTGGGGCCGGGTCAAGTCGGAGGCCGCAACGACGGTCCGGATCCGGATCGCATCCAGCCCGGCGTATTCAGTTCCGGTCGGTGAGGGCGGATGGTTCGCGTACACCTGGTTCACCACGGCGTCGTACAAGATCAACGAGCGGTCGAAGGTCGCCGCGTACGACAAGAACGGGAAGGTCGTCAAGAACTTCTGATGACGAGGGCAGGAGGGGTGCCGGCCGGGCACCCCTCCGGCTACGCGGTACGACGCTTCAGCGTCGCGGCGCCCAGGCCGAGGGCGGCGAGGATGAAGGCGAGGACTACCAGGGCGTCGCCCCCGGTGCCGGTGGTGAAGCCGTTGCCTTGGGCAACTCCTAGGACGGCGTCCACGGCGTAGGACAGCGGGAGTACGTCGCTGATCGCATGTAGGACCGTGGGGAGCTGGTCGCGCGGGACGAGCAGGCCGCAGAGCAGGATCTGCGGGATCATCACCGCCGGCATCATCTGCACGGCCTGGAACTCGGTGGCCGCGAACGCGCTGGCGAACAGGCCCAGCGCCGTACCGAGAACACCGTCGAGGACCGCGACGACCCCGAGCTGCCACGCGGGACCCTGGATGTCGAGATCCAAAGCGGACAAGGCGATCGAGACCACCACGACGGCCTGAACGACCGCGATCAGGGCGAAGGCGAGCGCGTAGCCGAGCAGGAAATCGAGCTTGCCCATCGGCATCGTGAACAGCCGCGACAGCGTGCCGCTCGACCGTTCCCGCAGGGTCGCGACCGACGTGACCACGAACATGATGATCGACGGGAAGACCGCGAGCAGCGGCCCACCGACCCGGTCGAACACCATCGGGGAGTCCTCGAACATCCACCACATCAGGGTGACCAGCAACGTCGGCAGTACGACGAGCATCGCGACCGTCCGGTGGTCACGCCGCAACTGGGCAAGAACCCGAGCGGCCACGGCGAACGTAACGCGCGGATTCATCGGGCCTGCGCCTTTCGGTCGATCAACGTCAGGAAAGCTTGTTCGAGGTCGTCGGTGTCGGCCGAGGCGAGCAGTGCGTCGGGCGTCTCGTCGGCGAGCAGGTCGCCGTCGCGCATGAGCAGGAGGCGGTCGCACCGCGAGGCCTCGTCCATCACGTGACTGGAGACGAGCAGCGTCGCGCCAGCGTCCGCCAGCGAGTGGAAGAGCTCCCACAGATCCCGCCGCAGCACCGGATCAAGCCCAACGGTCGGCTCGTCCAGCACGAGCAACTCCGGATCCCCGAGCAACGCGGCAGCGAGCGACGCCCGGGACCGTTGACCCCCGGAGAGCCGATCCACCCGAGCATCGGCATGCGTCCCCAGATCGACGGCCGAGATCACCCGATCCACATCGGACGACGCGACGCCGAGCACAGCGGCGAAGAAGCGAAGGTTCTCCGTGACGGTCAGATCCCCATACACACTGGGCTCCTGGGTCACGTACCCGATCCGCCCACGCAGCTTGGGCGCGCCCGCCGGTAGACCCAGAACGGAAATGTCGCCGGTGACGTTGGCCTGCAGACCGACGATCGACCGGATCAAGGTCGTCTTGCCGCATCCGGACGGCCCCAGCAGCCCGGTCACAGTGCGAGTCTTGAGGTCGAAACCGACCCCGTGCAGGACTTCCCGGTCGCCGCGGACCACCACGACCTCCCGGCAACTCACCGCGTTTTTCATCATGCGATGAATTTAGCTCAGCCGGAGCACACCCACAAGAGCTCAGATCACCGCAAACCCGGTCGACTCACTCAGGCCGGCCAGCCAAGGATCGCCGTACCGCTGCCGTAGTGCTGCGAACGTCGCCACCTTGTCGGATCCCCACCGCGCCGCGATGGCCGCGTACGTGTCGCCCGAGACGAACACCGGTGGCGTCCGCTTGCTGTGGAACTTGTCCGCATACATGACCAGCTCCTCCTCCCCAGTCGCAGGCACGTAGTCGTCGACCGGGATAGGCAGCGACTGTCGCCGTACGTCGTCGCGCGTGATCCCGACGCCCGTGTGCCGGGAGCAGAACCGGGCGAGCGTCTCCGAAAACCCCAACCCGGTAAGGAGTTCATGACCCAGTACGCCGTGCCGCACGTACCCAGCCGTGTCGAGTGCACCGGCCGCGTCGTACAGGCGGTAGACCCCGATGTCATGCAGCAGCGCGCCCGCCCGGACCAGATCGGTGTCGAGATCGACCTCGTCGAAGAACTGCGAGGCGATGTCGCAGACGAGCACACAATGCGGATACACCGACTCGAAGGCGGCACGCGTCGGAGCCTGATCGCGATGCAGGGCTTCGAGTTCGCGGTCGGTCGGGACGTGCATCAACCCAGCAGATGGAGCTGCAGAACCGGAGCCAGCCGATCGATCAGCGTCTGGGTATCGACGGACGCGATCGGCTCGAGATCGACCAGGTAGCGCGCGATCGCGACCCCGATCAACTGTGTCGCAACCAGCGCGACGCGCAGGTGGGCGTCCGGCCCGGGCAGAGCGCGTGAGACCGGCTGCAGGATCATCTGGGTGATGCCCTCGCGGATCACCCGGGCGACCTCGTCGCTGGTGACGATGCTACGGAAGACCGCCTTCATCCGCTCCTGTCCGTCGGCCGATTCCCAGATGCCGAGGAATACGGTGGCGATCCGCCGGCCGAGCTCGTCGAGCGGCCCGTCGAGGACACTCGCGGCGATCTGGCGTGGGTCGATCGGAAGCGCCATCGATTCGATGAACAGCTCGTCCTTGCTGGCGAAATAGTGGTGCACGAGCGCGGCGTCCACGCCGGCCTCGCGGGCGACCGCGCGGATCGAGGTGGCCGTGAATCCCTTCTCCGCAAAGGATGCGCGAGCGGCCTTCATGATCTCGCCGCGGGTGTCCGGTCCACCGGGTCGCCGCCCGACCCCGCGCCGGGCACCAGAAGCGGTCATGGCGTCAGTTCCGAGATCTCACCCTCGGGCGTGACCGCGAACGACGTACGACGGGTGCGGGCGAAGTGCTTGCGGGTGAACTCGAGCGACTCGACCAGGTCGACCTCGCGCTCGGACCGGCTGGTTGCACGCCGGGTGTTGATCTCGATGATGATGTGCCCGCGGAAGTCCTGGTTCGCCAGACCTTCGAGCAGATCGGCGGCACGCTGGGTCCCGCGGCCGGGCACGAGGTGCTCGTCCTTCGCGGAACCGCTGCCGTCGGTCAGGTGGACGTGGGCGAGACGCCGGCCCATCGAGGCGGCGAGATCGACGCAGTCCTGCTCGGCCGTCGAGGCGTGCGACAGGTCGAGCGTCATGTGCGCGTAGTCCTGCTCGCTCGGGTCCCAGCTCGGTGCGTACGCCTGCAGGTCGCGCCCGGGCGCGCGCCACGGATACATGTTCTCGACCGCCATGGTCACGCCGGTCTCGGCCTCGATCCGGGCGATCCCCTCGACGAACCCGCGCGCGTAGTCCCGCTGCCAGCGGAACGGCGGATGCACCACGACCACCTCGGCGCCGAGCTCCTGTGCGGCCTCGGCGCTGCGCTCGAGCTTGCTCCACGGATCCGTCCCCCAGACGCGCTGCATGATCAGCAGCGTCGGAGCATGCAGCGCCAGCACGGGCAGTTGGTGGTAGTCGATCAGCCGCTGGATCGCGTCCATCTGGGTGCTCAGTGGGTCGATCCCGATCATCACCTCGACACCGTCGTACCCGAGCCGGGCGGCCAGCTCGAATCCACTCGCGGTCGACTCGGGGTACACGGAGGCGGTGGACAGGCCGATCCGCGCGGTCTTGCTGGTGTTCATCGGGAGCCTATCGGGGTTGCAACTGGTCGAGCTGGGACAGAATGACGCCTTCACGCAGCGCCCACGGACACACCTCGAGTGCGGTGAGGTCGAACAGGTCCAGCACCGCGTCCGCGACCAGCGCGCCCGCGAGCAGCTGCGACGACCGGCCGACCGACACTCCGGGGAGCTCGGCCCGCTCGGCCGCGGACATCTTCGTCAGCTTCGGCATCCACTCGGCCAGGCCGTCGCGGCTCAGCACGCGCGGCACGTAGGGCCCGTCGTCGGACGGCGCCGCGCCGGTGATCCGCGCCAGCGAGCGGAACGTCTTGCTGGTGGCGACCGCGCGCTGCGGCTTCCCCGCACGCAACACCGGGCCGGCCACCGCAGCCATCTCGATCCGGATCCGCCGCCGCAGTGCCCTGACCTCGTCGCGGTCCGGCGGGTCGGTGGTCAGCCCCTCGCGGGTCAGTCGGCCGGCACCCAGCGGTACCGACACCGCAACCGTCGGTTCCTCGTCCGAACCGGCCGCGATCTCGAGCGAACCACCACCGATGTCGAAGACCGCGAGTCTGCCGGAGGACCAGCCGAACCAGCGTCGTACGGCGAGGAACGTCAACCGAGCCTCGTCCTCGCCGCTGAGCACCTGCAGGTCGACCTCGGTCTCGGCCCGGACCCGGTCCAGGACGCGGTCGCCGTTCGGTGCCTCCCGCAGTGCGGAGGTGGCGAACGCGAGCACCGACTCGCAGCCCTTGTCCTCGGCCAGCACGGCCGCTTCCTTGATGAACGCGACCAGCCCGTCGGCGCCGGACTTCTCGATCTTGCCGTCCTTGTCCAGGTGCTCGGCCAGCCGTAACTCGGTCTTGTGCGAGTACGCCGGAAGCGGCGGGGCACCGCGATGCGCGTCCACCACGAGCAGGTGAACAGTGTTGGATCCCACATCGAGTACGCCGAGCCGCATACCCTCACGCTACTGGACGGACGGACTAGTGAGCTTTTCGCCGGGTCGAAACCGGGCGGTCGTGCACCGATGCGCGGTCGGGGCGCGTACGCTTTCCGGGTGCCTGAGGTTTCTCTCGATTTTCCCCGCGCGTGGGTCGAGTTCGTCGATCCCGACGACCCCGAACAGGTCTTCCGCTGCGACGTGACCTGGCTGACGTCCAACTGGACCTGCATCTTCGGCGGTGGTTGCAAGGGCATCTACAAGGGCCGGCCGAACGACGGCTGCTGCACCCTCGGCGCGCACTTCTCCGATGACGACGACGAGAAGCGGGTCAAGTCGTACGTCAAGGACCTGACCAAGGACGACTGGCAGTTCCGCAAGGAAGGCCGCAAGAACGGCTGGGTGGAGACCGACGACGAGGGCGACCGCAAGACGCGCGTCTGGGACGGCGCCTGCATCTTCCTGAACCGACCGGACTTCCCCGGTGGCGGCGGCTGCGCGCTGCACGGGCTGGCACTCAAGCGTGGCGTGCACTTCGTCGAGACCAAGCCGGACGTCTGCTGGCAGCTGCCGATCCGCCGGACGTTCCGCGAGGTCGAGCGCCCGGACGGTACGACGTACACCGAGGTCGGCATTGGTGAGTACGACCGGCGCGGCTGGGGACCGGGTGGTCACGACCTCGACTGGTACTGCACCGGCAACACCGAGGCCCACATTGCCGTCGAGGCCGTCTTCGAGTCGAGCAAGGTCGAGCTGCAGACCCTGATGGGCCTGAAGGCGTACGACGTACTCGCGGACCTGTGCCGCCAGCACCTGGAAGCCGCCCGCCCGCTGCTGCCGCACCCAGCCTCCAAAGTGGTCACCCGACACCCCTGAAGCCGCGGTTGTCGGTGGGTGAGGACACAATGACTGGCATGCGTCTGGATCATCTGTCGTACGCGTGCGGTCCTGAAGGTTGCCGGGCCACCGTGGAGAGGTTGTCCACGCTGCTCGGTGCCGACTTCGTCGACGGCGGGGTGCACCCGCGGTTCGGCACGGTCAACCACATCCTCCCGCTGGAGAACGACCGCTACATCGAGGTGGTCGACGTGCTCGATCACCCGGCCTCCGACAAGGCACCGTTCGGTCAGGCGGTCCGCGCCCGCAAGGAGCTCGGCGGCGGCTGGCTCGGCTGGGTGGTCGCGGTCCGGGACATGGCCCGGATCGAGCAGCGGCTCGGCCGGCAGTCGGTCCCCGGCAACAGGCACCGGCCGGACGGGGTGAACCTGACGTGGCGCCAGATCGGCGTGAAAGGCCTGATCGCCGACCCCCAACTGCCGTTCTTCGTGCACTGGGACGATCTGAGCGAGCACCCGTCGATCGGCGGCAAGGGCGTCAAGCTGACCGCGCTCGAGATCGCCGGCGACCCGAACCGCGTCACCGACTGGATCGGCCACCCGGCCGACCACCTCCTCGACGACCTCGACGTCGGCTGGGTCGGCCCGAACGGCCAGCCCGGCCTGGTCGCCGCCGTCTTCGACACCCCGAACGGCATCGTCCGCCTCTGAGGTCGCGCCGGTCGTCGGTGCAGGCGCTTCGGTACGGGTGAAGTACGGGCAGCGACGCGTTGGTGATGGTTCGTAGGGTCCGGGTCTTGTCCTGAAGACACAAGATTCGGAGAGAAACCATGCGTGCTAGGAAGCGTGGGCTGCTTGCTGCCCTCACCCTGATCCTGACCGCGGTGCCGCTCGCCGTGGCGACAAGCGTGCCGGCGCAGGCGGCGTACGAAGAATGCAACCTGGGCAGTTGGCTTCACCTCGGCGCCGGCGAATACGTGAAGGTTCCGGCCCGCACGGGCAACGGGATGTACTGCTACATGGGCTATCAACAGGGTTCCGATACCGCGGTCGCGTCACTCCAGACTGCCATCGAGCTGTGCTACCCAGGCACCCCTGCCGACGACTACATCCAGAACAGCGGTGGGGTCGACGGCATTTACGGCACGGGCACCGTCAGTGCGGTCCGCTGGCTACAGGCCAACCGTCTCGGCTTCACGGGCAGCGACGTGGACGGCGCCTACGGGCCGGCCACCCGCGGCGCGATGAAGTGGCCGGTCTTCAGCAAGCTCAGCTCCGGGGCCTACCTCTTCCAGCACTGCAAGAACCCGAGCCAGGTCTGACATGCGTGCTACGAAGCGCGGACTGCTCGCTGCCCGCACCCTGGTCCTGACCGCGGTCCCACTCACCGTACTGACAAGCTCGCCGGCCCAGGCGGCGTACGAACAGTGCAACTCGGCCATCTGGCGCTACGCCGGTGGCGTCGGCGAGAGCCAGTACACGAAGGTCCCAGCTCGGACGACCAACGGAATGTACTGCTACATGGGTAAGGGCCAGGGGTCCAAGGCGGCTGTCATGGCACTGCAGGACGCCATCATGAGTTGCTACTGGGACACCCCTGCCTACGGCTACATCGCGCGCAGCGGTGGGGTCGACGGACTCTATGGCGAAGGCACCGCCAAGGCCGTCCTCTGGTTGCAGATCCACGAGTTCGGCTTCAAGGGCAGCGACAGGGACGGCGTGTACGGGCCCGCCACCCGGATGGCCATGATGTGGAGGATGTTCTCCAAGAATTCCTCGGGGGACTACATCCCTATCTGGGAGTGCAAGAACCCGAACGAGATCTGAGGCGTCGAGCGGCCGGTCGGCGTTCTGACCGGCCGCTCGGAACGTCGGACCCGCGGTAGCGGGTAGGGTGCTGCGTGTGACCGGTAGGCCGCAGCAGAGGGCTGAGGTCGATATCGGTGGGTTGCTGCGGCGCCTCCGGCAGGACGGCGGCCGCACTCAGCGCGAGCTCGCAGAGCTGGCCGGCGTCAGTACCGGGGCGATCCGTGATCTGGAACAGGGCCGGAGCCGTCGCCCGAAGCCGGAATCCATCGAGGCCATCGCCGCCGCCCTTGCCCTGAGCAACGAGGACACCGAGAGACTCCGGGCTGCGGCGAAGGCCGGTCAAGCGCCCATCACCTCGCCCGCGGCCGCAGCTGGGCCGCTGCGCATCCGTGTCCTCGGCCCGATCGAGGTCTGGCACGGAGAGGTCTTCGTTCCCATCGGCGCCGGTCCACAACGCCTTTTGCTGGCCAGGCTGGCGTTCGGCGCCGGTACGACGGTCGGTCAGGGCGAACTGATCGATCTCCTGTGGCCGGACGACGTTCCCCACAACGCGGCAAACCTCTTGCAGACACGCGTCGCCAGGTTGCGGCGCGTACTCGCGACGGGCAGTCCGGCCACTGAGGTGATCATCGGCAGTCCGTCCGGCTACCGGCTGGCTGTCGACGCCGACAGCCTTGATCTGCTGACGTTCCGCGCTCTCACGATCCGAGCGATGCAGGACGATCCCGAGGCTGCGTCGGCCACACTGTCCCAGGCCGTCGAGCTGTGGCGCGGGACAACCGATGTAGAGCAGATCGACACCAGTCCGCTCTACGTCGCGATCTCGAACGAGTACGCCGCCGCCGTCCGGACCTTCGCCACAGTGGCACGCGACATCGGTCAGCCGGAGCAGGCATTGAGCGCGTTGCGAGACCTGACTGGGCGGCACGAGCTCGACGAGCCGTTGCACGTCGAGCTGATCCAGACCCTGGCAGCCGCGGACCGACAGGCCGAGGCCCTCGCAACGTACGACCGGGTCCGGTCGGCACTCGCCAACCAGCTCGGCATCGACCCGGGCGAAGGGCTCCGCATTGCGCACCTCGATGTGCTCCGGCAGACCGCTTCGGCGCGACCAGGACGAGCGGTCGTTCAGCAGACGCCATCCGCGCCGCCGGATTTCATCGGGCGCGCGGACGAGCTCGCGACGATCTGTACGGCGCTCGCCCAGCCCGGTGCACTCTCCTCCCGGACGGTCCTGATCAACGGTATCGCCGGGGTCGGCAAGACCGCCTTGGCCCTGGCTACCGCGCATCGTCTCCGCGCGCAGTATCCGGACGGTCAGCTGTACGCCGACCTGCGCGGCGCCGACGCGAGTACCCCTGAACCGCTCCAGATCCTCGGCCGTTTTCTTCGCGCGCTCGGCGTACCCGGACGGCGGATCGGAACCGAGGCAGCCGAAGCGGCCGCGCTACTGCGCAGCGAACTCGCCGATCGCCGGATGCTGATCGTGCTCGACAACGCACAGGATGCGACCCAGATCCGACCGCTGCTGCCAGGTGCCGGGCGCAGCGACGTACTCGTTACCTGTCGACGACGGCTGCCGGACCTGCCGACCGCCTGTGTCGTGAACCTCGAGCCTCTCCCGCACGAGGACGCGGTCCAACTGATCACAGCCACTGCCGGAACCCGACGGCTCGATGGCGACCGGGCGGGTGTGAGCGCCCTCGCGGAAGCCTGCGCCCGACTACCCCTCGCACTGCGCATCGCCGCCGCACGGCTCGCTACCCGGCGGCAGTGGACTGTTGCCGATCTGGCCCACCGGCTGGAGGACGGCAACAAGAGACTGACCGAGCTCAGCCTGGGCGAGTCCAGTGTGCTCAGCAGCTTCGACCTGAGCTACGCAGACCTGAGCTCCGACGCCCGGCGCGCGTTCCGGCTGTGCAGCCTGCACCCCGGCGACGACTTCAGTGCCGAGAGCGCGGGAGTCCTGCTCGGGATCCCGACGACCGCGGCCGATCGGATCCTGGAAGTCCTGCTCGAGGCGAACATGCTGCTCCAGCACACGAAGAACCGCTTTCGGTTCCACGATCTGCTCGGCCTCTACGCGCGCCGGCTGCTCGCCGAGGATGCCGAGGGCACCGCCGCGCGAACCCGGTTGTACGCCTGGTACGTCGAGGCGGTCACGGCCGCGATGGATCTCGTGCACCCACAACTCGTGCGGCTCGGCACCCATCCCGCGCCGGGCACCTTCTTCGGGTCACGGGCAGACGCGCTCGATTGGCTCGACGAGGAAGTCCCCGCTCTCCTGGCGGTCGTGAAGATCGCGGCCGGCTCCGACGACCGGTCGCTCTGCTGGCGGATCGTCGACCAGCTCCGGGGATACTTCCTGCTCCGCAGGGATGCCGACGGCTGGCTACCGGCGGCACAGGCCGGACTGGCGGCTGCCGAAGCGGCCGGGGACGATGCCGCCCGGGTCGCGATGCTGATCAACCGCAGCCAGGCCGTCGGAGCCATCGGACGGGACGACGAAGCCCTGTCCGACGGTCTGACCGGCCACGCTCTCGCGGTAGCCATCGGCCAACGCACAGCCGCTGCCTACCTGGCCCACGTGATCGGATGGCTGCAACTGTTGCGGGGCGAACTCGCCGATGCCGACCGGTGGATCCGGCGCGCGCTCGAGCTGACCGAGGACGACCGGCATGACCACCTTCGCGCCATCGTGCTCAACAGTCTCGGGATGACCCGGCTGTATCAGGGTGAACTCCAAGAGGCAGCCGACCTGTTCGGCTCCGCTCTGCAGATCAGCGATACCGGGCCCGAGCTGACGACGCTCACGATCCGGGGGAATCTGGCGAGCGCCGTCCGTCAGTTGGGTGCAACTGACCAGGCCGCCGGCCTGCTGAACGACGTACTGGATGCCTACCATTGCCGTTCCTACCTTCGCGGCGAGCTTTCCACGCTGGACGAGTTGGCCAGGTTGTACGCCCAGCGCGGGGATGGCCCGGCCGCACTGCAAGCGGCCCTGCGCGCCCACGAGCTCGCGATCGCTGTCCGCGACCCGAAAGCCAAGGCTCAGACAGCCTCGACGGTTGCGTCGGCACACCTCGCGCTCGGCGACGCGCCCGCCGCCGTCGAGTGGGTCGAGACCTGCCTGGGGATTGCGCGGGAGACCTACCCCTACCTCGAGGCCGAGGCACTGATCACGCTCTCCGGGGCTCGACGTGCGATCGGCGAACCGGCGGCCGCGATCGCTGCCGCCGAGCAGGCCGCAGCGATCGCCGCTGCCTGCGGATTCCGTCTTCTGGGCGAACAGGCCGCAATGAACCGCTAGTGGATGTTCTCGAGGTCGGCCAGGGAGGTCTCGAGGTGGGTGAGTAGGCGCTGCAGGTGCGGGACGGTCCGGCGACAGCCGATCAGGCCGAAGTGCAGGTGGTGGTCGTAGCTGGTGACGCTGATGTTCAGCGCCTGACCGTTGAGCACGATGCTCGCGGGATACATGCCGAGCAGACGGGACCGGTTCCAGTACAGCGGACTCTCGGACGGCCCCGGCACGTTCGAGATGACGAGGTTGTACGGCGGCGTCGTACGGCCGGCCACTCCCGGCAGGATCGCGGCGGGACCGGCCACGCCGAAGCCCAGGGCGCCGATCAGCAGTTGCTGCAAGGGACTGAGCTCGGACAACACGCCCTTGGCGTAGGTGGTCGAGGCCATGATGCGGCGGATCCGGTCCTCCGGGTCCGCCTCGTCGGTGGCGAGGTCCGCGATCAGTGTGCTGAGCGCGTTGCCACCACCGGGCGCATCGGTCTCACCCCGCAGCGAGACCGGGACCATGGCCGTCAGCGCCTTGTCCGGAAGGGCGTCCAGCTCGAGCAGGTAGTTGCGTAAGGCGCCCGAACACATCGCGAGCATGACGTCGTTCAGCGTCGCGCCCGTGATGGCGCGGACCTTCTCCAGCCGCTCCAGCGGCCAGGACTGCGCCGCAAATCGCCGGGCTCCGCTGATCCCTTGATTGAAGACAGTCTTGGGCGCCTGAAAAGCCCCGGGCTGGTGCAACAGGTTCTTCACGGCCACCGGCGTCAGTCCGGCCAGATCGGCCAGCACCCGGCCGACCCCACCGACTGCATGCGTCGCGCCGCCGATCGCGTGCACGGGCACGCGACCGATCGCCGCCAGCAGTTCCGCGGCCGTGGGTACTCCGCCATTCCCGACGACCGGCTCGGCACGCTCGGGAGCAGGCAGCGCATAGGTTGCCGGCATCCCGGATCGGGTCGGATCGGTGGTGAGGGTATCGGCCATCCAGCGCAGTGCGGTGACGCCGTCGAGCATCGAGTGGTGCACCTTGGTGTAGATGGCGAACCGGCGTCCTTCGACGCCTTCGATCAGGTGCATCTCCCACAACGGTCTGTGCCTATCCAGCAGCGTTCCGTGCAGGCGGCTGGTCAGCTCGAAGAGCTCACGGAACCGTCCGGGACGCGCCAACGCCGACAACCGGACGTGATACTCCAGGTCGATCTCGTTGTCCTGTTCCCAGGACCAATAGCCGAGATCGAGCGCCCGGTTCCGCACGCGCCGGGCGAAGACGGGATTCACCGCCGGCGCCTCGATCATCTCGTGGTAGAGCCGGGACAGGTAATCGCGGGAACTCTCCGGAAAAACGTTGTCGCGTCCGGCCCCTTCGGGCAATTCGAACAGCATCAATCCGCCGACGTGCATGGGCTGTTCCCGGGCTTCCCCACCCAAGAACATCGCATCCAGCGGCCCAACTGCGGTCATTCGGCCTCCGCTTCCCGGACTCGAATCCCGACGCCCTATCGTTCGTCAGTGCGACCCGGCCCGTCTACCCCTGCACAACAGCATTCACCGAGTTTGGTTATCGCCTCAGCAGCTGAAGTGACAACTATCGGACACCGACTCCCGCGGATTCGCGGATGGCGACCGGAATGATGACGTGGCGGGGCGGAGCGGCGTACGGCCTGGGGCTGGTGATTCGGCGCAGCAGGAGCTCCATTGCCCGGCGCGCCATCTCCTCCGACGGGAGGACAGCTTCGACGCCGGCGAGGCGTGACGGACCCGAGTCATCCATGCAGGCCAGCTCGACCTCGGTGCCGAGCGTCACGAGGTCGTCGGCGGCCTGGGCGAGCACGTATCCGTTCGCACCCAGCAGCACGCTCGGCGGCTCGGCAGAACGCAGCAGGCCCGACAACATTTCCAGCCGCGGCTTGTCGGCCAGCGGCTCGTACGGCCGAAGGACGGTGAGATCGGGTCTGATCGGCAGCTCGTAGTCCGACAGCGCCCGGACGTGACCCGCCTGCCGCTCGACCACACTCGTGCACTCGGTCTCGCCCCAGAGGGTGGCGATCCGCTCATGACCGCGCTCGATCAGGTGGGCAGTGAGCCGGTAGGCCAGCTCGTTGTTGTCGGCGACCACTGCATCGGTCGGTACGTCGGGCCGGTACCGGTCGATCATCACGAGCGGCACCCGGCGCCGCCGTACCTCGGTCAGAGCTTCCTGATGGAGCTGGCCCTGGACCGGGTACAGCATGATGCCGCGGACACCCTGGTCGAGGGCGCGATGCAGCGCGACCTCCTCGCGCTCGGCGGACTCGGCAGAGTTCGACAGGACCAGCTGATAGCCCTGCTCGGCGCAGATCGCCTCGGCGGTGATCAGGATGTTCGCCAGGTGACTGCCACGCAGGCCGTGCAGACCGTTCACGATGCAGGCAACCGCTCCACCGATCTGATGCTCGCGCTCGGCGACGAACGTGCCCTGACCGCGGCGGCGCACCAGCACCCCCGCGGCGACGAGATCGTTGAGCGCCCGGACCGCGGTGATCGTGCTGACCCCGAACCGCTCACACACTTCCCGCTGCGTCACGAAGGGGACCGCCGGGTCGAACCCGCCCGCCTCGATCTCCGCGGTCAGCGCCTGCTTGATCTGCTCGTACAGCGGCACACTCTCACCCCCATCTCGCGCACCGTCACCATTGACATACTAAATGCGATTGATATATCAAACAAGAACCCGGCGGGCGCCCTCCCCCGACGGCCCGCCACCCGACCCCCAAGGGGTGACCATCCAGTGCACAACGCCCACAGCACTCGGCGCACACTCTCCCAGCTGCTCAGCTGCGCCCTCCTCGTCACCGTTCCATCCGTTGCCTTAAGCAACCAAGCCCACGCCGAAACTCAGCGCACCGAGGCGGTCCAGGCCGTCGGTGCCACCCTCCCGTTCGCCACCCTCGAGGCCGAGTCCGGCACCCTCGGCGGCACCGCCACGATCCGCCGGTTCACGCCAGGCATGACGGTCCCGACCAGCGCGACCCTCGAGCTCGAGGCCTCCGGTTACGCCTTCGCCGAGCTCAAGACCACCGGCGATTCGGTCGCGATCAAGAACACGACCACGATCACCGCCAACACCCTCGTCGTTCGCGCCTCGTTGCCGGACGCACCCAACGGCGGCGGGATCACCGCGCCGATCAACCTCTACGTGAACGGCGTTCTCCGCCAGGCCATCACGCTCAGCTCGACGCAGTCCTGGAACTACCGCAACTCCACGACGAACCCCGACGATCCGCACGGTGGCGGCCAGGCGATCTTCATGTACAACGAGTTCCCGGTGTGGGTGACTGGTGCACCCATAGCTCCGGGCAGCACCATCTCGCTGCGCAAGGACACGAACAGTACGGCGCCGTCGTACGCGATCGACTCCGTCGACCTGGAGAACGTCGCGCCCGCCAAGGCCCAGCCGGCCAACTCCCTGTCGGTGGTCTCGTACGGCGCTGACCCGACCACCGTGAACGACTCGACGACCGCGATCCAGAACACCGCCGACGCCGCCCGCACGCAGGGCAAGACGGTCTGGATTCCGCCGGGCAAGTATCTGACCAACAGCGTGTCGCCGACCGCCTCGCTGAACTTCACCGGCGTGAAGGTCCAGGGCGCCGGCATGTGGCACTCGATCCTCTACCGGCGCGTGCCGTTGTCACCGCCGCCGACCAGCTGGCGATCGCAGATCACGGTCGGCTCCGGTACTACAGTCGCGGACCTGCAGGTCGTGGCCAATGCGATCTACCGGGGTATCGGCGGCGGTGGCGGTGACGACTACGGCTTCAACGCCGGCGGTGCGGGCGGCTGGCTGCTCGACCGGGTGTGGACTCGGCACACCGACGCCAACTGGCTGTCCGGCACGAATGGCGTCGTACAGAACAGCCGGACTGGTGACACCTACGGCGACGGCTTCAACGCCAACAACGGCAACACCCCGAACCCGGACAAGCTCGGCCACAACCTGACCATCCAGAACAGCTTCGCGCGTGGGACCGGTGACGACGCGTTCGCGACGTACTCGGATGCCGGTGCGAGTGGGACGAACGGCCAGATGGTCGGCACCAAGATCCTGAACAACACCGCGGTCGCGCCGTACTGGGCGAACGGCATCCGGATCGCCGGCGGCCGGGACGTCGAGGTCCGCAACAACCTCGTCAACAGCGTGTCGTCGAACAACGCTATGGACGTCAGCGTCTTCGGCGACTCCGGGAACCCACTCGAGTCGGCCACCATCACCGGAAACACCCTGATCGGTGGCGGCGGATGGAACGGCGTCCGCACCGGCGTGCACATCGGTTCGCCCAGTCCGACGTCCAGATTCCCGAACGCCTACACGAACTTCACCATGAGCAACAACCTCGTCCGTGGCTCGCTGCGGTCCGGTGTGATGATCGACAAGACCTTCATCAAGGGATCCATGACCGACACCACGATCGACGGCCCGGCCAACCAGGGCACGCTGATCGTCGGCGGAGTCACGGGCACCGGCACGTTCACCCGGACGACGGTCCGCAACCTGCGCCCGGGTCAGGTCGCGTTCGAGAACCAGTCCCCGACCACCTTCACCACAACCATCAACTGACCACATCTCTGGGGTGGTTCGGGTATCGAGTCGTGGATCTGGGTCAGGAATCGGCGGCAGATTTCGCCAACATCCACGACTCGAAAGCCCAGCCCGAACCACTCGCCCCTGCTTGTCAGTCGAGCGGGCGGTAGTTCACGCCGATGCGCTCGATCCGCGCCAGGTGCGGACGCAGCCGGCCGAGGAACTCGTCGTACGACGTCCGCGGCGAGCCCCACGCCCGTTCGGCGAACGCGGACAGGCGCGGAAGCAGCATGTAGCCGACCTGCTCCGGGCCTTCCATGTACTCGGTCCAGATCTGGCACTGCGTGCCGACGATGAGGGCCGCCTCCTCCGCACTGAGCGAGGGCGGGATCACCTCGAAGTCGTAGACCTTCTGCAGTGGGATGTTGCCGCCGATCGCGAGCGGCTCGGTGGCCGGATCGCCTTGGTAGTAGTCGAAGTACACCGACTCGCACGGCGCCATCACCGTCTCGTGGCCGGCCTTCACAGCGACCTCACCGCGCTCGGCGCTGCGCCAAGCCATGATGACCGCGTCCTTCGGGCAGTCCGTCTCGACCATCTCGTCCCAGCCGACCAGGCGACGACCGTCCTCGGCCAGCACCTCCGCGACCTGCTCGGTGAACCAGCCCTGCAGCTGACCCGGCTCACTCAGTCCCAGCTCGGCCTGACGTTTCTGCGCCTTCTCCGACTCGGCCCACTGCACCGACGGGCACTCGTCGCCACCCAGGTGGATGTACGGGCTCGGGAAGATGTCGAGCACCTCCCGCAGGACGGTCTTGACGAACTCGACGGTCGCGTCGTTGACGTTCAGCACGTCGTCGCTGATGCCCCAGTACGGCCGGACCGTCAGCTGGGTGTCCGGGTTGTTGCCAAGCTCCGGGTACGCCGCGATCGCGGCCTGCATGTGGCCCGGCAGGTCGATCTCGGGGACCACGGTGATGCCGCGGTCGGCGGCGTACTGGATGATCTCGCGCAGGTCGGCCTTGGTGTAGAAGCCGCCGTGCGGGGTGCCGTCGTACTGGAAGTCCTGCTGGCCGCGCGACATCTTGCCGATCATGGTCTCGTCGCGCCACCCGCCGACCGACGTGAGCCGCGGGTAGGCCTCGATCTCGACCCGCCAGCCCTGGTCGTCGGTCAGATGCAGGTGCAGCGTGTTCAGGCGGTGCAGGGCGAGGACGTCGATGATCTTGAGCACGAAGTCCTTCGGCATGAAGTGCCGGGCGACGTCCAGCATCATCCCGCGCCAGGCGAACCGCGGCGCGTCCGCGATCCGTGCCAACGGAACCGCGACCTTGCCGAACTCGTCGGTGCGGTCGGCGGCCTCGACCAGTTGCGCGTACGTCGTCTCGGCGTGCCGGAGCGCGTCCTCCGAGCCGGCCGTCAGCCGCGCGCCGTCCACGCTGACGTCGATGCGGTACTCGTGCTCGTCGAGGTTCTCGACCACATCACGGATGGCCTCGCCGAGGGGATCCGCGGTGATCCACTGGCCTTCGTCGACGGTGAGTTCTCGCGGGGCAGGGACGATCGCGATGTCTGGCATCCGGACTCCAAGCTGGGTCGAATTACGTCAGGTCGATCCTATAAGCGGCTTCGCTGCTCGTCCATGTTCGCAATTGCGTGCAAGTCGGTGACTCAGAGCGCTGCTGATCACCCGAGGTCGAGCTGCTGAGGCGTCAGGTTGATGAGAAGGTAGGGCGTGACCAGCGAGCGGCAGCGGACGACTTTGCGCGTGCTGGTCGCCAGCAACGCGCTCGGTGGGGTCGCGACCGCGAGTGGATTCGCCGTGGCCGGACTGCTCGCGGAGAAGGTCTCCGGCTCGACTTCGCTGGCCGGACTGGTCGCTACGTCGACCACGCTGGGTGCTGCGATTCTCGCCGTACCGCTGGCTGGGCTCGCACGGTCGCGCGGGCGACGGGTGTCGTTGGCCACCGGCTATCTGGTCGCTCTCGGCGGAGCGATCCTGACGATCCTCGGTGCGCAGGTGGGGTCGTTCACGCTGCTACTGATGGCCGGTCTGCTGTTCGGCAGCGGCTCAGCGTCCAATCTGCAGTCTCGGTACGCCGCTACCGACGCCGCCGAGCCGACTCGGATCGCACGGGCGCTGGCGTTGGTGGTCTGGGCCACGACGATCGGTGTAGTGGTCGGGCCGAACCTCACCGGGGTCGGCGGCGCGCTCGGCGAGTCCTTTGGGTTGCTCGCGCTGGCCGGGCCCTACCTGTTCTCCATAGCCGCCTTTGCGCTCAGTGCGGCCACGGTGTGGTTCGGGATGCGCAGTCTGCGGCAACTGGCTCCGACGGAGAAGGTGCAGAGGCAGCCGCTCGCAACGACGTTCCGGCTGGTGATGAGCATCCCGGACGCGCGGTTGGGGCTCATCGCCATCGCGACTGCGCACGCGGTGATGGTCGGGGTGATGTCGATGACGTCTGTGCATCTGCGGCACCACGGCGCCTCGCTGACGATCGTCGGCTTCGTCATTAGCGGACATGTCGCTGGGATGTACGCACTGTCCCCGCTGACCGGTTGGCTCGCGGACAGGCTCGGCCGCATCCCAACCATTGGTATCGGGCTCGCCATCCTCGCCATGGCGATGACAGTGGCTGCATTGGCGCCCGACGACGCGCATGGCCTGACTGCAGTCGCCCTGGCCCTGCTGGGTCTCGGCTGGTCCGCTTGCCTGGTCGCGGGGTCCACACTGCTCTCGCGGTCCGTCCCCGCCGACATTCGCACCTCAGCGCAAGGACTGTCCGACCTGACCATGGGTGTGCTCGCGTCCCTCTCCGGCACAGCGGCCGGACCGATCCTGGCCAACCTCGGCTTCCACTGGCTCGCCGTACTCTGCGGTCTGCTCCTCATTCCCGTGGCCCTACTGGCCGCCACCACCAAGCAGTCTGTGGTTAGGGTTTAGCGATGTGAGCATTGCGGAGGGTGGGATCCCCAGTCCGAACATCTGGCATCACCCGGCGGTCTACGAGGTCGAGAACCGGGCGGTGGATCCGGATGGGGTGATCGAGCCGGCCATGCGGTCGATTCGCGACTGGGCCGGGCTTTCGGTGCTCGACATCGGGTGCGGGACCGGATTCCACTTGCCGACGTTCGCGGCGACCGCCTCGCGAGTCATCGGCGTGGAGCCGCACGGGGTGCTGGCTGACGCGGCTCGGCGGCGGACTCGGGCGTTGACCAACGTCGAGGTGCGGCAGGGTACGGCGCAGAAGCTGCCGGTGCCGGATGTGTCGGTCGACGTGATGCATGCACGCTGGGCGTACTTCTTCGGACCGGGATGCGAGCCAGGGTTGGCCGAACTGGACCGGGTGATGCGACGGGGCGGTACGGCGTTCATCATCGACAACGACGGGAGCCGGTCCACGTTCGGCGGGTGGTTCAGTGCGGCGTACCCGATGATCAAGCCGCCGGTCGTGGAGAAGTTCTTCACCGATCGCGGCTGGACCCGGACGCCGTTGGACATGGGCTGGCGGTTCGAGACCCGGGCCGACTTCGAGTCCGTCGTACGGATCGAATTCACCCCCGCGGACGCCGATCGCATCATCGCGTCGCACCCCGGGGTCGAGGTCGACTACGCCATCAACCTGTGGAGCAAGACCTTCTGATCAGTTTGTCGGCTCGGTCCTTTAGGTTGTCGGTATGGCGAAAGCGGCGACGCAACCCAAGGCAAAAGTGGCCTACGCCTGTTCCGAGTGTGGGTGGACGACGGCTCGGTGGATCGGCCGGTGTGGTGAGTGTCAGGCATGGGGGACGATTGCCGAGGTCGGGGCTCCCAAGGCGGCGCGGATCACGGCCGGACCGGTGTCGTCGCCGGCCATGCCGATCGGGAAGGTGTCCGCGGTCGAGGCGGAGTCGCGGCCGACGGGGATCAGCGAGCTCGACCGCGTGCTCGGGGGTGGCGTCGTACCGGGGGCTGTGATTTTGCTGGCCGGCGAGCCTGGAGTCGGGAAGTCGACCCTGTTGCTCGAGGTCGCGGCGCAGTCGGCTCGGCGTGGGCAGCGGACGTTGTACGTGTCGGGCGAGGAGTCCGCCGCCCAGGTGCGGCTGCGGGCCGGCCGGACGGACGCATTGGTCGACGAGCTCTACCTCGCTGCCGAGACCGACCTGGGTGCTGTTGTCGGGCAGGTCGATGCGGTGGATCCGTCGTTCCTGGTGATCGACTCGGTGCAGACGATGGCGCACCCCGAGGTCGACGGCGCGCCCGGCGGCGTGACGCAGATTCGCGAGGTGACCGGTGCGCTGGTGCGGCTCGCGAAGGAACGGCACATCGCGGTCGTGCTGGTGGGTCACGTCACCAAGGACGGCGCGATCGCCGGCCCGCGGATGCTCGAGCACCTGGTCGACGTCGTGCTCGCGTTCGACGGCGATCGGCACTCGGGATTCCGAATGGTTCGCGCGACGAAGAACCGGTTCGGACCGTCGGACGAGGTCGGCTGCTTCGACATGGTCGATACCGGGATCGTTGAGGTGACCGACCCGACCGGGCTGTTCGTCTCCGAGCACGCCGAGCCCGTCGCCGGGACCTGCGTGACCGTGATGATGGAAGGCCGCCGCCCCTTGCTGGCCGAGGTCCAGGCGCTCGTCGGTCCATCGGCGGCACCACAGCCGCGCCGGACGACCTCGGGACTGGAGTCGTCGCGGGTGTCGATGGTCCTCGCCGTACTGGGCAACCGGGTCGGGCTCAAGCTGACCGACCAGGAGGTGTACGTCGCCACCGTGGGCGGTGTGAAGATCACCGAGCCGGTCGCCGACCTGGCGGTCGCCATCGCGGTCGCATCCTCGGTGATGGACAAACCGACCCATCCCGGCCTGATCGCGATCGGCGAGGTCGGGCTGGCCGGAGAGGTCCGCCGGGTCGGTGGTCTGGAGAAGCGGCTGGCCGAGGCCGCGCGGCTCGGGTTCACCAAGGCGATCGTGCCGGCCGACGTACCGAACCGCGGCCCGGACCTGAAGCCGATGGACATGCAGGCCAAGTACGGGCTGCGCGTGTTCGCAGCGGCCGACCTGCCCTCGGCGCTGATGGCCTCCGGCCTCAAGTAGTCATGTGTTCCCGACCACATCGCGCGGTCGGCGACGGTACGAGGCATGCCCATGGGTGCCGCCGGGACCGTACGCTGGGCACGCCCCCCAGCCGGGTTCAGCGCAGAACCTGGGCCCCCCGCCGGCGTGTCCGGATGACAGCAGGAGCACCAGATGACCGGATCCAGAGTTGTCGCGCTCGGCCACTACCAGCCCGAGCGGGTGCTCACCAACGACGAGCTCGCCACGATGGTCGAGACCAACGACGAGTGGATCCAGAGCCGCGTCGGCATCCGCGAACGCCGGATCGCCGCGCCCGACGAGCAGGTCGACGAGATGGCCTGGCGGGCCGCCGACAAGGCCGTCGCGAACGCCGGCCTGGACAAGGCCGAGATCGACTACATCATCGTCGCGACCTGTACGGCGACCGACCGCTCGCCCAACATCGCCGCCCGGGTCGCGCAGCGCCTCGGGCTCGGCAGCCCGGCGGCGATCGACCTGAACACGGCCTGCTCCGGCTTCGCGTACGCGCTGGCCACCGCCGACCAGGCGATCCGCGCGGGCGCCGCCTCCAAGGCGCTGGTGATCGGTGTCGAGAAGCTGAGCGACTGGACGGACTGGACCGACCGCACCACCTGCGTGCTGATCGGTGACGGCGCCGGCGCGGCTGTCGTCGTCGCCAGCGACGAGCCCGAGATCGGGCCTGTGGTCTGGGGTTCGGTGCCGGAGATGTCGGACGCGGTCCGGATCGAGGGACGCGACGGCACCTTCGCCCAGGCCGGACTGAGCGTCTTCCGCTGGGCCACCACCCAGCTGCCGGAGATCGCCCAGCAGGTCTGCGAGAAGTCCGGCCTGAAGCCCGAGGAGCTCGGCGGCGTCGTCCTGCACCAGGCGAACCTGCGCATCATCGAGCCGCTGGCCAAGCGACTCGGCGCGGTCAACGCGGTGGTCGCGAAGGACGTCGTGGAATCGGGCAACACCTCGGCCGCGAGTATCCCGATCGCGCTGTCGAAACTCGTCGAGAGGCGTGAGATTCCCTCCGGCGCGCCGGTGCTGTTGTTCGGATTCGGCGGCGGTCTCTCCTACGCCGGTCAGGTCATTCGCTGCCCCTGACACGACAGGCGTCGTACCTCACCGGACCGGTTTCACGCGGGGATCCGAAACTGCACGGTCCGTATGCACGGGCGGTTGCACGCGAACGTGCAAGTGCGGCCCCGGTCGCACCCCACCACCGGTGCCGGGCGGGGGACTTGCGCCGCACCGGATGCGCGCGACCGCATAGACTCCCGTTCCGTGGCTCCGAACTCCGACAAGAACAGCACCGGCGCCCGGATGCGCGCGACCCTCGCGGCGGTGGCACCCGGGACCGAACTGCGCGAAGGCCTGGAACGGATCCTGCGCGGGCGCACCGGCGCCCTGCTGGTCCTTGGCCACGACAAGACCGTCGACTCGATCTCGACCGGCGGCTTCGAGATCGGCGTCGAGTTCACCGCGACCGGGTTGCGTGAGCTCAGCAAGATGGACGGCGCGATCGTCCTCGACCGCGACGCGACCCGGCTGATCCGGGCCGCCGTGCACCTGATGCCCGACCCGTCGATCCACACCGACGAGACCGGCACCCGGCACCGCACCGCCGACCGGGTCGCCCGGCAGACCGGCTTCCCGGTCATCTCGGTCTCGCAGTCGATGCACATCATCGCGCTGTACGTCGACGACCAGCGCTACGTGCTAGAAGACTCCGGCGCGATCCTGTCCCGCGCCAACCAGGCCCTCGCGACGCTCGAGCGGTACAAGCTGCGGCTCGACGAGGTGTCCGGCACGCTGTCCGCGCTGGAGATCGAGGACCTGGTCACGGTTCGCGACGTCGCCGCGGTCGCGCAGCGGCTCGAGATGGTCCGCCGGATCGCCACCGAGATCGACGGCTACGTCGTCGAGCTCGGCACCGACGGCCGGCTCCTGACCCTGCAGCTCAACGAGCTCGTTGCCGGTGTCGCCGGCGAGCGCGAGCTCGTCGTTCGCGACTATCTCCCGCCGGCCACGGGACGCCGGGCCAAGACGGCCGACGACGTACTGATCGAGCTGGACGCTGTCAGCCCCACCGACCTGCTCGACATCGGCCAGGTCGCGCGGGCCCTGCAACTCGGCGGCGCCGAGCAGCTCGATGCCGCGGTCACGCCGCGCGGCTACCGCCTGCTGGCCAAGGTGCCGAGGCTCCCCGGCGCGGTGATCGACCGCCTGATCGAGCACTTCGGCCACCTCCAGAAGTTGCTCGCGGCAAGCATCGACGACCTGCAGACGGTCGAGGGCGTCGGCGAGAACCGCGCCCGCACCGTCCGCGAGGGCCTGTCCCGCCTGGCCGAGTCCAGCATCCTCGAACGCTACGTGTAACCGACCTTCCGGTAGGTGCCCCCGGCTCGATCCCGAGCCGGGGGCACTTGCGTTCGGTCCCCGATCGGCGTAATACTCCATACGGAACATTCATCGCGGAACATTCCGGAAGGGGGATGATGGCTGAGCTCACGCCGCTGGCGATCTCGGTGCTCGCACTGCTGCACGAACGCCCGATGCACGCCTACGAGATGTACCAACTGCTGACCCAGCGCAAAGAGGACCGGATCGTGAAGACCCGGCCGGGTTCGCTGTACCACACGGTGGAGCGGCTGGCCGGTCAGGAATACGTCCGTGCGACCGGCACCGAACGGGCCGGCAACCGCCCCGAGCGCACCACCTACGAGATCACCCCCGCGGGCGCCGAGGCGCTACGTCGCCGCGTCGAGACCGGGGTCGAGACGTACGTCTACGAGTACCCGCTGTTCCCGGTCGTCCTGTCCGAGCTGCACAACCTGGAGCTCGACGACGCGCTGCTGCGGCTGAACCGCCGCGTCGCCGACATCGGTCTGTGGATCGACGACATCGACGAGACCCTCGCCGCCGTCCGAGCTCGCGAGGTCCCCGAGGCGTACTGGATGACCATCGATTACCTGCGCTGCCAGCTGATCGCGGAACGCGACTGGCTCACCACCACCATCGACCGGATAGAGAGCAAGGACCTGCCATGGCATCCCCGCAAGAACAAGTGAGGCCCGAGGGCCGACCATGGGCCGCGTTGTGGGCCCTGGTCCTGGGATTCTTCATGATCCTGGTGGACTCGACGATCGTGTCGGTCGCGACGCCGGCGATCCTGGACGACTTCGGCGCCGACGTCGGCACGGTGGTCTGGGTGACCAGCGCCTACCTGCTCGCGTACGCCGTGCCGCTGCTGATCACGGGCCGGCTCGGTGACCGGATCGGACCCAAGAAGCTCTACCTGACCGGGCTGGCGCTGTTCACGCTCGCCTCGGTCTGGTGCGGGCTGACCAACTCGATCGAGATGCTGATCGTGGCCCGGGTGTTCCAGGGTCTCGGCGCCTCGATGATGACGCCGCAGACGATGGCCGTGATCACCCGGATCTTCCCGCCGAACCAGCGCGGCCGGGCGATGAGCCTGTGGGGTGCGACCGCCGGTGTGGCCACGCTGGTCGGCCCGATCCTCGGCGGTGTGCTGGTCGACGGACTCGGCTGGCAGTGGATCTTCTTCGTCAACGCACCGGTCGGCGTGATCGGGTTCATCCTCGCGATGCGGCTGGTCCCGGACCTGCCGACCAAGCCGCACAAGTTCGACCTGCTCGGCGTCGCGTTGAGCTCGATCGGCCTGTTCTGCTTGGTGTTCGGCATCCAGGAGGGCCAGAAGTACAACTGGGGCGAGATCACCGGCCCGATCTCGGTGTGGTCGCTGATCATCACCGGCCTCGTCGTCCTGGCGCTCTTCGTGTTCTGGCAGTCCCGCAACCGCGGTGAGCCGTTGCTGCCGCTCGCGCTGTTCAAGGATCGCAACTTCTCGCTCGCCAACGTCGCGATCACCACCGTCGGCTTCGCGATCACCGCGATGGCGTTCCCGCTGATGCTGTACGCGCAGAGTGTCCGCGGTCTGACCCCGACACGGGCGGCGCTGCTGCTGGTGCCGATGGCCGTGATCTCCGGTGCGCTGGCGCCGTTCGTCGGACGGCTCGTCGACCGGACGCCACCGCGGTTCATCGCGGGCTTCGGTCTGCTGTGCTGCTCGGTCGCGCTGTTCTGGCTGAGCCAGGTCATCGAGCCGGACGTGCCGATCTGGGAGCTGCTGCTGCCGATCGCCTTGCTGGGTGTCGCGAACGGGTTCATGTGGGCACCGCTCGGTACGACGGCCACCCGGAACCTGCCGATGCACCAGGCCGGCGCGGGTGCCGGCGTCTACAACACGACCCGGCAGGTCGGCGCCGTACTGGGCAGCGCGGGCATCGCCGTACTGATGGAGTCGCGGCTGGCGCACAACCTGCCGGCGATGGCCGGTGGCGCGCCGGCAGGCGAAGGCACCGGCGGTGGACAGCTGCCGGAGGCGCTGCGGCAGGGCTTCAGCGACTCGATGGCACAGTCGATGATTCTGCCGGCGGCGGTGCTGCTGATCGGGCTGGTGGCCGCGCTGCTCTTCACGACCCCGAGGTTCCTGGAGAAGGCGCCGGCGGCGCCGGCATCAAACGATCTGGAAGGCTTGCGCGGCTGAGGCTCGGCCGTCGAACTCGGCCTTCACCGTGTAGGTACCCGGTTTGGCCACCGGCTGCCCAGGCAGGCAGCCGGGGCCGGACCGTTGTCCGCTCCAGCCGATCGTGGTGGCGGCCTGCTTGCCCTTGGCAACAACCAACGTCGCGGCCAGAATCGCTTTGCCACAATGGGTTGTGGTCCAGATGAGGTCCTTGCCGGACTGGACCGTCAGCACGAGCTGGGTGGAGTCGACGGTCGCCTTGCACTCGTCCGACACGGCATTCAGTTGGACCACGAAGTTCAGGATCGAGCCGGAGACGACCTTCCGGCTGCCCGGCAGCACCGCGATCGTCACGTCGGAACCGGCACACTTCTTGTCCGCAGGTGGACTGGTTTTCGTCGGCTCAGTGGTCTTGTCGGACTTCTTCTCGGTCGTCTTCGGGGTGGCCGAGGGAGTCGCGGTCGGACCGACCGGGGCACCGCTCGGATTCGGCTGCGGGCCCGAGGCGGCGGTGTTGTCGGCGTCACCACCGCCGGGGACCAGCCGGGACACCAGGAAGAACAGCAGCACCACGACCGCGAGCACCAGTCCACGACGGAACCAGTACACGCTGGCGGGCAGGTGCCCGACCGGACGGAGCAGGCTGCTCATGCTCGCACCTTAATATCGGCTTTGTGCTCGACCAGTCAGGCTCGCCGCTCTCACCGACAGCTACCGCTCTGCACGGACCTGTCCTGGACTGGTACGACGCCAACGCGCGCGAACTGCCCTGGCGGGAACCCAATGCAAGCCCGTGGGCGGTGATGGTGAGTGAGTTCATGCTCCAGCAGACACCGGTCAATCGAGTGCTCCCGGCGTACCGGTCCTGGCTGGAGAGGTGGCCTAAGCCGGTGGACCTGGCCGTGGAGGCGCCAGGTGCCGCTGTGCGGGCTTGGGACCGCCTTGGGTACCCACGGCGCGCACTGCGCCTGCACGCGGCGGCTCAGGCGATTGTGGAGCGCCATGGTGGTGACGTCCCGGACGACCACGCCGCACTGCTCGCACTGCCCGGTGTTGGCACGTACACGGCCGCTGCGATCGCGTCGTTCGCATTCGGTCAACGTCACGCGGTCGTGGACACCAACGTGCGCCGAGTGCTCGCAAGAGCCCTCACTGGCGTCGCACAACCAACCATCTCCCCTACTGCGGCCGACCAACGGCTGGCCGTGACCGCACTGCCGCCAGACGAGTCGACAGCGGCCCGATGGGCGGTTGCCTCGATGGAACTCGGTGCGCTGGTGTGCACCGCGCGTACGCCGAGATGCGGCGACTGCCCGATCAGTGGCCAGTGTGCGTGGGTCCTGGCCGGGAGTCCGCCGTACGACGGGCCACCGCGCAAGGGTCAGACCTACGAAGGGACCGACCGGCAGGTCCGTGGTCGCCTGCTCGCGATTCTGCGGTCGACTGAGGGAGCCGTGCCGAAACAGGCCTTGGACGCCTGCTGGGCGGATGCGGTCCAGCGCGAGCGCGCACTGGACGGCCTCGTGGCCGACGGATTGGTCGAGCCGCTCACTCGCGGCCGCTACCGCCTGCCGAACTGACCTACCTGATCAGGCCGGCCCAGGAACCCGGGCCGGCCTCAGGTG
Organism: Kribbella sp. NPDC055071; assembly: GCF_053608045.1. Lineage (NCBI taxonomy): Bacteria > Bacillati > Actinomycetota > Actinomycetes > Propionibacteriales > Kribbellaceae > Kribbella > Kribbella sp. NPDC055071. The sequence goes on from NZ_JBSGUS010000009.1 coordinate 53,021, forward strand.
TTTCAGTTCTTCTTGCTGCCCGTGGTCGCCTGCTCGTCGTCGTCGGCCAGCAGGTCCAGCGGCATCGCCGGGCTGCCGGACAGCGTCGCCAGCATCTGGCGGACGTTGGTCAGCTGCGCGTTGATGCTGTCGCGACGCTGGGTCGCGGCGGCGAGCTCGCGCTCGGACTCGGCCCGGATCCGCTCCGCCTTGTCCTTGGCGGCGGCGACGATCTCCTGAGCCTGACGGTTCGCGTCGGCCAGCTGCTGCTGGGCCAGGCGCTCGGCCTCGGAACGAGCCCGGTCGGCCTCGCGCTGCACCTGCGCGGCGCGGTCGGTGACGGCGGCCAGCTGCTGCTCGGCCAGCGCGGTCCGGGCGGCGAACTCCTGCTCGACCTTGCCCCGGCGCTCGGCCAGGGTGGTCTCGAAGGCGGCCGCGGCCTGGGCGGACTTGGCCCGCTCCTGCTCGTACAGGGCCTGGGCCTCGCTGCGGCGCGCAGTGGCGTCGCGCTCGGCCTCGTCACGCATGTCGTCGGCCTGGGTACGCGCTTCCTCGAGGATGCGGGCGGCTTCGGCGTCGACCTCGCTCTTCCAGTCCAGGGAGTACTGCTCGGCCTCCTTGCGGACCTTCTTCGCGTGCGCCTCGGCGTCGGCGACGATCGCCTCCGCGTCGGTGCGCGCCCGGGTGACCAGGTCACGGGCCTCGTCGTCGGCCAGCGACAGGATCTTCGCCACCCGCTCACCGAACTCGGTGAACGTGGGCGTCCGGTCCTTGTTCTCCTCCTGGGCGGAGATGACGGCCGACTCCGCGGCGTCCGTGCGGGTCTGCAGCTCCTGAACGTGCCGCTGCAGCTGCTCGGACTGCTGCTGCAGCGCGGTCAGCGAGGTGGTCAGCTCACGGATGTGCTGGTCCACCTGGGCAGGCTCGTAGCCACGCAGAACGGTGCGGAACGGGGTTGGGCTTTCACTGCTCATGTCTTCTGATGCTCACTTCGGTGGGTGGGTGGATCACACATTGTCACTGACGAGGATCTGACTGTCACGTCCTCATCCTGTTTCCCCCGTGGAACCCTCGCTGGATGACATTCCACCACCTGGGCGGAAGCCCGGTACAGCGAGTGCCTCGATCACACCCGAAAGCTGGGTGAGCTCCTTGGTGATCTCATCACGGCGCTGGTTCAACGCTGCGACCCTCGCCTCGGCGTCGGCGAGAAGTTTTCGGGCCTGGGCACGCAGGTCGTCGGCGTGCTCACGGGCCTGCGCCTCGAGCTGCTGAGCCTCGGCGCGGGACTTGCGGATCAGTTCGTGCGACTGGCGCTGTGCGTCGGCGAGATCGTTGGCCGCCCGCTCGCGCAGCACCTGGGTGCTGGACTGGGCCTCGGCCTCGCGCCGGTTGGCCCGCTCGATGATCTCTTGGGCATCGCTCGCGGCCGAGCCCTTCAACCGGTCGGCCCGGGTCTGCGCCTGGGCGGTGACCTTCTCGGCCTCCTGCCTGGCGGCGGCCAGCGTCGCCTCGGCCTGCTGGTTGGCCGAGGCGAGGGTCGTCTCGGCCAGCGTCGTCAACTGGGCGTTCTCCGCGGCGATCGCATCCTGGGTCTGCTTCAACCGGCTGGTCGAGCGACCGACCACGCGGCGCAGGTGCGCCCGCTTCTGCCGGAGCAGCTCCTCGGCGTCGGCCGCTGCCTTGTCCCGGATCGACTGCGCCTCGGACTCGGCCGCCGCGATCAGGTCGTCGACGGTCTTGCGGCTCCACAGCGTCTGCTTCTCGGCCTCGGCCATCGCCGCCTCGGCCGCCTTGTTGGCGTCCTCGACGATCCGCTGGGCCTCACCGGACGCCGTCCGGCGATCTGCCTCGATCGAGTCGACGACCAGCTTTGCCTGGGCCCGCGCGTCGGCCATCAGCCGCTCGTTGCCGGCCTCGGCCTCGGCCTTGCGCTCGGCGATCTCTTCGACCGCGGCGGCCCGCAGCTTGTCGATCTCGAGCGAGATCGCGGCCAGCTTGGCCCGCTCGGTCTCCTCCAGCTCGGCGGTCCGGCGTTCGAGCTCGGCGCGATTCTCGCCGCGCAGCCGCTCGATCTCGGCGTGTGCCTCGGCGATCTCGATCCGGGCCTTCTCCCGGGCGGCCTCGACCTCGCGCTCGACAGCTGCGCGCAGCTCACCGGCCTCGGTCTCGGCCCGCGCTATCAGCTCGGACTCGTTGCGCACCGCGGCCTGTGAGACCAGGGCGGCCTGCTCGCCGGCATCCGCGACCAACTGCTGGGCCTCGCGGCCGGCGCGGTCGACGGTCTGCTGCGCGGCTTCGCGGGACAGCCGGGCCTCCTCGAGCAGCTCGTCGGCCTCGTCCTTCAGCCGGTTCGCCTCGGCCTCGGCGCTGGCGATGCGGCGATCCGCGGCGGCCTGCGACTCGACCCGCAACCGGTCCGCCGCCGCCTGGGTCTCGCTCCGCAACTTCTCGGCCGCCGCCTCGGAGTCGGTACGGCGCTTGAACACCTCGTCAGCCACCGTGACGCGAAGCCGCTCGGCCTCCGCCTCGGAATCCGCCGTGAGTCGCTCCGCGATCGCGATGGCCTCGGCCTTGACCCGCTCCGCCTCCGCGGTCGAATCGGCCTCCAACTTGTACGCCACGTTCGCGGCATCACGCCGCACCCGCTCGGCCTCGGCGGTGGACTCGGCACGCAGTTGTTCAGCGGCTTCCTCGGCTTCGGCCCGGACTCGCTCGGCCGCGGCCACGGACTCGGTGCGGAGCTGCTCGGCGGCGCGCTCGGCGTCGTTCAGCAACCGTTGGGCCGCGGACATGGCGTCCGTGCGCTGCTTCTGCGCGGCCGCATCGGCCTCGGCTTTCAAACGTTCGCTCTCGACCCGGACCCGGTCGGCTTCCTCGCGGGCGAGGTCGTTCTCGTACTCGGCCTGCTCGCGCAGGGTGTCGGCGATCCGCTGCGCCCGCTCGAGCACGCCGCCCGCTTGCCGCACGCCGAAGGAACCGGTGTCGGCGACCGGTTCCTGGGTCAGGGGCAGACGCGGAGCGTCCATGCGACGAGATGATTCCATCCCTCGCCCCCTTTCGGACAGTCCGGGTCCCATCAGCGTGGTCACAGGGTTACAACGCGATACGTGGGTGGGAAGTAACTCGCTTCTCTTCCACACGCTGCGCAGGACTGTACGACCAACGGGGTGGCAGGGTGTAACTCAAGCGTGTCTCCCTGTACGCACATCGCCGTACGAGTACTCATCCGAAGCGGATGCGGCACCCAGTTGGCGGCCTGAACCGATGCTCGTCCCCCGACTTGTCCGAAGCCTACTTGCCCACGCCGCCCCCAGCACAGGAAACAGCATCTCCAACCACGCTCACCCGACCGCACCACGGCGGATTATCCGGCTCTTGTGTCGGATGTGTGGGTTGAGCTGTGTGGGTTGATTGGTCGCCGCTGCGCGGCGGCTGGTCCGTTTGCCGCCTGCGGGGCAGCTGTTCTGTTGCCGCCTGCGGCGGGGGCGCGGGTGGTGGATTCGCCGGCTCGTGTGGGTGTGCGCGAGGCAACTGTGGTGGCGCGGTCTCCGGGCTGCGTGATGGTGCTGGTCGCAGCTGTCCCGGAGCCGCTCACCCGAGTAGTCGCACGGGCGGGGTGTGGTCACGGGAGTGGACCGTGGTGAGGCTGACGCACTAGGTCCGTGCGGGGTGGGTGTGATCACGGGGGCGGACCGTGGTGAGGGCGGGCTGGGTCTTTCCGGAAGTAAATCTGCGGATAGCGACCAGGAAGTTCCGGAAAGACGGCGGCGGCTGTGGTGGGCGCATCGAGTCGTGGCGAGTGGTTCGGGCCGGGATATCGAGTCGTGGATATCGGCGAAACTCGCCGCCGATTCCTGACCCGGATCCACGACTCGATCACCTGAACCCGGCTCACAACTCCCAAGGGGTCCGGGGACCGCGATGACCACATCGCCGGCACCCGCTGTCACCACCCGGCTCGCGCACACCACCTGAGCACACAACAGCCATCCGCGGCCCCCGCCGAAGGCGGCAAACGGACCAGGCGCCGCGAAGCGCTGTCCGCATCAACCCACACATCCGTCACAAGAGCCGGTTATCCCCTCGTGGTGTGGGTTCTCCCCTCTAACACCAACTGAGAACCCACAATCGGCCTGGATAACCCCTGGTGTGCGACGCGGCGGAGTTGGAGAGCGCCGGCGGACGGGAGAACCTGCGGCGGACGGCAGAGGACCCCGCGCGGAGCGCGGGGTCCTCTGGTGGGTGTCGTGGTTTACGAGTCCTGCAGGCCCGAGGCGCCGCCGGCCGCGAGGTCGGTGAGCTCCAGGTCAGGAGTCGTCGACTTCGGCGTACCGGTGAAGGTGAAGTACTCGGCCAGGCCGTCGCTGTTCACCGTGCCTTCGGGTGCGGCGTCGACCAGGACGATCTGGCCAGGACGCAGCTCCCCGAACAGGATCTTCTCGGCCAGGATGTCCTCCACGTCGCGCTGCAGTGCGCGGCGCAGCGGGCGAGCACCCAGGACCGGGTCGAAGCCACGCTCGGCGACCAAAGCCTTCGCCGCCGGGGTGAGCTCGATGCCCATGTCCTTGTCCTTCAGCCGCTCCTCGACCTGAGCCAGCATCAGGTCGACGATCTTCACGATGTCTTCCTTGGTGTGCTGGTGGAAGACCACGATCTCGTCGACCCGGTTCAGGAACTCGGGACGGAAGTGCTGCTTCAGCTCGTCCGTCACCTTCGCCTTCATCTTCTCGTACGAACCGCCGGTGTCACCGACCTGCGAGAAGCCGAGGCTGACCGCCTTCGCGATGTCCTTGGTGCCCAGGTTCGTGGTCATGATGATGACGGTGTTCTTGAAGTCGACCACGCGGCCCTGGGCGTCGGTCAGACGACCCTCGTCCAGGATCTGCAGCAGCGAGTTGAAGATGTCCGGGTGGGCCTTCTCGACCTCGTCGAACAGCACCACGGAGAACGGCTTGCGGCGGACCTTCTCGGTCAGCTGCCCGCCCTCTTCGTACCCGACGTAGCCAGGAGGCGAACCGAACAGCCGGGACGCCGTGTGCTTCTCGGAGTACTCCGACATGTCGAGGCTGATCAGCGCATTCTGGTCGCCGAACAGGAACTCGGTCAGCACCTTCGACAGCTCGGTCTTACCGACACCGGACGGGCCGGCGAAGATGAACGAGCCGCTCGGGCGGCGCGGGTCCTTCAGACCTGCGCGCGTCCGCCGGATCGAGCGCGACAGCGCCTTCACCGCGTCGGTCTGGCCGATGTAGGACTTGGCCAGGACCTTCTCCATGTCGAGCAGTCGCGAGGACTCCTCCTCGGTCAGCTTGAAGACGGGGATCCCGGTCGCGGTGCTCAGCACCTCCGCGATCAGCTCCTCGTCGACCTCGGCGACGACGTCCATGTCGCCGGCCTTCCACTGCTTCTCCCGCTCGGCCTTCGCGTTGATCAACTTCTTCTCGTCGTCGCGAAGACCCGCGGCGCGCTCGAAGTCCTGCGCGTCGATGGCCGATTCCTTCTCCCGGCGAACGGTCGCGATCTTCTCGTCGAACTCGCGCAGGTCCGGCGGAGCCGTCATCCGGCGGATCCGTAGCCGGGCCCCGGCCTCGTCGATCAGGTCGATCGCCTTGTCCGGCAGGAACCGGTCCGAGATGTACCGGTCGGCCATCTGGGCGGCGTTGACCAGCGCGGCATCGGTGATCGTGACGCGGTGGTGCGCCTCGTACCGGTCGCGCAGGCCCTTGAGGATCTCGATCGTGTGCGCGATCGAGGGCTCGGCCACCTGGATCGGCTGGAACCGGCGCTCCAGCGCGGCGTCCTTCTCGACGTACTTGCGGTACTCGTCGAGGGTGGTGGCACCGATGGTCTGCAGCTCACCACGGGCCAGCATCGGCTTCAGGATGCTCGCCGCGTCGATCGCGCCCTCGGCCGCGCCGGCCCCGACGAGGGTGTGGATCTCGTCGATGAACAGCACGATGTCGCCGCGGGTGCGGATCTCCTTGAGCACCTTCTTCAGGCGCTCCTCGAAGTCACCGCGGTAGCGCGAACCGGCTACCAGGGCACCCAGGTCGAGGGAGTAGATCTGCTTGTCCTTCAGCGTCTCCGGGACGTCACCGCGGACGATCTGCTGGGCCAGACCCTCCACGATCGCCGTCTTGCCGACACCCGGCTCACCGATCAGGACAGGGTTGTTCTTGGTACGGCGGGACAGCACCTGCATGACCCGCTCGATCTCCATCTCGCGCCCGATCACCGGGTCGAGCTTGGCCTCACGAGCCGACTGCGTGTAGTTGCGTCCGAACTGGTCGAGCACCAGGGAGCTGCTGGGTGCGCCCTCGGCGGGTGCTCCCGAGGTCGTCGTCTCCTTGCCCTGGTATCCGCTCAGCAGCTGGATGACCTGCTGCCGGACCTTGTTCAGGTCCGCACCGAGCTTGACCAGGACCTGCGCTGCGACACCCTCACCCTCGCGGATGAGGCCGAGCAGGATGTGCTCGGTGCCGATGTAGTTGTGGCCCAACTGCAGGGCCTCGCGCAGGGAGAGCTCCAGCACCTTCTTGGCGCGGGGGGTGAACGGGATGTGCCCGCTCGGTGCCTGCTGCCCCTGGCCGATGATCTCCTCGACCTGGGAGCGGACGGCCTCGAGCGAGATACCCAGGCTCTCGAGAGCCTTGGCGGCGACCCCTTCACCCTCGTGGATCAGGCCGAGCAGGATGTGCTCGGTCCCGATGTAGTTGTGGCTGAGCATCCTGGCCTCTTCTTGAGCCAGGACGACTACCCGACGGGCGCGGTCCGTAAATCGTTCAAACATCGCCAAAGCGCTCCTTGCCTCAGAGGAGTCGGTTGTGCCGTGGTGGCCGACCCCCGTACATGCATGCTAGTCCCCGGTACCGACAAGCTCGCTCTGGGCGAACACGCCTTCACCGCTTCCGCGGCCGGTCCAGGTGCATCACAAGGGAACAACCTCACCGGACTCCAGCGTGTTCCCGCCTGATGGCCCACGAACAGCATGTTCGCCACCAGCGAATTCCCCGGACTACTTGTCCGGTCAGCCAACACGCCCGGCCAGATCGGTCCACAGTGTGAAACAACCGGAATGCGGACACGGGGAGTGGACCTCCCCCTGACACGCCGAAGCGAGATGGCCCGCGCTTTCGCGGACACATCTCGCCTCGAGAACTCGACTACTTGGCCTCGTTGTACGCCGCGCGCACCTCGGCGGAGATCCGTCCCCGCTCGCTCACGTCGTAGCCGTTCTCCTTGGCCCAGGCCCGGATGTCGGCCGAGTCCGAGGCCGAACGGCCGCGCCCGCGGGCCCGGCCCGCGGCACCGCGGCGGCCGGCGACCCGGCGCCCCGATCCGACATAACCCGCCAGCGCGTCCCGCAGCTTGGCGGCATTCTTCTTGGACAGGTCGATCTCGTACGTCGTGCCGTCCAGCCCGAAGGTCACGGTCTCGTCGGCCTTACCGCCGTCGAGATCGTCCTCGAGAACCACCTGCACCCTTTGTGCCATCGATGACAACCTTTCCGCGCCCGCCATCGGGCACAATCCCCCTGCCGAATTGTTTGCACCTGATTTGTACCGCACAAACCGGCTTCGTGTCATTCACCTCGCGGAATGAGACGGATAGCTGTGACCAAATCCTCGGTCCACCCCGGTTCTGATCGACACAGTGCAGCGATGGTGACCTTGCGTATTCACAGACCCCTGTTCACTGCTGGACCGGAATAAAACGACCCCGGCATTTGCCGGGGTCGTCCGTTGTGCTATGCAACTACCGTAACTACGTCGCCGCCGAATCGGCGAGAATCACTCCGGCCGGAGCAACGGGAACAGAATCGTCTCCCGGATACCGACCCCGGTGAGCAGCATGATCAGCCGGTCCAGGCCCATCCCCAGACCACCGGCCGGCGGCATCCCGAACTCCATCGCCCGGAGGAAGTCCTCGTCCAGCTCCATCGCCTCGGGATCGCCGGCGGCGGCCAGCAACGACTGCGCCACCAGGCGTTCACGCTGGATCACCGGGTCGTTCAGTTCGGAGTAGCCGGTGCCGAGCTCGACCCCGTTGACAATCAGGTCCCAGGCCTCGACCAGTCCCGGAATTTCGCGGTGCGGCTTGGCCAACGGCCGCGCCGACTCCGGATAGTCACGGACAAAGGTGGGCTGGATCAGCGTGTGCTCGACCAGCTTCTCGAACAAGTCGACCGCGATCTCACCGGCATTCCGGCCCGGCTGCAGCTCGACGTCGTGCTGCTCGGCCAACTTCGTCAACCGGGCCAGGTCGGTGCTCTCGTCGACGGTCTCACCAACCGTCGCCGAGACCAGCTCGAAAAGCGTCGCGTGCCGGAACGGCTGCTCCAGATCGATCGTCGATCCGTCGCGCGCGGTGATCGTGGTCCGGCCGACCGCACGACCGGCGTTCCGCATCAGCTCGGTGAACAGTTCGGCGATCGTGTCGTAATCGCCGTACGCCTCATACGCCTCGATCATCGAGAATTCCGCCGAGTGGGTCGAGTCCAGCCCCTCGTTGCGGAACGTACGGCCGATCTCGTAGACCCGGTCGACGCCGCCGATCATCGCGCGCTTGAGGTCCAGCTCGAGCGCGATGCGCAGCTTCATCTCCTGGTCGAACGCGTTCAGGTGCGTACTGAACGGCCGCGCCGCGGCACCGCCGTTGGTCAGCTGCAGCACCGGCGTCTCGACCTCGATGAAGTCCTTGCCGTCGAACGTCGCGCGCAAGGCCTTCAGTACGGCGGCCTTGGCCCGGACCATCTCGCGGGCCTCCTGCCGAACGATCAGGTCGACGTACCGCATCCGGACGCGTGCCTCTTCGCTCAGCGGATTGTGCTCGTTCGGCAACGGGCGCAGCGTCTTTGCGGCCATCTGCCAGGCGGTCGCCTGCACCGACAGCTCACCACGCCGGCTCGTCACGACCTCACCCTGGACGGAGAGCAGGTCGCCGATGTCGACGAGCTGCTTGAACCGGGCCAGCTCCTCCTCGCCGAGGTCGGCGAGGGACAGCATCACCTGCAGCTCGGTCCCGTCGCCTTCCCGCAGCCGGACGAAGCACAGCTTGCCGGTGTTGCGCAGGAAGATCACCCGGCCGGTGACCGCGACCTGCTCGCCGGTCTTGGTGTCGGGCTCCAGGTCCTGGCCGTCGTACGTCGCCCGCAGGTCCTTGAGCAGGTGCGTCCGCGGGACGACGATCGGGTACGGCTGCACGCCTTCGGCCAGGAGCCGCTCACGCTTCTCCAGGCGAACCCGCATCTGCTCGGGCAGGTCGTCCTGCCCGCTGTCGGGGTTCACCGGGTTCACGTGTGCGTCAGTCATACCTCAAGGCTAGTGACTGAGCACCTCTACAGCCGAATCCTTTGTCTCCAGACCCTTGACACGGAGGACCAGCGCGGTCGCGACTCCGGCACCGAGGACGCAGACGAGGCCGGCGCCGACGAAGGTCAGGCGGGGTCCGACCAGTGCGCCGACGAAGCCGCCCAGCAGGAGTGCGATCAGGCTGCAGGCTCTCGCCGTACCGCCCATGGCCGCGACCACACGGCCACGAACCGCGTCCGCCGAGCGGGTCACGACCAGCGTGCTGGTGGCGGCGTTCAGCAGACCGCCGCCGAAGCCCACCGAGATGGCACCGAGCAGCAGGGTGACGACTCCTCCGGCCAGTCCCATGAGAACGCAGGAAGCCCCGATGGCAGCCATCCCGCAGAGAACCGCCCGCGATCGCGAGGTCGCCGTCGTCAGGCGGCCACTGATCCAGGCACCGCCGATCGCCCCGGCACCCTGTGCCGCCATCACCCAGCCATAGCCGGCCGCGTTGAGCCCGATTTCGTCGGTGACCAGGAACACCTCCACCACGTTGACGGACTCGCCGACCAGGACCAACGTCCACAGACAGACGATCAAGACGCGCAGCAGAGGATCGCCGAAGAGACTGCGCAGACCCGCTGTCATCGCACCCCGCTCGCGGATCGCGCCCGGCTCCGGGCAGCGCCGGGTGATGACGAGACGGGCCACGACAGCAAGGATCAGGAACGTCGAAGCATCGGTCAGCAAGGCGCCGCGATCACCGGACCAGCTGACCAGCAGACCACCGGCGGCCGAGCCGGCGAGCGTCGCGACCCCGATCAGCGCCTGGCTGGTTCCGGTTGCGCGGCCGACCAGTTCCTCGCCGACGATGCGTGGGATCAACGCACCCCAGGCCGGACCGGCGACGGCCTGACCCAACTGCAGCACGCAGACCAGGGCGAGCGTCTCGGCCAACCCATGGCTGAAGGCGAGACCGATGCCGGCGGCGCCCTGCAGCAACCCCGACCAGACCAGGACCTTGCGCGAGTCGTAGGCGTCCACGATCCGCCCGGCGAACGGGATCATCACCACGGTCGGTACGGCGAAGGCCAGCAGCAGGGCCGTGATCGCGCCCGGTCCGCCGTCCGCGGAGACCCGCAGCATCAGCGCTACCAGGGCGATCGAATCACCGGCGTAGGACAGTGCCCGGGCGGGCAGGACCAGCCGGATGTCACGGTGGGACCAGAGCGAAGTCTGAAGGGTTTGCTTCATAGATATGAAGTTAGTGCTTCACATTTACTCGCGTCAAGGGCTTCGCTACGCTGAGGTTCGTGGCCACCAAGAAGGATCAGCAGAAGTCCCGGAACGTGCTGATCACCGATCCCCGGGCGATCCGCGCCCTGGCCCACCCGGCCCGGCAGCTGATCATCGACGAGCTCTACAGCGGGCGCGTGCTGACCGCGACCGAGTGCGCGGAGATCGCCGGTCTGACTCCGTCCGCGATCAGCTACCACCTGCGCGCCCTGGAGAAGTGGGGCATCGTCGAGCGGGCGGAGGCCTCGGGCGACGGCCGGGAGCGACCATGGCGAGCCCTGGGCACCGGTCTGCAGATCTCCTCCCAATCGACCGGGTCCGGGCGGGTGGCCGGCCAGGCGATGCTGCGAACCAACCTGGACCGCGTCGGCGATCAGTTCGAGCAGTTGGCGCCGGACGACCCGTGGGACGAGCTCAGCAAGCTCAACCGCAGCCGGCTCTGGCTGACCCGCGCGGAGACGGCCGAGCTCGGGCAGGAGCTGAGCGACGTGATCGAGAAGTTCCGCCAGGGCCGGACCGCGACCGAGCACCCGGACGGCACTCGTGCGGTCACGACGCTGATCGCCCTCGTACCGACCGGAACGCCGCCGGCCGACAGAAGAAAGCCGAACCGTTAGGTCCAGACCAGCGGATCCGGAGGTACCGTCGAAGCAGAGGTGCCGCCATGCAGTCATGGATTCTGTGGTTAATCGTCGCCGCCATCCTCGGCACGGCCGAGTTGATGACAGCGACCCTTGATCTGCTCCTGCTCGCCGTCGCCGCGCTGGCCGCAGCCGGGGCGGCCGGGCTCGGGCTCGGGATCGCCTTTCAGGTCCTCGCGTTCGCCGTCACGGCCGCCGCGATGATCGCGCTGGTCCGTCCCGTCGCGCGCCGGCACCTGACCTCGTCGTACCCGCAACTGCGGACGGGCGTGTCCGCGCTGATCGGGCGGGAGGCCGTCGTACTGACGCCCTGCGGCCGCGAGCCGGGTCGGGTCAAGATCGGCGGCGAGGAGTGGAGCGCGCGGTCCTACGACCCGCATCTGGTCATCCCGGCGGGCACCACGGTCGACGTCTTCGCCATCGAGGGCGCTACCGCCCTCGTCCATCCCCAGGAGGATCCATGGCCGAACTGATCATCGGGCTGGTCGTCGCGGTACTCGCCGTCGTCCTCGTCCTGCGGACCGTGCGGATCGTGCCGCAGGCGCGGGCCAGCAACGTCGAACGACTCGGCCGGTACCTGCGCACGCTCGAGCCCGGGCTGAACATCGTGATCCCGTTCATCGACCGGCCCCGGCAGCTGATCGATCTGCGCGAGCAGGTGGTCTCGTTCGAGCCGCGGTCCGTCATCACCGAGGACAACCTGGTCGTCGACATCGACACCGTGCTGTATTTCCAGGTCACCGATCCGCGGGCGGCGGCGTACGAGATCTTCAACTACATCCAGGCGATCGAGCAGTTGACCGTCACGACCCTGCGCAACGTGATCGGCTCGATGGACCTGGAGAAGACCCTAACCTCGCGTGAGCACATCAACTCCCAGCTCCGCGGCGTACTCGACGAAGCCTCGGGCAAGTGGGGGATCCGGGTGAACCGGGTCGAGCTGAAGGCGATCGATCCACCGCCGTCGATCAAGGAGTCGATGGAGAAGCAGATGCGGGCCGACCGGGAGAAGCGGGCCGCGATCCTCACCGCCGAGGGCCAGCGGCAGTCCCGGATCCTGACCGCGGAAGGCGACCGGCAGGCGGCGATCCTGCGGGCCGAGGGTCAGGCGAAGGCGATCGACACGGTCTTCGAGGCGATCCACCGCAACGATCCGGACCCGAAACTGCTCGCGTACCAGTACCTGCAGATGCTGCCCGAGCTGGCCAAGGGACCCGGGAACACGTTCTGGGTGATCCCGTCCGAGGTCACGTCGGCGTTGCAGAGTGTCACCAAGGCGTTCAACGGGCCGCTCGCCGACCTGACCAGGACCCAGGCCGCCGAGGTCCCCAACGGTCACGTCCCTGAGATTCCCCCCAAATAGGTGCCCGGTCACGTAACTGGTTGCCCAACGATGTCACTATGGGTGCATGGGGGAACCTTTGCTCGCGCTCGCGATCACGATCCCGACAGGGGTCGCGGTGCTGGCGTATCTCGTGGTGGGGCTGGTCATCGGTGTCGAGAGCATGGGAGTGCCGTTACCGGGTGAGACCACGCTGATCGCGGCGGCACTGCTCGCCTCGCAGGGCCACCTGCGGATCGAGTTCGTGATCGCCGCGGCGGCGGCCGGTGCGATCGTCGGCGACTCGATCGGGTACTTCATCGGCCGGAAGGCGGGCCGCAGCATCTTCGAGCGGCTCGGCCGGCGCTTCCACCACTTCTCGCCGGAGCGGATGGACAAGGCCGAGAACTACTTCCACAAGTACGGCGTCTGGACCGTGTTCTTCGGCCGGTTCGTCGCGCTGCTGCGGATCTTCGCCGGTCCGATGGCGGGCATGCTGCGGATGCACTACCCGCGGTTCCTGGCCGCCAACGCGGCCGGCGGCATCGCCTGGTCGACCACGATCGGCCTGGTCGCGTACAACATCGGCGACAACGCGGGCAAGATCTTCGGCAAGGTGTCGGTCTGGGCGCTGGTCGCGATCGCCGTCGTCGCGGTCGCGGCGTACGTCATCCACAAGCTCCGGCGGCGCCGGCACACCGCCCGCACCGAGAAGGCCGCGGACTCAGCGCACGTGTAGGGCCATCGGCTTCGTCGTGGTCCCGCTCATCGGCCGGCCCAGGAACGACGCGCCGGGGACGACGTACCGGAAGGTGAAGTCGCCCGGGGACTTCCCGGTGAGGAACGCGTACGACGCCTGGCCCTTGCGCATCGGCACTGTCTTCACGTACGTCCACTTCCGGGTCTGCGGGTTCCAGACCTGCAGGACCACGGACGTGTTCATGGCCGGGCTCACACCGACGACAGCGGTGACGCTCGTACGGACCTTCTTCGACGTCTCTCCGCCGAGGAAACCGGCCGAGGTGACCCGGGCCACCGTCTTGGTGTAGCCGAGCTTGCTGACCGACGTCCCGGTGATGAGTCCGGCCTTCGTGTACGGCGGGACGGTCGCCAGGTAGGGACGACTCGCACCAGCCGGTACGCCGATGTCGTAGTAGCCACCGCCTGAGGTGGCGCCACGTGCCACCTGGGTCCAGCGTGAGGTGGGGGTGATCTGGGTCCGTACGGTCACCGGCACACCGGCCGGAGTGGCCCGCCGGAGCGCGCACTTGGTCTCGGGGTCGCAGACGGTCTCCTGCAGGATCACGCGTCCGCGGGCCCGCATCACCACGCCGAACTGGGCCAGCGTCGGCACGATCACATTGACCGAGCTGGTCAGGCCGAGCACCTGTGCGCCGTTCCGGCTGGTCCACTCGTTCTGGGTCCGCAACTGGAACAGGTACGGCGGTTTGATGCTTTTGACCACCTGTTTGGTCGAGGTGGTGGCCGGACCGATCACCTTCATGATTTGTCCGGGCCGGCCGATCATCGGCACGTAGCTCTGCGTACGCCGGCCCTTCACGTCCAGAGGGTCGTTCGGGGTGAAGTCCTGCGGCGTCCGCGGCAGCGACCAGTTGACCTGGATACCACGGCCCTTCGGGACCGCATTGGCGGAGTTCGGCAGGATCGGGCCGTCGGTGTCGAACACCTCGGAGTGGGCCAGCTTGCTGCTGACACCGCCCTGCGACGTCCCCGTGCCCACTGCGACCTTGTAGTTCCCGTCCGGCGGGAACGCCGAGGTCGGGATCTCCCAGTGGTTCGGATCGCCGGCCGGGATGTACTTCACGTACCCCGGGCTCTCACTGAGCACGCCCTCGATGGTGACCCGGTTCGGCTGGTCGTTGTCCTTCCACGTCACCAGCACCGCAGGCCGCCCCTTCGGAGCCCAGGCGACCTTCACGTCGGTCGGCGTCGGGTCGGACGAGCAGGCGGTGAGCACAGTTGCCCCCACCAGCAACGCCAGCGCCACGGAAAGGGCGCGTCGCACCTCGACCACCTCGTCTCAGTTGCCTCACAACCGACCGGGTGAACCATACCCAGTCCCAGGCACCTGTCCAGCCGTCCCGTTGCCGGATCGGTATCCGCCCGCACGTGGCGGCAACCGATTCACGCAGGGTGATTGCGGGCGAAGGCTTGTTGCAGGCCGTGCAACGTGAGCAGGGGCTCGTGGCGGATCGTCGTCGACAGGTCGTCCGCGAGTAGCGGAGCCAGCGCGCCGGTGAGGACGACCGGGGTTTCTGCGGTGAGGGACTGTTCGGTCCGGATGCGGTCGACCAGGCCGTCGACCAGCGCGGCGAAGCCGTGGATCGCGCCGGACTGCAGGGCTTCGACGGTGTTCTTGGCGACCACCGCACGCGGCCTGACCAACTCGACCCGGCGTAGCTGGGCTGCCGCCGTACCGAGTGCGTCCGTCGAGGTTTCGATGCCTGGGGCAATCACTCCACCGATGAACGCACCGGCCGGGTTGACCACGTCGATCGTGATCGCCGTACCGACGTCGACGACGAGGCAAGGAGCGCCGTACCGGTTCACCGCCGCGAGCGCGTTCGCGATCCGGTCGGTGCCGACCTCGCGCGGATTGTCCACCAGCACAGGCAATCCGGTCTTCACGCCCGGCTCGACGACAACACTCGGCACGCTCTGGTAATACCGCGCGACCACGTCCCGTAACTCGTGCAGCACATGCGGTACGGCGGAACACACCGCGATCCCCGACACCGGTGACTCACCCGTGAGCAGCCCCTGCAACAGGACCGCCCACTCGTCCGCCGTACGACGGGGATCCGTGCCGACCCACCAATGCCGCTTCACCGTGCCCTCGAACACCAGTCCGACCAGCGTCCTGGTGTTCTCGACGGCAACGGCGAGCAGCATCAGGCCTCCCGCAGGTCCAACGCGATGTCGAGCACCGGCGCCGAATGCGTGAGCGCGCCGACCGACAGGAAGTCGACCCCGGTCTCGGCGACCTCGCGAGCACGTTCGAGCGTGAGCCCACCGGACGCCTCGAGCCGTGCCCGGCCGGCCACCTTCTCGACGGCCTCGCGCAGCATCGGGATGTCCATGTTGTCCAGCAGGATCAGGTCGGCGCCGGACTCGAGCGCGATCACCGCGTCGTCGACCGAATCCACCTCGACCTCGACCGCGATGTCCGGATAAGCCTTACGGACAAGGCGAAACGCCTCGGCGACACCACCGGCCGCGACCACATGGTTGTCCTTGATCAGCGCCGCGTCGGACAGGCCCATCCGGTGGTTCTTGCCGCCACCGCACCGAACGGCGTACTTCTCCAGCGACCGCAGCAACGGCATCGTCTTGCGGGTATCGCGGATCACCGCGCCCGTGCCCTCGACCGCCTCGACCCAGCGCCGGGTCAACGTGGCGACACCACTCAGGTGACAGAGCAGGTTGAGCGTCGTCCGCTCGGCCGTGAGCAGCTGCCGGGTCTTGCCGCGGATCGTCATCAGGATGTCGCCCGCGCGGACGAACGCGCCGTCCCTGACCGAGTACTCGAGCTCGAGCTGGTCCGGCGCCGCGACCTGCCGCAGCACCAACTCCGCAATCTCGAGCCCGGCCACGACACCATCGGCCCGGGCGACCAGCTCGGCGACCGAGATCTGCTCCGGATCGACCGTCGCGGTCGTGGTGACGTCCACACCACCGGCCAGGTCCTCCTCGATCGTGGCCCGCACGAGGTCACCGACCCACTGCCGGTCGATAGTCTCATCCATGCTGGTGGTTCTCCTCGGTTTCAAGCGGGACGAACGTCGTACGCGGTCTCGCTGATTCGCCCTCGGACGGGAGGGTCAGGTCCAGATTGCCCGACCACCGAGCGTCGTCGCGATCGGGGTGGTCCTCACGCCAGTGCGAGCCCCGGCTCTCCTCGCGCTCGGTCGCCGCGGCGATCAGCGCGGACGCCACGGTGACCAGGTTGGTCGCCTCCCAGCCCGGCGTACCCGGCTCGTCGGCCGGTTGGTCGATCAGCTTGCCGAGCGCGGCACCTGCCTCGTCGAGTCCGGCGGCGCTGCGGATCACCCCCGCACCGACCGTCATCACCCGCTGCAGCTCGGGTACGACGTCGGCGTCGACGAGACCCGGGACCCGGGTGTCCTCGGCCGGCTCCCGCAGTTCGGGCAGTTCCTTGGCCAACTGCCCGGCGATGCGCCGGGCGAAGACGAGCCCTTCGAGCAACGAGTTCGAAGCCAGCCGGTTGGCTCCGTGGACGCCGGTGCATGCGACCTCACCACAGGCGTACAGCCCGGGCACCGAGGTCTGGCCGAACAGATCGGTCCACACTCCCCCGGACGAGTAGTGACAAGCCGGTGCGACCGGGATCAGCTCGCGGACCGGATCGATACCGTGCGAACGGCAGGACGCCAGAATCGTCGGGAACCGGACCCGCCACTTCTCGTCGCCGAAGTGCCGCGCGTCCAGGTAGACATGATCCTTGCCAGTGGCAAGCATCTGCCGCATGATCGCCTTCGCCACGATGTCGCGCGGCGCGAGGTCCGCCAGCTCGTGCTGGCCCTGCATGAACCGGTTGCCCTGGTAGTCGACCAGGAACGCACCTTCGCCCCGGACGGCCTCGGACACCAACGGTTGCTGGCCTTTCGCGCTCTTGCCCAGCCACAACACCGTCGGGTGGAACTGCACGAACTCCAGGTCCCGCACCTTCGCACCCGCCCGCAACGCCAGCGCCATACCGTCGCCGGTCGACACACTCGGGTTCGTGGTCGCGGCGTACAGCTGACCGATGCCCCCGGAGGCGAGGATTACCGCACGGCTGCGGATCGCGCCGATCCCGTCGAGCTGTCCCTCACCCATCACGTGCAGGGTGACGCCCGCGACCGCGCCGTCGGCGGCGATCAGCAGGTCGATCACCAGTGCATGCTCGATCAGGCGGATGTCCGGGGCGCGCTTGACCGCGGCGACGAGCGCTCGCTCGATCTCCGCGCCGGTCGCGTCACCGCCCGAGTGCGCGATCCGGTTGCGGTGATGCCCGCCTTCGCGGGTCAGCGAAAGTTCGCCGTCCACGGTGTCGAACCGCGCGCCCAGCTCGATCAGGTCCCGAACAGCGTCCGGTCCCTCGGTCACCAGGACGCGGACGGCCTCCGGATCGCTGAGCCCCGCGCCCGCGACCAGCGTGTCCTGCAGGTGGTCCTCGGGTGAGTCCTCGGGGTCGAGGGCGGCAGCGATCCCACCCTGGGCCCACTGGGTCGAGCCGGAGGCGACGACGTCCTTCGTCACCACGAGCACGGAACCGAGCTCACGAGCCTTGAGCGCGGCGGTCAGCCCGGCGATCCCGGACCCGATCACCACCACGTCGACAGTCTCGGTCCAGCCAGGCTCCGCAGCGGCCAGGCGCTGCGGTACAGCAGGAGCAGTCATCCAGCGACCGTATCAATCGATTTCATCGCAGTGTGATGGAAATGTTGTCAATGAGACGAGTACTACCCACCCGGGCGGCGATCAGCATGCGGGCCTCGCCTGGTCCGATGACCGGACCGAGGTCGGGTGCGCGGAGGGCGAGGTAGTCGATCTGCACCGACGGGACGGCCTCGAGCTCGGCGTGCGCGGCGGCCATCACGGCGTCCGGACCGTTCATCCCGGCCTTCGCGCAAGCGGTCAACGCGCGGTAGAGCACGAGAGCCTCGTCACGCTCGGTCTCGTCGAGGTAGCGGTTGCGGGACGACAGGGCCAGCCCGTCAGGCTCGCGAACCGTCGGCACCGGCACGATGTCGACGTCCCAGTCGAGATCGCACACCATCTCGCGAATCAGCGTGATCTGCTGATAGTCCTTCTCGCCGAACAAAGCCAGGTCCGGTGCGGTCAGGTGCAGCATCTTCGCCACCACAGTCAGGACGCCGGCGAAGTGACCCGGTCGGACCGTCCCCTCGAGCTCGTCGGCCAGTGGGCCCGGATGCACGGTGATGGACGGCTCGTTCGGATAGAGCTCGTCGCGGGACGGGTTGAAGACCAGGTCGACGCCCTCGTTCTTGGCGATCGCCAGGTCACTGGCCAGCGTGCGTGGATAGCGGTCGAAGTCCTCGGCCGGTCCGAACTGCAGTGGATTCACGAAAATCGTCAGTACGACGCTGCCGTCCGGTCCGACCCGTTCACGAGCCTCGGCGAGCAATGCGGCATGCCCTTCGTGCAGGGCGCCCATCGTCATCACCACCGCCCGTGGCCGGATCGCCGCGGCCGCTCGCAGCTCCGCCTTCGTCTGGGTGAGTCTCATCGCGGTGCCTCCCCTGTCCGATCGCGCTCCAGCACCTCGCCTGCGTCCCCCGCGGGGTGCTCGCTCAGCACCTCGCCGAACCGGGCCGCCGTGTCCGGGTCCAGCCGTCCGTCCGCCGCTGCCATCTCCACGGTCGCGCGGGCCAGCTCGGCGTACGTGCTCGCCGTCCGATTCCGCAGTACCGCGAGATGTGCTGCCACCGTGTCGACATCGCCCCGGGCGATCGGCCCGGTGAGCGCATGATGACCGGATCGCAGCGTGTTGTCGAGTGTTGCGGTCAGGAGCGGCCGGAGTGTCGCGACCGGATCCGCTACGCCGGCGTCCCGCAGTACGCCGATCGCCTGCGTCAGCAACGTGGTCAAGTGGTTCGCGCCATGCACCAGACCCGCGTGATAGCGAACACGCTGCTCGTCGGCCACCCACTGCACCTGGGCTCCCAACGACTTGATGAGCCGCTCGACCAACGCCCGTGCATCGTCCGGCGCGGTCGCCGTGAACATCACCCCGTCCAGCTGGGCCACGTGCACGCCGGTGAATGTCATCGCCGGGTGCAAAGCGACCGGCACGGCAGCCACACCGGCAAGCGGTGCAAGCCCGTGCGCTCCGGACAGATGTACGACGTACTGCTCCTCGCTCAGTGGCAATGAGTGGGCCACGTCGGCGATTGCGTCATCGGGCACGGCGATCAGTACGACGTCAGCGCGGGCGGTGACCTCGTCTGGTGGCAGCACTGGCACGTGCGGAAGAAGGCCGGCGGCGCGCACGCGGGACGCGCTCGACCGAGCGCTGACTCCGACCAACCGATGCCCAGCGGCCACCAAGGCTGCTCCCAAGGCGGTCCCGGCCCGGCCGGCCCCGATCAAGCCGATCCGTTCCATCACTCAACTCTCTTCGTTCCAGTCCCGCAGGGGTACCAGACGATCTTTCAGTAAGCCTAGGCGATGAAAGGATGTCGCAGTGAACGAACGCTGGGCGGGCCGGACCGAGTTGAGCGCAATTCTGATCACAGTCCCGGAGTTGGCGCCGTACACGGATCGGTGGCGTTCGGTGTCGCGGTCGTCGGCTCGGCCGCACGTCCCGTTGAGTGAGCTGATCCCGCCGCACATCACCGTGCTGGTGCCTTGGGTCGCTGAGCCCACGGAGGCGGATGTGCAGCGGCTGACGGAGGCGGTCTCGCCGTTCAAGCCGTTCGAGCTGACCTTCCCGACCGCAGGTCAGTTTCCGAACGGGACTGCGTGGCTGAAGCCCGAGCCGTTCGGCACTGTCGTCTCGCTGCTGTTCTCGGTGTTCCAGGCCTTTCCGGAGTGCCCGCCGTACGGTGGTGAGTTCCCGGACCCCCAACCACACCTGACGATCTCGTCATCCACGCAGGGCGGTCCGGCGGTCGTGGCTGAGGCTCAGGCGCAGCTCAAGGCCACCCCAGCCCCAACTGTCGAGCTCACTGAGCTTGGGCTGTGGCGAGAGGGCGACGACGGCGTGTGGCGCCAGTTCGGCAGCGCACCGCTCGGCCACTAGCGCTACTTGGTGACCTGGAAGCCGATCGACACGATCTTCTCGCTCGGCCGCCAGTCCGTCGGTAGATCCTCGAGTGTCAGCTGGCGGACCCGCTCGACATCCGGATCGGTGAGCGCAGTGATCCGGACCGCCTGCCGGGACACCGTCTCCTCGAACAGATTCCGTACGTCGCGCCCGTTGCCGAAGGCTTCCTTCGTACGAGCGCCGTCCAGCAACCGCCCGACCCGATCCAGGACTCCGTCGGCCAGCAGGTAGCCGGCCTTGCGAGTGAGGTGGGCGAAGATCTCCTGCAGCTCCGGCAACGAGTAGTCCGGGAAGACGACCGTCGTCGGCACCCGTGACTTCAAACCGCTGTTCGCGGCGAACAACTTCTCCATCGGCTCGGTATACCCGGCCAGGACGACGACGAGATCGTCGCGATGATCCTCCATCGCCTTGATCAGCGTGGCGATCGCGTCCAGCCCGTAGTCGCTCAGATCGGCCAGGACATACGCCTCGTCGATGAACAGCACTCCGCCGAGCGCCTGGTCCACTAGCTTGCGGACAATCGGCGCGGTCTTGCCATAGCTCTCACCGACAAGCTCGTTGCCGGTGGTCTCGATCAGCTGACCCGCTCCGAGCAGACCGAGGTCGCGGTAGATCTCGGCGAGCAGCCGCGCCACGGAGGTCTTTCCGGTTCCCGGGTTGCCGACGAACATCATGTGTCGGGACCGTTCGGCCGGCGGCATCCCGGCCTTCGCCCGCAACACGTCCGCGGCAGCCTCCGCGGCGAGCCGCTCGACCGTCGCCTTCACCTCGGTCAGTCCGATCATCGAGGCGAGCTCCGCACGCGGGTTCTCATGCCGTCCCAGGTCGCCCAGACCGCCGGCGGCGACTGCGGGGATGTCGGCAAGCTCCAGACGCCGTACGTCGTCCATACTCGGCGACTCCACCGCCGCCAGCCGGACCGCCTGCTTGGTGGCGATCTGCTCCAGGTACGACCGGACCGCCCGGGCATTGCCGAACCCCGGAGCGCGCGGGATCTTCCGCAGGATCGCGAGCACGGTCTCGGAGACCTCCGGGCTCACCTCGAAACCCACGTCGGCCGCAGCCGACAGGAAGATCTGGTGCAGCTCGGTGTCGAGGAAGTCCGGGAAGTTGAGGAAGCTGCGGAACCGCGAGCGCAGTCCCGGGTTGCTGTCGAGCAGGTTGTACATCTCGTTGGGGTATCCGGCCATCACGACGACCAGATTGTCGCGGTGCGTCTCCATCAGCTTGATCAGCGTGGCGATCGCCTCGCGCCCGAAGTCGCGGCCCGATTGGTTGACCAGCGCGTACGCCTCGTCGATGAACAGGACGCCGCCCAGCGCTCGCTGCACCAGCTCGGTCACCCTCGGTCCGGTCTGGCCGATGTATTCGCCGACCAGATCGGACCGGCCGACCTCGATCAGATGACCGGACGAGAGCATGCCCAGGTCACGGTAGATCTGACCGAGCATCCGGGCGACGGTGGTCTTGCCGGTCCCCGGGTTGCCGCTGAAGACCAGGTGCCCCATGGGTTTCGGCAACCGCAGCCCGGCGTCGGCCCGGAGCTTGGCCAGCTTGGCCTCGGCAACCAGCTCGTGGACCCGGGTCTTCACCGGGCCCAGGCCGATCATCGCGTCCAACTCGGCCACTGGATCGGTGGCCACGCCAGGCTCGCCCTGCTGCTGATCAGGTCCGGCTCCGTCGGCGCCGGCCGCACTGGATCGGGACCGGTGGGCATACACGTCGCGCATCCCCCGGAGGAAGCCTCCGACCAGATGCAGCTCGCTCGACGACTTGGGCTTGTCCGGCAAACCGTTCAGGACCGCTCCGACCAGAAAATTCGCCGCGAGCCACTCCCGGGCTTCGAACGCCGCCCCGGCCTCGACCGCACGGTTGAGCCAGGCCTGCCGCCGGCGTCGCCACTCGTCCGTGTCGATCTTGGCCTTCGTCTTGTCGAGCGCTCGCTGCACTTCCGCCGTCCCGGCCGGACCCAGCACGGTGAAGGACAGACCGGCCGGCAGATCGGTGCGGCCGATCTGACGCACCAGCCCGGCGATCTCCTCGGCGAACGGTCGCTCCGACTCCGGGGTCGCGGCCGAGATCGCGTCGTACGACGTCCGCAGCCGATCCATCCCCCACACCAGCACGTCCAACGGATTGCCGGACATGTCGGGGAACGGCGCCCGCACCTCGTTGTCGGTGAACTCGTCGGACCACCGTCGCGTCAGCACACTCCGCGACTGGGTCCGGTGGGCTTCGAGAAGCTCGGGGTCGGCCAGGATGCGGTCCAGGATCGTGCTGAGCGCCGTACGCCTGGCCTCGAGGCCGGGGATGCCGGCGAGCAGGTCCATCGCCTCCCGGACGAACCTGATCACTTCCTCCTGGCCCTCACCCTTCACCAGCGCGAACGGCAGCGCGAAGGTCGCACCGGTCTCTCGCCAGTTGGTGAGGCCGTTGTCGGAGCTGATCGGCTCGAGCAGGTGGTCCTCGACGAGCAAGAGGTGCAGGTTGCGGGCGGCGCCCGTCAGAATCCCCACCGGCGGCCACAGCGTCCGGAACGCCCAGTAGAACGTGTCCACCAGGACCGGAGTGCCCTGCTTGAAGGTGGTGTTCTTCGCGGTGACCGTACTCAGGTCGGGGCGGTCGGTCAGCTCGGCGATGCGGGCCTTCGTCGCGTCCAGCCACTCCTGCGACACCACGAACGGTGGCTGCCGGCTGACGACGTCGAAGACGGCCTGCCCGGTGAAGAGGACCGCGAGCTGCTCGGGAAGGTTCGCCATGATGTCCTCATCCTAGAATCTCTTCGAGTTCATGAATGGTGCTTATGACTTTCCGGACCGCTTGGTACGACGCCCTGTACGGGCCGGACGGGTTCTACCGGCGCGAGCGACCGGCCGCACACTTCCGTACGTCGGTGCACGCGTCACCGCTGTTCGGCCAGGCGATCGCCCGACTGGCCCGTGCGGTCGCCGCTGACCAGGTGGTGGACATCGGCGCCGGATCCGGAGAGCTCGGCAAGGTCTTGCGCGATGAGGGACTCACAGTGGTCGAGATCGAGCTGGACGACGAGCTGCCTTCCACACTGAGCGGCCTGGTCATTGCCAACGAGTGGCTCGACAACGTCCCGTGCGAGCTCGTGGAGTGGGACGACGACGGCACACCGCATTATCTGTCCGCGGACCTGACGCCAGGTGACGTTGTCCAGGGCAATGACCTGGAGTGGCTGCGGCAGTGGTGGTCCGGTGAGCCTGGCGACCGGGGTGAGATCGGTCTGGCCCGGGACGAGGCGTGGGGTGAGGTAGTCGGTCGCCTAACGGACGGTGCGGTCGCGGTGGCGATCGACTACGGGCATGTGCGGGCCGGGCGTCCGCCGTACGGGACTGTGACTGGCTTTCGGGGCGGACGTGAGTGTGACCCTGTGCTGGACGGCTCGTGCGATGTGACCGCGCACGTGGCGTTGGACTCGCTGGGCGGATCGCTTGTGTCGCAGCGGGACGCCTTGCGGGCTTTGGGGGTCAGTGCGACCCGTCCGAGCCTCGAGCTGGCTCAGACGGACGCAATGCGCTACCTGGCCGAGTTGTCGTCCGCCGGCGAAGCCGCCGAGTTGCTGGACCCCTCTGGGCTCGGTGGGTTCGGCTGGGTCTGGACCGCGGTCGGCGCGGACGCCGAACGGCGTGCCTCACGCGCTCTGTCGGCCTGAGCCTGCACCAGCGCCGCAGCATCGTCCTGGTCGCGGTGCAAGGCGATCGCGTCGGTCGGTCCCAGTGGGGTGTCGACATGGACGTCAGCAAGGCGAAGGCGGCGCTGGATCGGCCCCTGCTTGAGGCGGACCGACTGAGTCTTGTGGTGCAGGACGACCGACGTACGACGATTCACCCAGCCGCGCGTGGTCACCATGACCTGGTCGTCGACGCCGTACGTCAGGTAGCGCCAGCCGATCGGACGCAGCCACTTCGCGCGTTCGGGTGCAACGTGCAGCTGGATGGCACGGAGGTCGAAGCCGGGGAGGATCTGGTTGAGGACGTACGCAACCTCTTCGCGATCGCCGACGGGGAGCAACTGCGCGCCCTCCCGCTCGTCGTCGCCGTCTTCCTTCTGGCCGGCGATGCCCGCGATGTCCAGCTCGACCCGCGCCCAGCCGAGCAGCCGCCAGATCAGCGGCTCGTTGATCAGCAGGCCCTGTACACGGCCGGGCGGAATGGTCTGTCGCTGGATGTCGAACAGGCCGCGCTTGGTCCGCAGCCCGTGGCTGGTCTCCGACAGCGTGAACCCGTGGTTGCCGACGACCTGCTTCCAGATCGGCTGCAACACACCCAGCGCGGGCACGATGCCCGCGACCAGGCCGATCTGGAAGTCGAACACCACGGCTCCGACGATCAGCCAGAACAGGGCGCCGACGCTACCGACGACTGTGGACGACAGCAGCGTCGCCCCGAGCAGCCGACCGGTCGGAACCACCAGCAGCGGCGCTGCCTCGGCCTCAGCCTGCTCCACCTGCTCGTGCTGCTCGGTCGTGGTCTCATTGCCCTTGGCCCGGACCAAGAGCGTGGTGCGCAGCCGCTGTGCCTCGTCGTATCGGAAATAGCTCAGCTTGCCGTCGCTCTTGCCACCGCCGGCCACGTCCATCCGTAGCTCGGCCATGCCGAACAGTCGCGCCACGAGCGGTTGTCCTACGTCGATCGCCTGGATCCGGTCGAACCGGATGATCCGAGTCCGGCGGAAGAGGAACCCACTGTCCACCCGGATCGCGTCGTCGGTCAGCTGCCATTTGGTGAACCACCACGACAGCGTCCCGAGCAGGATGCCGCCGATCAGGACAGCGATCAGCACGAGACCGACCAGCTTCAGGTTGTGGCGGAGGTCCGCGTCGTTCGCCAGCTGCTGAGCGCCCGCGATCGCCGCGGCGACGAACCAGCCCCAGCCCTTCACGAACGGGGTCAGCGGATGCAGCCGCGCCCCCGCCTGCTCGACGACGGCGGTCTGCCGAGAAGAGGGTCCAGGAGCCGACTCGGTCACAGGCCCCACGCCTGCGCCTGCCCGAGGGCGGAGAGCCGGTCACGCAGCCGGGCCGCCTCGTCCGGGTGCAGCCCGGGGATCTTGGCGTCCGTCGCGGGCGTCGCGGTGTGCAGCTCCACGGTCGCGATCCCGTACGCACGCTCCAGCGGTCCGGCGGCCACGTCGACGAACTGCATCCGCCCGTACGGTACGACGACCAGCTCGCGGAACAGGATGCCGTGGCTGACCATCAGCTCGTCCTCGCGTTCGGCGTACTTCCAGGACCGCTGGTTGCGGCCGATCAGGATCCAGGCCCAGGCGAAGAGGATCGCGATCACGATCACCGCGAGAACGCCGTACAGCCAGCCGAGCGTCAGCCCGAGCACGGACAGCAGCACGACCGCGGTGACGCCGGCCAGGATCGACGCGGTCACCCGGCGGACCGAGGCCAGCTGCGGCGAGACCGGCGTCCAGCTGACATCCGAGGGTGCGAAGAGGTCATCCACAGGGCCAGCCTGTCACGATAGGGGTCATGAGCGTGGAAAAGGTGGTCGGTGTCGGCGCGGGAGCGGCCGGATTCGACCCTGCCTACGAGCGGGGTGGGACCGGAGCGGGCTCCGAGCTTGCGACCTCCGACATGGTGCTCAACATCGGTCCTCAGCACCCGGCGACGCACGGCGTCCTGCGGCTGCGGCTGACGCTGGACGGCGAGCGGATCGTCGGCTGCGAGCCCATCATCGGCTACATGCACCGCGGCGCCGAGAAGCTGTTCGAGGTTCGCGACTACCGGCAGATCATCGTGCTGGCGAACCGGCACGACTGGCTGTCCGCGTTCGCCAACGAGCTCGGTGTCGTGCTCGCGGTCGAGCGGATGATGGGCCTGGAGGTCCCGGTCCGGGCTGTCTGGCTGCGCACCTTGCTGGCCGAGCTCAATCGGATCCTCAACCACCTGATGTTCCTCGGCTCGTACCCACTCGAGCTCGGCGCGATCACGCCGGTCTTCTACGCGTTCCGCGAGCGGGAGACGATCCAGGCCGGGATGGAGGAGCTGTCCGGCGGCCGGATGCACTACATGTTCAACCGGGTCGGAGGACTGAAGGAAGACCTGCCGTACGGCTGGCTCGGCCGCGCCTCCGCTGCTTCGGCCGCGGTCCGCAAACGCCTGCCCGACATCGAGAACATCATCCTGGGCAACGAGATCTTCCGCGCCCGCACGGTCGGCGTCGGCAAGCTCTCCCCCGAGCTGATCGCCCAGTACGGCGTCTCCGGCCCGATCGCCCGCGCCTCCGGCGTCGACGCGGACCTCCGCCGCGACGAGCCCTATCTCGCGTACGACGAGTTGCAGCACGACGGCGTACTCCGGATCGTCAGCCGGACCGACGGGGATTGTTTCGGGCGCTTCGCCGTACTGCTCGAGCAGGTGAAGGTCTCGCTCGACCTCGTCGACGCCTGCCTGGACAAGCTCTCCACCCTGCCGGCCGGCCCGATCAACGTCCGGCTGCCGAAGATCCTGAAGGTCCCCGAAGGCCAGACCTACGCCTGGACCGAAAGCCCCCTGGGCATCAACGGCTACTACTTGGTCTCCCGCGGCGACAAAACCCCGTGGCGCCTCAAACTCCGCTCAGCCAGCTTCAACAACATCTCGGTCCTGCCCGCCCTCCTCCCCGGCACCATGATCCCCGACATGATCGCCATCCTCGGCAGCATGTTCTTCGTCGTCGGCGACATCGACAAATAACAAGCCCCGGATCCGGCCTCCGGCGGTTAGGGGTGGGGTGGGTGGGTCAGAACGTTCTGTCTGCTACGGGTGGGCGGTGGGCGTTGTCCAGTAGGGCTTTCAGGGCGGTGGCGGCGAGGGGCTTGCCTGGGTCGTTGTGGCCGGCGGCTCGCTCCTCGGAGGTGCTGACCTTCGACATGTACGGCGTGACGTAGGCGGGCGTCTCCGCCTCGAAGCGCCAGCTCTCGGTCAACGGACCAGCGTCGACGACGTCGTACCCCAACGCGTCGATCAGGGTTGCGGCTACGGCCTTCGCGTCGGCATCGTCACCCGCGATCGGCAACGCACTCCGGTCTGCGGCATCGGTAGGCCGGGCCAAGATCGGGATCGTCTGCGCGTTGATGTTGTTGAACGCCTTGACCGTGTGGGATCGCGGCAGGTGCCGCTGCAGCAGCTCGGCCGCCGTGATCGTCTCAGCGTCAAGCTCTTCGAGCCGGCCGTCCCGGAACGGGTAGTAGTTCATCGTGTCGATCACGACCTTGCCCACCAGCGGTTCGACCGGGATCTCGGCGTACGCGAACAGCGGGATCGTGACCACGACCCAGTCCCCGGCCTCGGCTGCCTCGACGGCCGTGCCGGCCCGGACGCCCAGCTCCGCCGCTTTCTCCCGCAAGCTCTCCGGCCCGCGCGAGTTGGCGAGTACGACGTCGATCCCCGCTGCGACCGCCAGCTTGGCCAGCGCGGTCCCGATGTTCCCGCTTCCGATGATGCCCAGTGTCGCCATGCGTTCCTCCTCGAGTTAATATGTACGTTACAACCATACATATTAACTCGGACGGCGGAGATGGCGGATCTACGATTCACGACCGCGCTGCAGGCGATGCTGCTGCTGGGCAATGCCGTTCGGAAGGGCGAGCCACTGGTCAGCTCAGCGCAGTTAGGCGAGTGCCTGCGGGCCAATCCGAGCCTGATCCGTGCACTCCTCACCCCGCTGTTCCAGGCCGGGCTGATCGAGACCGTCCGCGGGCGCAACGGCGGTGTCCGGCTAGCGCGGGATGAGGCCGGGATCACCCTCTGGGATGTCTATCAGGCTTCTGGATGCGACAAACCGGTCTGGGAGTCTCGTCCGGAGGTCGGCGACCATCCCGCGGCGCTGCGGGCCAACGACTACTTCGACCGGCTGAACGACGAGGCTGCCGCCGCGATCGCCGCCGTACTCGCAGGTCAGACGCTGGCCGAAGCCCTCGACGCGGTCGTGGGTCAGAGGCCGGACTGAGCGATCAGGTCGAGGAACGGTTCGGCCAGGGCGGGGGCGGCGACGACGATGCCGCGTGAGGCTGTTGAGTGGGGAGAGCCGTCGAGGTCGAGAACCTCGAGTCCGGCCTCCCGGCAGATGGCCGCGCCGGCCATGGTGTCCCACGGTTTGTTGGAGTACAGGACCATCGCGTCCAGGAACCCGTTGGCGGCGAAGGTCAGCGCCGCGGTCGCCGCGCCGAGCATGCGCAGCCGCTGCACCCGCGGCACCAGCAGTTGGGCGAACGCGCTCCGGATCGCATTGTCCGAGGCCGCCTCGCCGACCCCGAAGTCCCCGATCGCCACGAGCGCCGAGCGAAGGTCGGTGCACTCGCTCCCACGGATCCGCTGCCCGTCCCGGAACGCGCCGAGCCCGTCGGCTCCGACGTACCTGGTCCCGAGCGCCGGGTGGTCGATCACGCCGGCCGCGGCACGGTCGTCGACGACCAACCCGAGCGAGATCGCCCACAGTGGCATGCCGTGGATGAAGTTCACCGTCCCGTCGATCGGGTCGAGCACCCACCGATCGCCTTCGGTGGCGCCGCCCTCTTCCTCGCCCTGGATGGCGATCTCCGGCGTCTCCCGGCCCAGGAACTCCCGGACGGCCCGCTCCACCGCATAGTCGACCTCGGAGGCCATGTCCCGGTCGCCCTTGAACGTGAGCTCCCCCGGGCCACGCGTATCCGTCACCGTCCGGCCACGATCGACGGCGGCTTCGGCAACCTTCAGCAGCTTCGCGAGATCCACACCCCAGAACCTACAGGGCGGCTAGGACGCGGCGAGGCCTCGCAGCTTGAGGTCCACAACTGTTGGGGCATCGGCCTGCGAATGTTTGTCGCCTGCGGCAACGACCGTGGCGACCTCTTCGTCGATCTTGTCCAGCCGGGCGTCGATCTTGTCGAGGCGGCGTTGCATCAGGTCCACGAACTCGGCGTTCTCGACCACGCGGGCGCTGGTGATGCGCGAGTACTCCTGGGCCACGTGCGCCCGCTCGTCGGAGTGGGCCAGGCGTTCGACCAGCAGCTGGTGCCGGAACAGCACCGTGGCCGCGATCGCGACCAGCACGGCGGCCACCGCGGCAGCCCTGAGAATCCAGGCGTTCTGGGTGAACAGAGCGACGCTCACACCCAGGCACACAACGATCAGCAGACCATTGGCGACGGTGAGGACGGTGGTCCTGGTTCGACGGCGGCTACCCCTTGACCCCATGGGTCGCCATGTTAGGGGGTCTCGTCGGGGTCCTCGGGAATGCGACACGCGCGTTCGAGCAACAATCCGGCCGTGACGACCAGCACCGAGACCACCGCCGCGGCACCGGCCATGATCACCCTGTTCCGCGGTCCGGACGAGCCCACCGCCTGCAGGAAGGATAACGCGAACCCTGCGTACACACCGGTACACAACGCGCCGACGAACGCGCTCGCCTTCCCGATCAGCAGCAGGAAGACCGCGCGCGACGGCTCCATCCGCTCCCGCCGGACCTGGATCCGCTGATGGGTGTTGCGGGCCGCGGCGAACAGCAGCGCGGCCAGGAATCCCCAGGCGACCAGGGTCAGCCAGGAGACCGCCGGCGCCACACCGCCGCCGGACTCGATCGCCTTGACCATGGTCACGCCGACCGCCGCACCGAGAACGCCGATCACGATCAACAGCCGGCGCGAGGTCGGCCGGACCGAGCCGGGTCGCGGCTCCTTGCCAGGCTGCCCGCCGGACCCTCTGCCTGGCTCTCTGCCCGACTCTCTGCCTGACTCTGGGCCAGGCGCCTGGCCCGGATCCGGACCGCCGGATGCCACTACTGCAGCTCGAGGTCGAGCTTGGTCACGCCGTCCGTGCCGACCTTGGCGAGCAGCTCCGTGACGGGACCGCGCCCCGGCAGCACCGCGTCGGGCTCGATGTCGAGCCACGGCGCGAGCACGAACGCACGCTCGTGCGCCCGCGGGTGCGGAACCGTCAGCTCCTCGGACTCGATCGTCTTCTGGCCGTAGGTGATCAGGTCGACGTCCAGCGTCCGCGGCGCGCCCGGCACACTGCGCTCCCGGCCGAACGCCTGCTCGATCGCGTGCGCGCGGTCCAGCAACAGGTCCACCGGCAGCGTCGTGTCAGCGAGCAGTACGACGTTCAGGTACGGACCGGACTCGTCGGGACCGCCGATCGGCTCGGTCTCGTAGATCGGCGAGACGTCGACCACCACGACATCCGGGGTGTCCCGCAGCGCATCGACCGCGCCCTGCAGGTTGGCCTCACGGTCGCCGAGATTGCTACCGAGCGACAGGATCACCTGGCGGATGGGCTTGAGGCCTCCGCTCAGGGTGTCCGCGTCGATGACGTGGGGACTTGGGGTCTCAGTCACGAGGATTCTCCGGCTCTGCGCTGCACGGTCAGGACAACGTCGTCGAACGGCACCTTGATCGGTGCCGAGGGTTTGTGGATCGTCACCGCGGTCGCGGTCACCCGCCGGTCGGCGAGGCACACGTCCGCGATGCGCTGGGCGAGGG
Organism: Kribbella sp. NPDC055071; assembly: GCF_053608045.1. Taxonomy (NCBI): domain Bacteria; kingdom Bacillati; phylum Actinomycetota; class Actinomycetes; order Propionibacteriales; family Kribbellaceae; genus Kribbella; species Kribbella sp. NPDC055071. Next base: position 83,849 of record NZ_JBSGUS010000009.1, read on the forward strand.
TCTCGATCAGGTCGACCGGATCGTTCTCGATCGCGGCGTGCACCTGCTCGGCCACCACCCCGTAGTTCACGGTGTCGGCCAGGTCGTCGGAGGCCGCAGCGGACCGGGTGTCCAGCTCGAGGCGAACGTCGACGATGAACTCCTGCCCGTCGGTGCGCTCGTGCTCGAAGACGCCATGACGCCCGAAACCCCGGATACCCCGGATCTCGATCACGTCAGAGGTCGTTGCGGGACCGGTCATTCCGCCTCCTCCTGTCGGCCCCCAGACGACAGTACCGGGGAGGCATGGTGGATCCACAACCGCCAGCCGGAGGAAGTTCTGCGGAAAACGTTCGTGGCCAGCGCCTTGCCACCCGCGAATCCCTCTTCGGGCGCACCCTCACCCGACGACAGGACATTCTCCGTACACGTGACGTATGCCACGTCTTCATCCACACGGACCTGCACATCGGTCAGGAAGAACTGGATGTACGGCGTGTTCGCGAAGATCATCGCCCAGGCCCGCATCATCTCGGCGTACCCGGAGATCGCCGCGTTGCCCGGATGGATGCAGACCGGGTCGGGCTCCGGCAGCCAGACCGCCGCCATCAGATCCAGGTCACCGGCCTCGAAGGCGTTGTAGAACGCGGTGTTCGCGATCAGCACGACGTCCTCGACCGTGGCGTGACCCGTCATACCTCTCCCCATCTCTTCGCCACCCGGACCGCGTCCGCATGGGGCGCCACCGCGTGGGCCCGGACACACCAGGCTCCCGCCGCGGCGGCCAGGGCGGATACGGCCGCGCTCGCGTCATCTCGTCGTACGGCCGGCCTGGGTTCACCGGTCTGCTCGTCGGCGAGCAGCCTACCGAGGAACGTCTTCCGGGACGCACCGATCAACAACGGCCGTTCCAGTACGGCGAATTCCCGCAACCTGCGCAGGATCTCCCAGTTGTGGCCGGCGTTCTTCGCGAAACCGAGTCCTGGGTCGATCGCGACCTTCTGCAGATCCACACCGGCAGCGCTGATCGCCTCGAGGCGTGCACCGAGCTCGGCGATCACCTCGGCGACCACGTCGTCGTACTCGGCCCTGTTCTGCATGTCGATCGAGTGTCCGCGCCAGTGCATGCACAGATACGGCGTACGGCGTTCTGCCACGAGCGCAAGCATGTCCGGATCGGCCTGGCCGCCGGAGACGTCGTTGATCATCGTCGCGCCGGCGTCGAGGGCGAGCTCGGCGACGCCGGACCGCATGGTGTCGACCGAGATCAGCGCGCCTTCGGCGGCGAGCGTCTCGATCACCGGGAGAACGCGGCGGATCTCCTCCGCGGGCGCGGGCCGCTCGGCACCCGGCCGCGTCGACTCCCCGCCGACGTCGAGCAAATCGGCGCCCTCGGCCAGCAGTTCACGCCCGTGTTTGATCGCCGCGGACGGCTCGAACCACTCACCACCATCGGAGAACGAGTCCGGAGTCACGTTGACAACACCCATCACGAGACACCGATCCAGCACCGGCAGCCCGTCCACGTGACCCCACGCCCCAACATTCACCCGACCACCGTAGTGGCCCCCACCCCCAACCCACCCCCTGCCCCAACCAACCCGCCACTCACCGCCCGACCGGACAACCCCGATTTGCCTGGCCGCCCCACCAAATCGGGGGTGTGTGACCCACGTCCCGGGTCACAAACCCCTAACTGCATGGGTGGACCAGCCAAATTGGTGGGTCAGCCAACCAAATCGGCGAGGTGGGCTGGGAGTGTGCGGGGAGGGAGGGGATCAGTTGCTGAGGATGAGGCGGGAGCCGGTGCCTTGGAGGGCTTCGGCGATGGGCTGGGCGTAGGACTCGTTGGTCTGACCGGACTTCTCCAGGCACTGGCCGTTGATGAGCGCCGCACCACTGGTGATGCCCTCGGCGTAGTTGCCGGTCATGTTGGCGCCACCGGAGTCACCGGCCTCGACACACGCGGTGTGCTGGAACAGCCCGCGGACGATCCGGTTGTTGCCGTAGTTGACCGTCACATTCCGGGCGACGATCTTCCCGCAGGTCCAGCCGGTGCTCTTGCCCGACTTGCACAGCTCGGAACCAACCGTCTGGTTCGCAAGCCCCTTGACCGCGATGTTCCCGGCTCCCCAACCCTCGACATACCCCTGCTGGTCCCAGCCCTCGATCACACCGACCGCCCCGAAGTCGTGACCCGGGAAGCTCGAACTGTAGGTGTTGCCGAGCACATAACCGTTCCGGGAGAACGACGGCTTGCCCGCCGTGCAATGTCCGGCGGTGAGGAAGATCGGGTTGCCCTTGGTGGTCCGCGCGTTGAAGCCGAGCGAGCAGATGTATCCGGTGTTCTTGTCGACCTGGACTCCGCCGCGCAGGCTGAAGTCGTCAGCGGTCGTCGTCACCCTGCCCACGACCCTGCGGACGCTCACCTTGTCGCCCTTGGCCTCGGCGCGGGCCAGGAACCGCCGGGTGATCGAGTCGTCGGCCCCCCTGGGCACAGAGACGACCACAGTGCCCGAGACGGGATCGACGTACCAGGACCGGACCTTGCCGGCGCTGGAGTCCTTGGCCAGGTTGTTCAGCTCGTCCTGTACGGCGTTCAGCTGGCTGATCGTGAAGCGGACCAGTCGCGGGATCGCGCCGGCCTGGCGGACCAGCTCAGCGGCCGCAGAGTCCGACACCGAGACGACCAGGGCACCGGAGTCGTCGTAGTAGCTCCCGACCACACCCGCATCCGATCCGAGCCGCGTCTCCAGCGCCTCTGCGACCAGTGGCGACCGCCCGGTCACCTTCCCAACCGCTCCGGACTGCTGCCCAGTCGTCTGCTGGCCAGTTGATTTCTGGCCAGTGGCCTTCTGCTGGGTCGTCTTGGTCCGCGTGTCCGCGGTGGCCCAATTGGCCGCTACCAAACCACCGGTCGTCAGCACGACGACCCCGGCTAGTGCGGCTCCGACCCGGAAACGCCCCGACATCCCTGTCCTCCTCACGTCGGCGCTCGGTCCCCGTCGACCGACCACCACTACGGAAAGTAAACGCTCAGCGACAGAATGTCCACAGTTGTTTTCTCTCAAACGTCAACGACGTCACCAGGCCCGGGGCTACGGCCAGGGTGTGTCTAACCCACGATCAGGCTCATCGCCTCCGCGCGGGTCGCCGGATTCCGGAGCTGACCCCGGACCGTGGAAGTGATGGTCCGGGCGCCCGGTTTGCGGACGCCACGCATGGTCATGCAGAGGTGTTCGCACTCGATCACGACGATCACGCCGCGAGGTTCGAGCAGCTCGACCAGCGAATCCGCGACCTGAGTGGTCAATCGTTCCTGGACCTGCGGCCGTTTCGCGTACACGTCGACCAGCCTGGCCAGCTTCGACAGCCCGGTGATCCGGCCGTCCCGGCTGGGGATGTACCCGACGTGCGCGACCCCGGTGAACGGGACCAGATGGTGCTCACACAGGCTCCAGACCTCGATGTCCTTCACCAGGACCATCTCGTCGTGCCCGATGTCGAACGTCGAGGTGAGGACGTCCTCGGCCCGCTGCCCCAGTCCCCCGGCCATTTCGGCGTACGCACGGGCCACGCGAGCCGGAGTGTCCCGCAGCCCGTCGCGGTCGGGGTCCTCCCCGATAGCGATCAGCAGCTCGCGGACGGCCCGCTCAGCCCGCGCGTAGTCGAAGTTCGGCGACGTCATCTCGCCACTGTAGGAGACCACTTACCAAAAGCGCCGCCACCCGGGTGGGGTGGCGGCGCTTCGGTCAGCGTCAGTCGTTCGTCAGTCGTTCGAGGCGGGCGGCGTCGGGCCGCTGCCGTAGTTCGGCGGCTTGATGGACTCGTCCGGGCCGACCACGCCGCCCGGCAGTACGTCCTGGAGCGACCCGTTCTGCTCGGCCCGCGTCGGCACCGGCATCACCGGCGGCTGGTCCGACGGCACCCGGGTGGACGAACCCGTCCAGGCCGGCCGCCGGTCCCGCATGATCACGGGCTCGAAGATCCGGGCGATCTGGTTCTTGTCCAGGGTCTCCTTCTCCAGGAGCTCCTCGACCAAGTGATCCAGCACCACGCGGTTGTCGACCAGGATGTCGAAGGCCTCCTGGTGCGCGTTCAGGATCAGCTTGCCGACCTCCTCGTCGACCGCGGCCGCGATCTCCTCGGAGTAGTTCCGCTGGCTGCCGAAGTCACGGCCCAGGAACGGCTCGCTGCCGTCCGAGCCGAACTTGATCGCGCCCAGCCGCTCGGTCATGCCGTACTGCGTGACCATCGCCCGGGCCAGCGCCGACGCCTTCTCGATGTCGTTGCTCGCACCCGTGGTCGGGTCGTGGAAGACCATCTCCTCGGCGGCGCGGCCACCGAGCATGTAGGCCAGCTTGTCCAGCATCTCCGACCGGGTGGTCGAGTACTTGTCCTCGTCCGGCATCACCATCGTGTAGCCGAGCGCCCGGCCACGCGGCAGGATCGTCACCTTCTGCACCGGGTCGGAGTGCGGCAGCGCGGCCGCGACCAGGGCGTGGCCGCCCTCGTGGTACGCGGTGAGCACCTTCTCCTTGTCCGACATCAGCCGGGTCCGGCGCTGCGGGCCGGCGATGACGCGGTCGATCGCCTCGTCGAGCATGTGGTTGTCGATCATCTGCAGGTTCGACCGGGCGGTCAGCAGGGCCGCCTCGTTCAGCACGTTGGCCAGGTCGGCACCGGTGAAGCCCGGCGTACGACGGGCCACGGCGCGCAGGTCGACGTCCTGGGACATCGGCTTGCCGCGGGCGTGCACCTTCAGGATCTGCTCGCGACCCGGCAGGTCCGGCGCGTCGACCGCGATCTGCCGGTCGAAGCGGCCCGGCCGCAGCAGGGCGGGGTCGAGCACGTCGGGCCGGTTGGTGGCGGCGATCAGGATGACACCGCCGCGAACGTCGAAGCCGTCCATCTCGACCAGCAGCTGGTTCAGCGTCTGCTCGCGCTCGTCGTGACCACCGCCGAGGCCCGCACCACGGTGGCGGCCGACGGCGTCGATCTCGTCGATGAACACGATCGCCGGGGCATTCGTCTTGGCCTGCTCGAACAGGTCCCGGACCCGGGAGGCACCGACACCGACGAACATCTCGACGAAGTCCGAACCGGAGATCGAGTAGAACGGCACACCGGCCTCACCGGCGACCGCACGGGCCAGCAGGGTCTTACCGGTACCGGGCTGGCCGTAGAGCAGGACGCCCTTCGGGATCTTCGCCCCGACCGCCTGGAACTTGCCCGGCTCCTGCAGAAACTCCTTGATCTCGCCGAGCTCCTCGATCGCCTCGTCGCACCCGGCGACATCGGCGAACGTCGTCTTCGGCGTGTCCTTGGTGATCAGCTTGGCCTTGGACTTCGCGAAGCTCATCACCCGCGATCCACCGCCTTGCATGGAATTCATCAAGAAGATGAACACGACCGCGATCAGCAGGAACGGGATCAGCGTCGAGAAGACCTGCCCGATGAAGCTGGGCTTGGGGTTCTGGACGTCGTACCGCTCGATCTTGCCGCTCTGGAAGAGGTCCTGCAGGGAGGTGCCGAGGGTGTTGCCCTGGCCGTCCACCCAATTCGCCCGGACCTTGGTCCCGTCGGTTTTCTCGATCCGGATCTCTTGGTCGGGGTCGATCAGCGTGACCGTCTTGATGACCTTCTCACCGGCCGGCGCGTCCGTCGCTTGCTTGATCAGCTGGACGACCTGGCCGGTGGGCTCGGTCTTGTACCCGGTCGAGCCGGTCAGGAGCTGTCCGATCACCAGTACGCCCAGGAAGGCGATGACAATCCAGAACAGGGGTCCGCGGAAGATGCGCTTCACGTCCATGATCGAGGCCTACGCCCCGTCCCTCCTAGCTCGGCAGGCCCGGGAATGCGGGCTTGAGACGGTAACACCAGTCCAAGTGTCTCGTGTCGCACAAGACAACACAGCACGAGGGTCACGAATGGACGGTACGACCCGTTGTACAGGCTGTCACCAAGTCTGCCCGAAGGTCCGGATCACAGAGGTCTTAGGAGTAGACGTGTGGCGCCAGCGTGGCTACGCAGCGCAGGTTGCGGTACTTCTCCGCGTAGTCGAGCCCGTAGCCGACCACGAACTCGTCCGGCAGGTCGAGCCCGACGTACTTCACCGGGACCCGCATCTTGGCCGCGCCCGGCTTCACGAACGCCGTGCAGAGCTCCAGCGAGGCGGGCATCCGTGACTCCAGGTTGCTGACCAGCCAGCTCAGCGTGAGCCCGGTGTCGATGATGTCCTCGACGATCAGCACGTGCCGGTTGGTGATGTCGGTGTCCAGGTCCTTCTGGATCCGGACCACGCCCGACGACTTGGTGCCCGAGCCGTACGACGAGATGGCCATCCAGTCCATCTCGACGTGCCGGCTGAACATCCTGGCCAGGTCGGCCATCACCATCACCGCACCCCGCAGCACGCCGACCAGCAGGAGGTCCTTGCCCTCGTAGTCCTGCTCGATCCGCCCGGCCAGCTCCTGCAGCTTCGCCAGGATCTGGTCCTCGGTGTAATGGACCTTGGTCAAGTCCTTCTCGATGTCCGCGGCATCCACGTGCTCAGCCTGACACATCAGAGCCGAAGACGATGCATTCGCCTCGGCGTGCGGCTCGGATCCCTTGTGGTAGGTCGATCCAGCGCTGGCCGCGCCAGTCCGTCACCAGCGCGTCGACGGCGGCGATGTGTCCGGCGGTCAGGTCGGTGGCCCGGCAGCCCGCCTCCAGCGCGGCCTGCCGCAGGACCCTGGTCCGTACGGCGTCAGGCTCGGCCTCGACCATCCCGATGTCACAGAGCACGTCGTCCTCGGTACGACGGAGCGCGGTCTCGGCGAGGTCCGCAGCGAGCATGTCGAGCGCATCCGCGTCCGCCCGCAGCAATCCCGCCGTACGGGCCAGTGCTTCGACCACTCCGGGGCCGAGCGCCTCTTCGAGCACCGGGATCACCTCATGCCGCACGCGGACCCGCGTGTACTGCGGGTCGTCGTTGTGTGGGTCGTGCCACGGCCGGAGCCCCGAGGCGATGCAGGCGGCGGCTGTGGTGGCGCGCGGGGTTTCCAGAAAGGGACGTCGGAGGAGTCCGGCCACGGGAGCCATCCCGGCCAGCGACCGAGCCCCTGAACCGCGCCCGAGCCCGAGCAGAACAGTCTCGGCCTGGTCGTCCCGAGTGTGCGCCAGCAGTACGACGTCCGCCCCGAGCTCATCGGCTGCGTCGCGGAGAGCGTCGTACCGGGCTGATCGGGCAGCGCCTTCCGGACCGCCTTCGGAGCCAACCTCAACGGCGCGCACCAGGACCGGATCGAGTCCGAGCTTCCGGCACTGCACTGCAGCCGTCTCCGCGACTTGCGCGGACTCAGCCTGCAGACCGTGGTCGACGATGACCGCACCGGCTCGCAGGCCCAGCTTGGGCGCTTCGAACGCGGTCGCCGCGGCCAGTGCGAGCGAATCCGTGCCACCCGAGCAGGCGACCAGGACAGTCGTACCTTTCGGCAGCTCGGTGAGCATGCCGCGGACCGCCTCGCGCGTCCGCGCGACAGCAGGGTGCAGCTTGCCTCTCCGGTCCTCCACGAGCTCGTCCGCGGTGCGCTTGGTCGGCTGCTCCACCTCGGCAGCCTGGCCCGCAGCCTCAGCCATGGAGTCGGGCGACCCAGGCATCCGGGTTGGCGATCTCGTTCTTGGTCGGCAACGTGTTCGGCCCGGTCCACACCCGGTTGAACCCGTCCATGCCGACCTGGTCCACGACGCGGCGGACGAACGCGGCGCCGTCCTTGTACTGCCGCAGCTTCGCGTCCAGTCCGAGCAAACGCTTGAGCAGCTGGTCCACCGGGTTGCCGCTCTGACGCCGTGAGGTGAACTTGGACCGGATGTGCTCCACCGACGGAATCACCGACGGCCCGACCCCGTCCATCACGAAGTCCGCATGGCCCTCCAGCAACGACATCACCGCGGTCAGCCGGTCGAGCACCGCGCGCTGCTCCGGCGACTGCATCAGGTCCATCAGGCTCAGCTCGACCTCACCGCGCACCGACCGGCCCAGCCGCTGCACCGCCTCGCGGAACATGGCCGCGTACGCCGAAGCGTCCAGCTCGGCCTGGTCCAGGAAGAGCGCGATCTCCGACCGCAGGTGGTCGCGCAACCACGGGACGGCGGTGAACTGCACGCGGTGCGTCTCCTCGTGCAGGCAGACCCACAACCTGAAGTCCCGCGGTACGACGCCCAGCTCGGACTCGACCTGCATCACGTTCGGCGCCACCAGCAGGAGCCGGCCGGTCAGGCCAGGGCGATCCGGGTCCGGCTCAGCCGGGTAGAACGGGTCGAACTGACCCAGCACGCGAGAAGACAGGAAAGCGAGCAGTGCGCCGGCCTCGATCGCCGTCACGCGTGAACCGACTGCCGACGACAGCCCAGCGGTCCGCTCTGCCTTCTCCCGCAGCTTGTCGGCGAGCGGCTGCAGCACGGTCCGGAAGCCGTCCGCGTTCGCCTGCACCCAACCGGGCCGGTCCACGATCACCACCGGCGCTGTGGCCGAGGTGGCCTGCAGTCCGGTGAACTCTCGTACGTGCTGCTCGGAGTCCGCGGCGAACTGCCGCAGCTCAGCCACCACCTGGTCAGCCTCGGAGCGGCTGACCGCGGGGCCGGGGCGCAGCAACTTCCGCGCCACTCCGGTCGCCAGCTGCCAGTCGACCATCTCGGTCATGACTCGGCCTTCAGTCCCACCGTCCGCCGTACTCATATCCCGACCCTAGTCGCATGTCACAACCTGCGCGCCCTGTCAGCACAGATCCAGGGCAGGTCAGCCGCTGCAGCCGCAGTTCGCGAGGATCGCAGTAGCCCGGTCGAGGGTGGCTCTGGCATTGAGAGTCTGCGGGACCAGGACGCTGTCGGTCATCACGGCGAACACCAGCAGTGTGCCGGTGCGGTCACGGGCCAGTCCGGCCAGGCTGTGCACGTTCGTGAGCGTTCCGGTCTTCGCGCGGACCAGTCCGGTGCCCGTGCTGGTACCAGCAGCCGTGAAGCGCTCTTCCAGGCTGCCTGAGAACCCAGCGATCGGCAGACCGGTCAGCAGGTGCCGTAGCTCCGGGTGCTCGGGTGACGCCGCCACTCTGATCGCACCGGCCAGCAGGTCCGGCGGGACGTGGTTGGCTCGCGTCAGGCCGCTACCGTCGAAGATCTTCGCCTTGCTGACGTCCAGGCCGAGTTTGGTGAGGGTCTCGCGGACGCCGGCGACTCCACCGGCGAACGAACCGCCGTTCTTGGTCGCGATGCCGACGTGCCGCTGCAGGACCTCGGCACCGTCGTTGTCGCTGTGCAGGTTCACGTACTCGACGATCTGCCCGACTGTCGGCGACTTCACCTGGGCGACGGGCGTGGCCGTGGAGCGAGCGAGCGCAGGCGCCACGGTCGGCGCCACCTTGATACCGAGCGCGCGTAGTTGGGTGGCAAAGGCAGTGGCCGCGGCCTGTGCCGGCGAGGTCGCCCGCTTGGCCATACCCGGCGCAATGCGTCCTTCGTTCACCCACAACGCGGACGTGGGTGCGGCGATGCCTTCGGGGACGTAATTCGCTTCCCAGTTCTTGTTGATCGCCGGTCCGGTGAAGAGGGAGGCGTCGTACCCGAGAGTGACTGCGCTCACGCCCTGCGCCTTCAGGGCCTTCGCCGTACTCGCTGCGAGGTCCTGAAGCGATGCCCGGGTCGGATAGTCGTTGGGATTGCTCGACCGCTGGGCGGTGAGCAGTGGGTCGCCGCCGCCGACCAGAATGAGCGAGCCCTTGGCTGCGCTCACCGTCTTCGTGGTGAACGTGTGCTCCGGGCCGAGCGTCTCCAAAGCCGACACCGTCGTCAGGAGCTTGAGTGTGGAGGCGGGGACGTACGTCGAGGCGCCACCGACGGACAACACCACCTTGCCGCGGGAGGCGTCGTACACATAGACAGCGCGGTGCTTGCCGAGGGACGCGTCCTTCAGAATCGCGGTCAGCGCTTTCTGGAGGCCGGCCGGGGTGGGGGCGACTCCCTCGGCCTTGGCGGGGGGCAGCACGACTGGAGCCTGCGGGGCTGTCTGTAGTGATCCGGGTACGGCGCGTGCACCGCTCACCAGGCTCGTACAGAGAACCGTGGCGAGCAGCGTGACGAACACCGCACGGGGAGGACGAGCCACCTGCTTGCTCCTGTCATTCGGTCGGTCGGAACCGTGACAGTATCTGCCGTATGGAGTTCGACGTCTTCATCGAGATCCCCAAGGGCACCCGCAACAAGTACGAGGTGGACCACAAGTCGGGCCGGTTGCGGCTGGACCGGACCCTCTTCACGTCCACCCAGTACCCGTCCGACTACGGCTTCATCGAGGACACCCTGGGCCAGGACGGCGACCCCCTGGACGCACTGGTCCTGCTCCCGGAGCCGACGTTCCCCGGCTGCCTGATCCGCGCCCGCGCGATCGGCATGTTCCGGATGACCGACGAGAAGGGCCCGGACGACAAGGTCCTCTGCGTCCCCGCCGGCGACCCGCGCCAGGAGCACCTGCGCGACATCCACCACGTCCCGGAGTTCGACCGCCTCGAGATCCAGCACTTCTTCGAGGTCTACAAGGACCTGGAGCCCGGCAAGTCCGTCGAAGGCGCCACCTGGGTAGGCCGCTCCGACGCCGAAGCCGAAATCACCGCCTCCTTCGAACGCCTGATCAAGTCCGAAACCCACCAGGACTAACCACAAACCAAGCGCACTCTTCAGCCGACTTCGAAGGCAGAGAGCGGGCTGGGTGCCTGGCGGGGGTCAGCGTCATGGTGGCGACGGGCATTCAAAGCAGCCGCGCCCCGACCGCCAGGCCATCACAATCGTCGCCCAGCAGGCGAGTCACGCCTAACCGCAACCGGCACCCTGGATTGTGATGGCCTGGCGACCTGCTCACGCAATGACTGGTCCTCGGCAGCCCCGATCCCTCTCTGAATCCTCTCTTTCTCTGTTCCTTCTCTTATCCGCTCGGGGAGAGTCGGTTGAGGAGGTCGAGTAGCGTTTTGCGCTCGTCGGCGTCCAGGGGTTCGAGGAGTTCTTCTTCGGCTGCGTGGATCAAAAGGTCCATTGCGGCCACCTGCTTTTCGCCGGCCGGGGTGATGGCGACTATCTTGCGGCGGCGGTCGGTGGGGTCGACCCGGCGTTCGACGTACTTCAGTTCCTCGAGCTCGTCCAGCAGCGTGACCAGATCGCTGCGATCCAGCGCGATGCGATCGGCGAGCGTGGCCTGAGCCCCTTCGCCGTCGTCGGCCAGGCTCACCAGGACGTGGTAGTGCAGGGTCCGCACGCCGGCCGCCGTCATGTGCTGCCGGATCAGCCGCATCGACTGCTGGCTGGTCCGCCCCAGCGCCCACAGCACCCGGTCGGACAGACGATGCGTCGGTGACTTCTTCACCCGATCAACTCTATTGGCAGTGACCCCGGCATGAATTATCGTGGGACTTACCCATTATTTGTTACACCCACGAACTCATGGAGACACGTATGCGCGCAGTGCGCTTCCACCAGCACGGTGGCCCCGAGGTTCTCAGACTCGACGACGTACCCGTCCCCGAACCCGCCGACGGCCAGGTCCTGATCGAGGCCGAAGCGATCGGTGCCAACGCCATCGACACCGTGCTGCGCCGCGGCGGATCCGCCTGGGACCGTCCGCTGCCCGGCACGCTGACCGGAGATGTCGTCGGCCGGATCGTCAAGGTCGGTCCCGGCGTACCGCCCGGCATCGAGGTCGGCCGACGAGTTTCGGCCCTGACCGAGGACGCTTTCGCCGACTTCGCCGTCGCCGACGCCGCCTTCCTCGCTCCGATCCCGGAGGACGCCGACCCCGGCGAAGCCTCGATGATGTCGCTGACCGCCCCGCTCGCCCTCCGCCTGCTCACAGCGGGCCGGGTACCGGCCGGCGGCAGCGTCCTGATCCAGTCCGCGGCCGGCACCGTCGGCCACCTCGCCGTCCAACTGGCCAAGTCCTTCGCGCCGAAGACGATCATCGGTACGGCGTCCTCCCCGCACCGACTCGACTTCATCCGCGACCTCGGCGCCGAAGCCGTCGACCTGACCGACCCCGCCTGGCCCGCCCGCGTCAACGAACTCGCCCCCGACGGCGTCGACACGATCCTTGATTCGGTCGGCGGCAAGGTCTTCAACGAAGGTCTGGACCTGCTCGCACCCCTCGGCACGATGGTCACGTACGGCGCGATCTCCACCGAGCTGCCCGTGGTCCCCGCGATGCGGCTCTTCGGCCTCAAATCCGTCATCGGTGTCTCGTGGAACGGCTGGCAGCAGGCCCGCCCGGACGGAGCTCGCGCCGACATTGCCGAGGTCACCCGCCGCTGGCAGAACGGCGAACTCCGGCCGATCGTCGACGCCACCTATCCACTCGCCGAGGTCGCCCGCATCCACGAAACACTCGATGCCCGCAGCAACCTCGGCCGCCTCGTCGCTACCCCCTGAATCCGGCATCCGCCGGATAACATCGGCGGGTGGAGCTGAGGCAGATGCGGTACTTCGTGAGCGTGGCGGAAGAGCTCCATTTCAGCCGCGCCGCGGAGCGCCTCTACATCTCCACCCCGACCCTCAGTCAGCAGATCAAACAGCTCGAACGCGAGGTCGGTACGACGCTCTTGATCCGGCACAGCCGCGGTGTCGAGCTCACCCCGGCCGGACAGGTCTTCCTGGCCAGAGCACGGGAGACGATCCAGGCGGCCGGCCTGGCGCTGAAGGACACGCGCCGGGCCGCCGGCCTGGACGAACCCGTTCTCCGCCTCGGCCTCCTCAACGGCATCCCCGGCTGGCTTCCCGCCGCCCTCGAGCAACTCGCCACCGAACGCTTCCCGAACAGCACAGTGACGCTCGAGGCCGGCACCACGACCGACCAACTCCGGATGCTCACCGCCGGCGAGATCGACCTCGGTCTGGTCCGCACACCCTTGACGTTGCCCCCAGCAATCACCTCCGAGCACCTCGCCGCCGAGGAGCTCGGCGTACTCCTCACTGCGACCCATCCCCTCGCGGCCAGCACCGAGCTCACCCTCGACGACCTGGCCGGACTCGAGCTGATCTGGATCCCTCGCGCCGCGGCACCGGAGTTCCATGACGAGACCCTCAGCCGCCTCGGCAGCGGCATCCAGCTCAGCGAGATCAGCATGAGCCACTCCCAGCTCCGCTCCGCGCTCCTCGTCCGCCGGTCCGCGATCAGCCTCGGCTCACGCCGCGCGGCCACCCCCGACATCGTCTGGCGCGCCTTGAAGGGCCAGCCCCTGATCGCCCGGTACGCCGCGGTCTGGCGGACCGACTCTCGCAACCCGGTGCTCCGGGCCATGACTGTTAGCCCCGGACTAACGGTGGTTAGGCAACAAGTCGTGGCGGACTGACCTCCCCGGTGATTGGCTCGAAACACCAATCACACAAGGAGTTTCTCAGTGCACGTAGTCATCGTCGGCGGCAGCTCCGGCATGGGCCGGGCCTTGGCCGCCGAACTGGTTGCCCAAGGCAGCGAAGTGACGATTGCCGGACGCTCGACGGCCAAACTCGACACAGTTCACCGCGAGCTCGGCGTACGAACCGTTGCCATGGACATCGGTATCGAGAGCGACATCGAGCGCCTCTTCGCGACCACCGGCAAGGTCAGCCACATCGTCACCACCGCCGCCGACGTCGGCGGCGCCTACCAGCCGATCAGCGAGTACGACGTGAACGCGGCCCGATCCGCGGTCGAGTCCAAACTGTTCGGCCCGCTCTTACTGGCCAAACACGGCGCATCGCTGCTGGAGCCCGGCGGCTCGATCGTGTTCACGTCCGGGATCGCGGCGTACCGGCCGGGTCCGCGCGCATCGTTGCTCGCGGCACTCAACGGCGGCCTCGCGTCGCTCGCCGCGGCACTCGCGGTCGAGCTGGCACCGATCCGGGTCAACGTCGTGTCACCCGGCTGGGTGGACACGCCGATCTGGCAGGACGTCGCCGGCGACGCGACCGCGGACACCCTGGCCGCGATGGCGGCCCGCCTCCCGGCCGGCCGGATCGGCCGGACCCAGGACATCGCGGACGCGATCATCGCCTTGCTACGCAACGGATTCATCACTGGCACGGTCCTCCACGCCGACGGCGGACACCGGCTCGTTTAGCTTTGGCGGGTTGACGACCCAGGCAACTCGACGGCTCAGGGGCGGCCGAAGAAGTTCGGTGGGATCCAGTAGTAGACGCTGTCGATCTGGACCGGCTTGCCGGTCCGGGGCGCGTGAATCATCCGCCCGCCGCCGATGTACATCGCGACGTGGTGGATGGTCGCCGGGTCGTTCGGATCGAGCGCCCAGAAGATGAGGTCGCCGGGCCGGAGGTCGTCCTCCTGGATGTGCCGGATCTGCTCGTACTGCGCGGCGCTGTAGTGCGGCAGCTGGACTCCGGCCCGCTTCCACGCGCCCATCATCAGTCCCGAGCAGTCCCAGCGTGAAGGTCCGGTGCCGCCCCACAGATACATGTCGCCGAGCTGCGACAGCGCGAAGTCGACCGCGGCCGAGCCGCTGTGTCCACTGCTCGAGCCACCACTGTTGTTGCCGTTGTCGTTGCCGTTGTCACGGTCCGGCGTGTGGCGCTTCGGCGGCTTGCCGTGGTTCTTCTTCGCCTGGTCACGGGCTTCTTGCTCCTCGCGCGCCCGCTCGGCCGCCTCCGCGGCCTCCCGCGCGGCGATCCGCCGTTTCAGCTCCGCGGCCTTCCGGGCGGCGAGTTCGGCGGCTCGTTGTCGCGCAAGCTCCTCGAGCCCCCGTTGCCGCTGGTCGGCCACCTGAATCGACGTGTTCTGCAGTACGGCGAGTTGGGCGATCGACTTCTGTCGTTGCGCGGCCATCGCCGTCACCGCGGCAGCCTGAGCGGCCTCGGCCTCCTCGGCCGCCTTCTTCGCCTTGGCGGCCTCGTCGGTCGCTTGCTTCACCTTGACCAATGCCTGGTTGGCCTGGATCTTGAACAGGTTCGTGACCACCTGCGTCGCCGTGTAGCGCAGGTACGACGCCTGCATCGCGGTCGACACCGTGTGTTCCGTGCCGGCCGAGTCCAGCATCTGCTGCGGTCCGTCCGCGGTGATCAGCGGCGCGACCCTCGCCAGCTCGCCACCCCCTTGGAACGACGCCGCCGCGAACCGGCCGATCTGCTGCTGCTGCGTAGTCAGGGTCTCCTGCGCCTTGGCCGCCCGCGACGCCGCGTCGGCCGCCGCGATCTTTGCCTGCTGCAACTTGTAGACCGCGCCGTTGTAGGCCTC
The DNA here is from genome assembly GCF_053608045.1 of Kribbella sp. NPDC055071. Classification (NCBI taxonomy): domain Bacteria; kingdom Bacillati; phylum Actinomycetota; class Actinomycetes; order Propionibacteriales; family Kribbellaceae; genus Kribbella; species Kribbella sp. NPDC055071. Next base: position 99,072 of record NZ_JBSGUS010000009.1, read on the forward strand.
GTCCGCGATACCGGACTGGATTCCGAGCTGCTCGAGTCGCGCGTTCGCCGCGGCCAACTGTTGCTCGATCGCGGCAACCTGCCCTGCCTTCGACAGCGCGGCCTGCTTGGCCCGCTCGACGGCGGCCTTGGAGGGGATGACCGGGGGCTTCGGCTTGGCCGCGTCGGCCTGGATCGGTTGGACGGCAATGGAGCCGGCCAAACAGACCGCGAGCACTCCGGAGAGCAACACTCTGCCGGTCTTCCCCGTGCTCCCGATCCGTCCGCCGGATGTAGCCCGCGAGGGGGTCCGCATCGGAATCGTTTCCTTCCGCCGATCACGAACCCCTTCCCCAGGGTTCGTGGTGCTTTTGGTCCTCGTGGACCACATACGTGACACTAGTTGCCCTCAGCCCCATTGGGAACACTATTCCCACAAGTAACTTTGTTGCACCTGCGTGTCGACTTGACAAACTACAAGCTTGTAATTCCCGACCCCCAGAATCCACACCCAACCGAACACCGCTCCGCGGTGCCCGTCCCTCGCCGCCTACACCGGGACGAAGACCACAGCCCCGCCCCTCAGCCGGTCCGCACAGAACGACTGCGGTTGCGGCCGGACCTCGCGGAAGGACTGTGGTGTCGCGGGCGCAACGGACCCCGCTTCGCGGCAGCTGTCTTGTCGCCGCCTCCG